>NZ_BAAAJE010000019.1:63385-106657 GCF_039526625.1 Nocardioides aquiterrae
GCCGACTCGGCATTTGGTCCGGGTCCGAGTGGGACCTCTTCCCCTGTGGGGCGGCGGGCGGCGGCGCTGGGATGGAGACGTGCCCGAGTCCGACGTCCTCCGCATGCCCTCGACCCGCCCGCCGGCGGCCCGCGCCGTCGACCTCCTGAAGGTGTACGGCGAGGGCGCGGCCAGAGTCGCCGCGCTCGACGGGGTCAGCCTCGAGTTCGGCGCCGGCGAGTTCACCGCGGTGATGGGGCCGTCGGGCTCGGGCAAGTCGACGCTCATGCACTGCATGGCGGCGCTCGACACCCCGACGTCCGGCCACGTCTACCTCGGTGACGTCGACCTGTCGGGCCTCGGCGACAAGGCGCTGACCCGGCTGCGCCGCGACCGGATCGGCTTCGTGTTCCAGGCGTTCAACCTGGTGCCGACGCTGACCGCGCGGGAGAACATCGAGCTGCCCCTGGCGGTGGCCGGCCGCCGGCCCGACCGGGACTGGTTCGACGCGGTCGTCGACGCCGTCGGCCTGCGCGAGCGCCTCGGCCACCGGCCCGGTGAGCTCTCCGGCGGTGAGCAGCAGCGGGTGGCGTCCGCCCGGGCGCTGGTGAGCCGTCCCGAGGTCGTCTTCGCCGACGAGCCGACCGGCAACCTGGACTCCAACGCCGGCGCCGAGATCCTCGCCTTCCTGCGCGAGAGCGTCGACGAGTTCGGCCAGACCATCGTCATGGTGACCCACGACGCGTCGGCCGCGGGCTACACCGACCGCGTCGTCTTCCTCGCCGACGGCCACATCGTCGACGAGCTGGCCGACCCCACCGCGCAGCGGGTCCTGGAGAAGATGGCCCGCCTCGGCGCGGACGTCGGGGAGCCCCACCCGGTCCTGGGACGCTGACATGTGGCGCGTCAGCCTGCGCAACCTGCTGGCCAAGAAGGTGCGGCTCGCGCTGAGCGCGTTCGCGATCGTGCTCGGCGTCGCCTTCGTGGCCGGGTCGTTCATCTTCACCGACGCCCTCGGCAGCGCCTTCGACGGGATCGTCGGCGGCACCACCGCGGACGTCGAGGTGATGCCGAAGGGCGCCGGCGAGGTCGACGCGTTCGGGGTCGACGCCCGCACGATCCCCGCCTCGGTCGCCGACGACCTGCGCCAGCTCCCCGGCGCCGCCAAGGTGGCGGCCGTCGACAACGTCCTGGGCGTCTACGTGATCGGCGCCGACGGCAAGCTGGTCGGCGGCAACGGCCCGCCCGGCCTCGCGTTCAACTACACCGAGCTGACCGCGATCACCGGTGATCGGATCCTCACCCTCGCGGAGGGGCGGGTCCCGAGCGCTCCCGGCGAGATCGCGCTCGACCTCGAGACCGCCGACAAGGCGGGGTACGCCGTCGGCGACGAGGTCACCCTCGTCACTCCCGCCGACCCGCCCACGATGCAGGTCCGGCTCGTCGGCCTGGTCCGGTTCGGCTCCGAGGGCGGGCTGGTCGGCGCCACGCTGACGATCTTCGAGCGGGAGTGGCTGCAGGAGCTGTTCTTCGACGGCCGCGACGTCTACACCAACATCTCGATGACGGCCGCGGACGGGGTGTCCCGGGCCGAGCTCCGGGACGCGGCGGCCGAGGTCGTCCCGGCCGGTGTCGAGGTGAAGACGGGGGACGCCTACGCGGAGGAGACCAAGAGCGCGATCGGCGAGATCCTCGGCTTCGTCAACACCTTCCTCCTGGTGTTCGCGGCCGTCTCCATGGTGGTCGGCACCTTCCTCATCGTGAACACCTTCTCGATCCTGGTCGCCCAGCGCAGCCGGGAGCTGGCGCTGCTCCGCGCCCTCGGTGCGTCTCGGTGGCAGGTCAACCTCTCGGTGCTGCTGGAGGCCTTCGTCATCGGCGTCTTCGGCGCCACGGTCGGGATCGGCTTCGGCTACCTGCTCGCGATCGGCCTCAAGACGCTGTTCGGCGCGGTCGGCCTCGACCTCGGCCAGGCGAACATGCCGCTGGAGCTGCGCACGGTGCTCGTCTCGTACGCCGTCGGCGTGACGGTCACGCTGCTCGCGGCGTACCTGCCCGCTCGGCGCGCCGGGCGGGTGGCACCGGTCGAGGCGATGCGCGAGGACGTCTCGGTGCCCGAGTCCGCCGTGCACCGCCGGATGCTGCTGGGCGCCGTGATGGCACTGGCCGGCACCGGCCTGATGGTGCTGGGCATCCTCGGCGAGGGCTCGCGCGGGCTGCTGCTGATCGGTCTCGGCATGCTGGTCATCCTCGTCGGCGTCTCGCTGACGGCGGCGGTGCTCGGCCGGCCGGTGATCGTGGGGCTGGGCGCGGTGTTCCGGCGTACCTCCGGGATGGTCGGGACCCTCGCCGGGCAGAACTCGCTGCGCAACCCGCGGCGGACCGCCGCCACCGCGAGCGCGCTGATGGTGGGCCTCACGGTCGTGACGCTGATGTCGATCCTCGGTCAGTCGGCGAAGACGAGCACGGACCAGGCGATCGAGAAGAACCTCAGCGCCCAGCTCGTGGTCTCGAACGTGACCGGGCAGTTCTTCTCGCCGCAGTACGCCCGGGAGATCAGGAAGGTGGACGGCGTGGCGAACGTCGTCGCCGTCCGGACGGCGAGCGCGAAGTACCGCGGCAGCACGGTGTTCCTCGACGCGGCCGACCCGCGGCTGCTCGGCTCGGCCGTGCGGGTGCCGGTGATCGCCGGGTCCCTCGCCGACCTGCGCGACGACACCGTGCTGGTGCGGCAGTCGGTCGCCGAGGACCGGGGGCTGGCGGTCGGCGACGACGTGACGCTGACGTTCCCGGGCGGCCGGCGGACCTACCAGGTGGCCGGGGTCTTCCCGACGACCGGCTCGGCCACCACCGACCCGTTCCTGACCACGCTCGGCGGCCTGCGCAGGGCCGGCTTCGTGCCCGAGGACTCGGTGCTGTTCATCGTGACCGAGCCGGCGGCCGACCAGGCCGCGGTCCGGTCCGCCATCGACGACATCCTGGTCGACAACCCGACGGTGACGCTGAAGGACCAGCAGGAGTTCGCCGACGAGCAGAAGGCGCAGATCGACACGTTCCTCTACCTGATCTACGCGCTGCTCGGCCTGGCGGTGGTCATCGCGGTGCTCGGCATCACCAACACGCTGGCGCTCTCGGTGATCGAGCGCACCCGGGAGATCGGGCTGCTGCGCGCCGTCGGCGTCAGCCGGCGCCAGCTGCGGACGATGATCCGGCTGGAGTCGGTCGTGATCGCCGTCCTCGGCGCCGTGCTCGGGGTGGTGATGGGGCTGGTCTTCGGCTGGGTGCTCCAGCGGGAGGTCGCGGACGACGGGATCGACGTGCTGGCGATCCCGTGGGTCCGGCTGGCGGTGTTCATGGTGCTGGCGGCCCTGGTGGGCGTGCTCGCGGCGGTCTTCCCGGCCCGGCGGGCGGCGCGGCTGGACGTCCTGCGCGCGATCGCCACGGAGTAGGCGGCCCCCACCGATTGACCTGATCGAACAGATGTTCGAAGATGGGGTGTGGCCAGCACCCTCGACACGATCGCGCAGCTCCGCAGCCGGATGGCGGGCATGCAGGACGGCGTGCCGCGGCTCCCGCTGGAGACCCACCCCGCGCTGGCCGGGCTGGTCCAGCTGCGGGCAGGAGGAAGCTACTCGGTCGACAGCGCGAGTCTCGCGCTGGCCCTGCTGGCCGGCCCGTCGCGGGCGGGGGGCTGGTCGGCGGTGGTCGGCGTGGCCGACTTCGGGGCGGAGGCGGCGGCCGCGCTCGGCGTCGACCTGGACCGCACCGTCCTGGTGCCCGACCCCGGCGACCAGTGGCTCGAGGTGACCGCCGCCCTGGTCGACGTCGTCACCGTCGTGCTGGTCAGGCCGCAGGGACGGGTCCCCGAGCGGGTGGCCGAGAAGCTCGGCGCCCGGCTGCGCAAGCGGTCCGCCGCGCTGGTCGTCCTGGGCGACTGGCCGCGCGCCGAGGTGCGGCTGACCACCCGCGAGCCCGCGTGGAGCGGGGTCGGCGAGGGGCACGGCCACCTGCGCGCCCGCCGGATCCTGGTCGAGGCGCACCGCGGGTCGGCGCCGCCGCGGCGGGGAGCCCTGTGGTTCCCGGCCGAGGACCAGTCCTACCGCCGTGCCGAGGCTCCGTCGTTCCAGGGGGCCCCGGTCGCGGAGGTCGAGGTGGCCAGCTGATGAGGGTGATGGCGGTCTGGTGCCCGGACTGGCCGGTCGTCGCGGCGCTGGCCGACGAGGGCCTGCCCACGCACCTGCCCGCGGCGGTGTTCAGCGCGAACCTCGTGCAGGCGTGCAACGACGGCGCCCGCGCGGCCGGCGTACGCCGGGGGATGCGGCGGCGTGACGCACAGTCGCGCTGCCCGGAGCTGAAGGTGTACGCCGTCAACCCGGACCGCGACGCCCGCGCGTTCGAGCCGGTGCTGGCCTCGATCGAGGAGATCCGCCCGGGCGTCGCGCCGCTGCGGCCGGGGCTGGTGGCGCTGCGGGCGCCCGGCCGGTTCCACGGGGGCGAGCCGGCCGGTGCCGCGATCCTCGCCGAGCGGCTGGTCGGTCTGGGCGTGTGGGACTGCCGCTTCGGCACCGCCGACGAGCTGTTCACCGCCGAGCACGCCGCCCGCCGGGCCGAGCGGCAGGACTGCCTGGTGGTCGAGCCGGGGGAGTCGGCGCCGTTCCTGCGCGGGCTCCCCGTGGAGGTGCTGGAGGACCTCGACGCGGTCAGCCTGATGAAGCGTCTCGGGCTGCGCACCCTCGGCGACCTCGGTGACCTGTCGGCGACCGACGTGCGCGACCGGTTCGGCCCCGGGATCGCCTGGGTGCACCGGGTCGTGGGCGGCGACGGCGCGGTCCCGCTGCGCACCCGGACGCCGCCGCCCGAGCTCGCCTGCCACGTCGACTTCGAGCCGCCGCTGGACTCCGCGGAGACGATCAGCTTCAGCGTCCGGCAGACCGCCGACCGGTTCGTCGCCGGGCTGGCCCGGCAGGGGCTGGTCTGCACCGAGGTGCTGGTCGAGGCGCGCTGCGAGGGCGAGGCCGAGCCGGCGTCCTCGCGGGCCTGGCTGCACCCGCGCTGGTTCACCGCCGCCGACCTCGTCGACCGGCTGCACTGGCAGCTGCAAGGAGGGTTCAAGGCGGGCGACGTACGCGCTCCGGTCGACCGGGTGCTGTTCACGCCGCTGACCGTGGTGCCCGACGCGGTGCACGCCGACGGGTTGTGGGGCGGCACCGACGAGCGGGTCGAGCGCGGCATCGCCCGGGTGCAGGGGATGCTCGGCCACGAGGCCGTCGTCCGCCCGGTGCTCCAGGGCGGCCGGGCCCCGCGCGACCGGCAGGCGCTGGTGCCGTGGGGCGAGCGGCCGACCGGTCTGCGGTCCTGCTCCGGTCAGGGGGGCCCGCCGTGGCCGGGCAGCATCCCGCCGCCGGCTCCGGCGCGGGTGCTCGCGACACCGGTGGCCGCGCAGATGCTCGGCGCCGGCGGCCGCAGCGTCGACGTCGACGAGCGCGGGTCGGTCACCGCCGAGCCGGCCCGGTTCCGGCCCGGCCCGGCCGGCGACTGGCAGCCGGTCGCCGCGTGGGCCGGCCCGTGGCCGGTCGAGGAGCTGTGGTGGGAGTCCCCAGGAATGACAGAGCCGCGACGGGTCGCCCGCTTCCAGGTCGTCGGCGTCGACGGCCGGGCCTGGCTGATGACGTGGGACTCGGGCGTGTGGTGGACCGAGGCGGCGTACGACTGATGGGCTGGAGCAACCCCGCGATCTCCTGGGGCGAGCTGGAGAAGCGGCTCTCCGGGCGGATGGTCACGCCCCAGGACCCCGAGGCGCCGATCTCGCAGCGCAAGCGGAAGAAGCAGAAGGTCGACGTCGAGCGGCCGGCCGGCCCGGTCACGCCGTACGCCGAGCTGCACGCGCACTCGAGCTTCAGCTTCCTCGACGGCGCCAGCGGGCCCGACCACCTGGTGCTCGAGGCGATCCGGCTCGGGCTGCACGCGCTGGCGATCACCGACCACGACGGGTTCTACGGCGCGCCGCTGTTCGCCGAGACCGCGCAGCTGCACGGCGGTCTCGACACCGTGTACGGCGCCGAGCTGTCGCTCGGCCTCACCAGGCCGCAGAACGGCGTCGCCGACCCCGAGGGCAGCCACCTGCTGGTCCTCGCGCGCGGGGTCGAGGGCTACCACCGGCTGGCCGGCGCGATCACCGACGCGCAGCTGCGCGGCGACGAGAAGGGCAAGCCGGCGTACGACCTGCGCGAGCTCGCCGAGCGCGGCCGCGGGCACTGGCTGGTGCTGACCGGCTGCCGCAAGGGGGCGGTGCGCCGGGCGCTGGCCCGCGGCGCGTCGTACGCGGCCGACGAGCTGGACCGGCTGACCGCGCTGTTCGGCCACGAGAACGTCGCGGTCGAGCTGATCGACCACGGCTTCCCGACCGACTCCACGCACAACGACCTGCTCGCCGGGCTGGCCCGGGACCACGGGCTGCCGGTGGTGGCGACCAACAACGTGCACTACGCGCGGCCCGAGCTGCACCGCGTCGCCGACGCGATGGCCGCCGTCCGCGCCCGGCGCAGCCTGGCCGAGATGGACGGCTGGCTGCCGGCGTCCGGGATGGCCAGCCTGCGATCGGGGGACGAGATGGCGCGGCGGTTCGCGCGCCACCCCGACGCCGTACGCCGCAGCGTGGTGCTCGCCGACGAGGTGGCGTTCGACCTGCAGAAGGCCTCGCCGCGCCTGCCCAAGTTCGTGCCCGACGGCTGGACGCCGTCCGGCTGGCTGCGCGAGCTGACCGAGCGCGGCTTCGCCGAGCGCTACGCCCACGAGCCGCACGCCCGCGAGGCGCGGGCACGGGTGGAGCACGAGCTGCGGGTGATCGCGGAGAAGGACTTCGACGGCTACTTCGTGATCGTCCACGACATCGTCGCGTTCGCCCGGTCGCAGGGGATTCTCTGCCAGGGCAGGGGATCGGCGGCCAGCTCCGCGGTCTGCTACGCGCTCGGCATCACCGCGATCGACCCGGTCTTCTACCGGCTGCCGTTCGAGCGGTTCATCTCGAAAGCCCGCGAGGAGGAGCCCGACATCGACGTCGACTTCGACTCCGACAAGCGGGAGCAGGTCATCCAGTGGGTCTACGACAAGTACGGCCGGCACAACGCCGCGCAGGTCGCCAACGTCATCGGGTACCGGCCCAAGATGGCGGTCCGCGACGCCGCCAAGGCGCTGGGCCACTCCCCGGGCCAGCAGGACGCGTGGTCGAAGCAGATCACCTCGTGGACCGAGGTGGCGGTGCGCGAGGGCGGCGAGCACGACGTACCGGCCTCCGTCGTCGGGCTGGCCAACGGCCTCCTCGGGGCGCCCCGGCACCTCGGCATCCACTCCGGCGGGATGGTGCTCACCGAGCGGCCGATCGGGGAGGTGGTGCCGATCGAGCGGGCCCGGATGGACAAGCGCACGGTCCTGCAGTGGGACAAGGACGGCTGCGAGTTCATGGGGCTGGTGAAGTTCGACCTGCTCGGGCTCGGGATGCTCAGCGCCCTCGACCACATGATGACGATCGTCCGTGAGCACCTCGGCGAGGACTGGACGCTGGCCTCGATGCCCAAGGAGGAGCCGGCGGTCTACGACATGCTCTGCCGCGCGGACTCGGTCGGCGTCTTCCAGGTCGAGAGCCGGGCGCAGATCGGCACGCTGCCTCGGCTCCAGCCGCGCGAGTTCTACGACCTGGCGATCGAGATCGCGCTGATCCGGCCCGGTCCGATCCAGGGCGGCGCGGTCCACCCCTACGTGCGCCGGGCGACCGGGCGCGACCCGGTCGAGTTCGCCCACCCGCTGCTGATCCCGGTGCTCGAGCGCACCCGCGGCGTACCCCTGTTCCAGGAGCAGCTGATGGACATGGCGCGGGTGCTCGGCGACTGCAACCGCGACGAGGCCGACCTGCTGCGCCGGGCGATGGGGTCCAAGCGCGGCATCGAGCGGATCGAGTCGGTCAAGGAGAAGCTGATGGCCGGCATGGAGGCCAAGGGCATCACCGGCGCGAAGGCCGACGCGATCTACCTGCAGATCCTGTCGTTCGCGAACTTCGGGTTCGCCGAGAGCCACGCGCTGTCGTTCGCGAAGCTCGTCTACGCCAGCTCCTGGTGCAAGCTGCACTACCCGGGCGCGTTCCTCGCCGCGCTGCTGCGCGCGCAGCCGATGGGCTTTTACTCGCCGCAGTCGCTGGTGCACGACGCGCGCCGGCACGGCGTCGAGGTGCTGCGCCCGGACCTGCTGCGGTCGCGGGCGACCGCCGACCTGGAGCTCGTCGGCGCCCCCGGCCCGACGGGGCTGCCCTCGTGCCTCAGCGACGGCGAGCGCACCGAGTGGGTCCCCGGCACGCCCGACCCGACGCCCGAGCACCGGCGCGACACGGCGTACGCCGTCCGCCTCGGGCTGGACTCGGTCCGCGGGATCAGCACCGAGGTGGCGGCGCGGATCGTGGCCGCCCGCGAGGAGCGGCCGTTCGCCGACCACGCGGACCTGTCCCGGCGGGCCGGTCTCGACGCGCGGCAGCTGGAGGCGCTGGCGACGTCCGGTGCCTTCGACGGGACCGGACTGTCGCGGCGGCAGGCGCTCTGGAACGCCGGCTGGACCGAGACCGAGGAGCACCTCGAGGGCATCCGGGTCGCCGGTCCCGCGCCGACGCTGCCGGACATGGACGACGTCGAGATCACCATGGCCGACATGTGGGCGACCGGCATCACGCCCGGCGGCCACCCGTTCGAGCACCTCCGGCCGCAGCTGCGGGCGGCCGGGATCAAGTCGGTCGAGGACTGCAACACCTGTGAGCCCAACCGCCGCGTGCACGTCGCCGGGCTGGTCACCCACCGGCAGCGGCCGGGCACCGCCGGCGGGGTCACGTTCCTCAACCTCGAGGACGAGACCGGGATGCTCAACGTGGTCTGCACGGTGGGGGTGTGGCGGCGCTACCGCACCGTCGCCAACTCCGCCGCCGGCATGGTGATCCGCGGCATCCTCGAGCGCCAGGACGGCGTCACCAACCTGGTCGCCGACCGGATGGAGCCGATCGAGCAGGTGCACGCCGCGGCCGGCCGCGCCCTCCAGGCCCGCCACCGCTCCCGCGACTTCCACTGACGTTTGACGGGTCGTCCGCCTCTCGAGCGGTCATACGCCACCCTCAGGCGGACGACTCGAGCACACCGAGCGCGATGAGGTCCCGGACGACTCGCTCGGGGTGCTCCCGGAGCTCGATCGCGGTGCAGCGCACCACGATCACGCCGGTTGCGACCAGCTGGCGGTGTCGTTCGATGTCGGCACTCCAGTGCTCCACCGTCATGTGGAAGCCGCCGTCCACCTCGAGCGCCACGACCCGGCCGTCCGCGAGCCGCCACTCCGCGTCGGTGAAGCGCAGCCGACCTGCGGAGTCCGTCCGCCGGGTCTGGTGGTGCGGTCGAGGGATGCCGAACCGGTCGCACATGGTGAGTACATCGCGCTCGGCCGCGGACTGGACCCCGGCGGCCAGGTCGCCCAGGAGGCGTCGGAACGGCTTGGCCCTGCGCAGCGGCCTCATCCGGGTGATCCAGCCGTCCAGGCGGTAGGGCGTCGTCAGGCCCTGCTGCACGCACGCGGCGAGGAGGCCGTACGCGGATCGGGTCACGGGTTGGTACCCCGCCCACAGGAGCGCTGCCGGCTCGACCCGCCACGTGGGCAGCGGCTTCGACGACGTCAGCAGCTGGACCGGGCGTCGGGTCTCGACGAACCGCACGCCCGCGATGGGCTCCAGGTTGTGGGACTTCGCGACCAGCACCGTGACCTCGTCGCGGCTCCACCGCTCCAGCCCGTGACGTTCGAGCGCGGTCAGCCCGCCGAGAGCGCTCGCTGGCCCGGCGTGCAGGACACCCGCCCACATCAGTTGGGTCCTGGTGAGCTCGCCCGTCGTCGTCGCGAGCACCGTGCCGCTGATCTCCTGCCACCTCCCGGCGTCCAGCTGGGTGTCGACGTAGTGGTGGCTCAAGCCCAGCCGACGCAGCTGACGACGTGTGACCAGGCCGGCCTGCGCGTTCGCGGCCGGGAGCCACGGAGGAGGACGATTCGCCATGCCCAGACCATGCCCCGATCGCCGCACCTGGCGGGTTCGTCCTCCACAGTGGCTTGGGTCGTCCGCCTGAGTGTGGCGCATAGAGGTGCGAGAGGCGGACGACCCGACTTCGGCGATCCGGAGGGGTGCGCGCGAGAATGGGTCGGTGCCGTCCGCCCTGCCCGCTGGTGACCCCGTGCCCGAGGACGGGTCGCTGCCGGAGTCGGCGCTGGCGGGGGTGGGCACGCGGCCGTTCGGGTTCTACGTGCACGTGCCGTTCTGCACGGTCCGGTGCGGCTACTGCGACTTCAACACCTACACCGCCGACGAGCTCGGGCCGGGCGCGAGCCGGGCGTCGTACGCCGAGACCGCGATCGCCGAGGTCCGTCGGGCCCGCCGCGTGCTCGGCGACCGGGACGTCCCTGTCGAGACGGTGTTCTTCGGTGGGGGTACGCCGACGCTGCTCGACCCGGCCGACCTGGGCAGCATCCTGCGCGCGATCGACGACGAGTTCGGGCTCGCCCCCGGAGCGGAGGTGACCACCGAGTCCAACCCGGACAGCGTCGACGCGACCGACCTCCACGCCCTGCGGGCGGTCGGGTTCAACCGGCTCAGCTTCGGCATGCAGTCCGCCGTCCCGCACGTCCTGAAGGTCCTGGACCGCACGCACGACCCGCTCCGGGTGCCGAAGGTCGTCGCCTGGGCCCGCGAGGCGGGGTTCGAGCAGCTCAGCCTCGACCTCATCTACGGCACGCCCGGGGAGTCCCTCGCCGACTGGGCGACCTCCGTCGAGGCCGCGCTCGCCTGCGCACCCGACCACGTCTCGGCGTACTCGCTCATCGTCGAGGAGGGCACCGCGCTCGCCAGGCGGGTCAAGCGGGGCGAGCTGCCGATGCCCGACGAGGACGACCTCGCCGACAAGTACGTGCTCGTCGACGAGCGCCTGGGCGCCGCCGGGCTGGAGTGGTACGAGGTCTCCAACTGGGCGAAGGACGCGGCGAGCCGGTGCCGTCACAACCTCCTGTACTGGACCGGCGGCGACTGGTGGGGCGTCGGCCCGGGCGCGCACAGCCACGTCGGCGGCGTCCGCTGGTGGAACGTCAAGCACCCGGCGGCGTACGCCGAACGGATCGCCGCGCAGCGCAGCCCGGCGTTCGCGCGCGAGGTCCTCGACGACGAGAGCCGGCGGGTGGAGCGGGTGCTGCTCGAGCTGCGCCTGCGCGACGGCCTCCCCGCGGACGTCCTCGACGAGCTGGGCCGCGCCGCCGTCCCGGACCTCGCCGGGCGCGGCCTGCTGACCGAGGAGCGGGGCCGCCTGGTGCCCACCCGCGCCGGACGACTGCTGGCCGACGCGATCGTGCGCGACCTCCTGCCGTAGACCCCCGAACGGGCCTAGGGTGTGCGCCATGACCCAAGGCCCCGAGGAACCTCTCGACCCGAACCAGCAGCCGCCCGAGGGAGGCCAGTCGGCGCCGCCGCCGTACGGCCAGCCGACCCCGCCGCCCTACGGCGAGCCGACCCCGCCGCCCTACGAGCAGCAGCAGCCGCCGCCGTACCAGCAGCAGCCCTACCAGCAGCAGCCCCCGCAGCCGGGCTACGCGCCCGGCTACCCCCCCAACCCGGCCGCGCCGTACGGCCTGCACCCGGTCACCGGCGTCCCGTACTCCGACAAGACCAAGCTGGTCGCCGGCCTGCTGCAGATCCTGCTGCCCTTCGGCATCGGCCGCTTCTACCTGGGCGACACCAAGACCGGCGTGTGGCAGCTCGTCGTCACGCTGGTCACCTGCGGCATCGGCGCGCTGTGGCCGTTCATCGACGGCATCATCATCCTCGCCACCGACAACGTCACCGACGCGCAGGGACGGCCGTTGCGAATGAGCTGACGCTTCTGTCGGCAACCGAACAGAACGACGACCTCCGTCGGCTCCACGATGAGCGCGGCGCTCCCACCGGGGGAGCCGCCGGGAGCCACGGAGGTTCGTCATGTCAGGTCAGCGTGGATCGATCGTGCGGGTGCTGAGGAGCCCGGCCCTGCGCAGGATCCAGCTCGCGTTCTTCGGGTCGACCCTGGGTGACTGGGCCTACGGCATCGCGGTGATGGTGTGGGCGTACGACGAGGGCGGCGCCGCCGCGGTCGGCGTCTACCAGGCGCTGCGGTTCGTCGTCGGTGCCGTCGCCGGACCGCTCGGCGCGCACGTCGCCGACCGGGTCGGTTCGCGCAAGCGCTTCATGATGGCGAACGACGCCACCCGCGCCGGGCTGGTCGCGGCGGCCGCAGTCGTCGTCGGGCTGGACGGACCGGCGTTCCTGGTCTTCGGTCTCGCGCTGCTGGCGGCCGGCGTCGGGGCGAGCTTCCGCGCCGCGCAGTCCGGCCTGGTGCCCCGGCTGGTCGACGACCCGGCCCAGCTGACCGCCACCAACGCCGTCACCTCGAACCTCGAGACCGTCGCGATGTTCGCCGGCCCGGCGGTCGGAGCGCTGCTGCTGGCGGTCGTCGACGTGCAGGCCGTGTTCTGGCTCAACGCCCTCACCTTCGTGTGGTCGCTGTCCCTCGTCGCCGCGGTCCGCGTCCCCGTCCGCGAGGCGGAGCCGGTCGCCGAGGGCGGGGAGCACGAGGGTTTCCTCCGCGAGGTGACCGCGGGCTTCGCGCAGCTCGGCCGCGACCGCGACCTCGGCACCGTGTCGCTGCTCGCCGCGTCCCAGGGCGCCATCTGGGGCGCCCTGACGGTCTTCCTGGTCGTGCTGTCCGTGCAGGTCCTGGACGCCGGCGCCGCGGGCGTCGGCTACCTCAACACCGTGATGGGCCTGGGCACCGTTGCCGGCGGCCTGGTCGTCCTCGGCATGAACGGCGGTGGCCGGCTCGGCCGGGACATGGCGTACGGCGTCCTCGGCTGGGCGCTCCCGCTGATCGCGATGGCGCTGTTCCCGAGCCCGGTCGTCGCGATCGCCGCGCTCGCCGTGATCGGCCTCGCCGACCCGTGGGTCAACCTCGGCCTCGACACCATCCCGCAGCGGGTGGCCCCCGAGCGGATCATCTCCCGCGTCTTCGCGGCCGTGGACAGCTCGCTGATCGCCGCGATGGCGCTGGGCGCCGCCATCGCCCCGCTGCTCGTCCACCTGCTCGGCCTGCGCGGCTCGATGGCCGCCCTCGGCGTCACCGTCGCGTTCGTCGCCGTCGCCAGCATGCCGCGGATGAGCCGCCTCGACGCCCGGCTGGCCGCGCCCCCGTTCTCCGAGCCGCAGCACGTCGACCTGCTCGCGGGCATCGACATCTTCGCGCCGCTGCCGCCCGCGGCGGTCGAGGCGCTGGCCCGCAAGCTCGAGCCCGCGCCGTACGCCGCCGGCGCGACCGTGATGACCGCCGGCGAGCACGCCGAGGGCTTCTACGTGATCCTGTCCGGCCGGGTCGAGGTGACCCAGGACGGACGGCTGCTGCGGACCGAGGGCCCGGGGGAGTACGTCGGCGAGATCGGGCTGCTGCGCGACGTGCCCCGCACCGCGACCGTCACCGCGACCGAGGACACCGTCCTGCTCGGCCTCGGCCGGCCCGACTTCCTGGCCGCCGTGACCGGGACGCCGGCCGCCGCCCGGGCGGCAGATGCGGTGATTGCCGACCGGCTCGCGGTCTGATGCGCCATCCTGAGGCGGTGACGAGCTGTGGCGGCTGCGGCGCCTCGGGTCAGCCGGCGGGAGCCCGGTTCTGCTTCGCGTGCGGCGCGGCGCTCCAGGCGCCGGCCTGCCCGACGTGCCGTGCGGAGGTCGTGCCCGGCGCCCGCTTCTGCAGCAGCTGCGGCGCCGAGCAGGGTCCGGCGGCGCCCCGCCAGCCGGTCGCGTCCCGACGGGTCACGAGCGTGCTGTTCGGCGACCTGGTCGGCTTCACCGCGCTGTCGGAGACCCGCGACCACGAGCAGGTGCGCGAGCTGCTGTCCCGGTACTTCGACGAGTGCCGCGCGATCGTGGCCCGGTACGGCGGGGTGCTCGAGAAGTTCATCGGCGACGCGGTGATGGCCGTGTGGGGCGTGCCCACGGCCCACGAGGACGACGCCGAGCGCGCGGTGCGCGCCGGCCTGGAGCTCGTGAACACGATCGCCGCGATGGGCTCCGACCTCGGCGTCCCCGACCTCGCGATGCGGGTCGGCATCGTCACCGGCGAGGTGGCGGTCACGATCGGGGCGGAGCAGCAGGGCATGGTCGCGGGCGACGCGGTCAACACCGCCTCCCGGGTCCAGTCGGCGGCGCAGCCCGGCCAGGTGTGGGTCGACGAGACGACCCGGCTGCTGACCTCCTCGGCGATCACGTACGTCGACGTCGGCAGCCACCCGATGAAGGGCAAGGCCGATCCCGTGCCGCTGTGGGCGGTGCGAGCCGTGGTCGCCGCGGTCGGCGGCGCGCAGCGCGCCGACGGCCTCGAGGCGCCGCTGGTCGGCCGCGACCGCGAGATGCGCCTGGTCAAGGAGCTCTTCCACCGGGTCGAGGAGAACCGGCACCCCGCGCTCCTCGTCGTCGACGGCGAGGCCGGCGTCGGCAAGTCCCGCGTCGCGTGGGAGTTCGAGAAGTACGTCGACGGCCTCAACGACGACGTCCGCTGGCACACCGGCCGCTGCCTGTCGTACGGCGAGGGCGTGGCGTTCTACGCGCTCGCCGAGGCGATCCGCACCCGCCTCGAGAACACCGCCCTCGACCAGATCGTGCCCGACCCCGAGGAGCGGGCCTGGCTCGAGCCCCGGATCGCCGCGCTGCTGGGCGTCGGGGCGGTCGGGTCGTTCCAGCGCGAGGACCTCTTCGCGGCGTGGACCACCTTCCTGGAGCGGGTCAGCGGCGCCGGCGTCCCGGTGGCCTTGGTCATCGACGACGCGCAGTACGCCGACGACGGCCTGCTCCGCTTCGTGGAGCACCTGCTCGCAGCCGCCACCTTCCCCTGCTTCGTCGTGCTGCTCACCCGGCCGGAGCTGCTGGAGGCCAACCCCGCGCTCGCGACCAACCGGCGCTCGACCGTGGTGCACCTCGAGCCGCTGGCCGACCGGGAGATGGGCCAGCTGCTCGACGGCCTGGTCGCCGGGCTCGAGCAGGACGTCCGCGACGCCCTGGTGCAGCGGTCGGAGGGCATGCCGCTGTTCGCCGTGGAGACGGTCCGCTCCCTGATCGACCGCGACCTGGTCATCCCGCGGGGCGGGCAGTACGTCCTCGCCGGTCACACCCCGCTCGACCTGGACGCGATCGGCGCGCCCGCGTCGCTCCAGGCGCTGATCGCCGCCCGCCTCGATCAGCTCCCGGCCGAGCAGCGCCGGGTGCTCGACCGGGCCAGCATCGTCGGGCGCCCGTTCTCGCGCGACCTCATCGCCGCGCTCTGCCCGGACGTCGCGGACCTGGACCGGGCGCTCGGGTCGCTGGTGCGGCTGCAGCTGCTGCGCCAGGAGACCGGCCGCTTCAACAGCGAGGCGGGGCTGTACCAGTTCGTGCAGGCCGTGGTCCGCCAGGTCGCCTACACCACCCTGGCCCGTCGCGACCGCAAGGCCGGTCACCTCGCCGTCGTCGACCTGCTCGACGACGAGAACGCCGCGATCGCCGCGCAGCACCACCTCGAGGCGATCGACGCCGTGCCGGAGGACCCGGACGCCCCGGACCTGACCGAGCGCGCGGTCGAGCTGCTCCGGAGGGCGGCCGAGCGGGCCCGTGTCCTCGGGGCACCGAGCGAGGCCGCGGGCCACCTCCGGGTCGCGCTGGGGCGGGCGACCGACCCGCTCGTGCGTGCCGACATCCACCTCGAGCTGGCCCGCGCCCTGCAGGACACCGAGGACCCGGCCGCCGCGATCGAGCCCGCGGAGGCGGCCCGCGACGCGTTCGACGCGATCGGCGACGAGCTCAAGGCGGCCGAGGCGGTCAACGTGCTCGTCTACACGATCGCGGTCGGCCGGGGCGACTACGAGACGCCGGCGACGATGGCGCAGGAGCGGTACGACGCGCTCCGCGACCGCGAGGACGCGGCGCGGGTGCGGCTGGAGCTCGCCCAGAACCTGACGCGCATCAAGCTCCGGACCCAGCACGGGTTCGGCGACCACGCCGCCGAGCACGTCCGGCTGGCCGAGCAGTACGGCGAGGAGGCCTACATCGCGGAGGCGTACATCGGCTTCGCCCTGCACCACATGGTCAGCGGCATGCGTGGCCTCGGCCGGGTGCTCTTCACCGCCGCCGCCGAGATCGCCCGCCGCAACCACCAGGTCGTGATTTTGGCGCGCGCGCTGGTGAACCTCAACGTCACCTGGGCGTCCGACGACGCGGCCCGCGCTCGCGAGTACGGCCTCGAGGCGGTCGAGGTGTCCCGCCAGGCCGGGGTGGCGATCGGGCTCTCCAGCGCGATGTCGAACCTGGCCCTGGCCTGCCTGGTCACGGGCGACTGGGACGACGCGCTGCTGTTCGCCGACGAGGCGGTCGTCGACGAGCCCCTGGCCGAGCTGGTCCGCGCCCGGATCGCCGGCGCGCGCGGGACGGGGTGGCGGCTGCCGGCCAACCTCGACGACCCGAAGTACGCCGGCGACGACCTGTCGCTGCGCTGCTTCGTCGAGCTGACCCGTGCGCTCGAGGCGCAGGGCGCCGGCCGTCCGGCGGGCGCGCTCGCGCGCCAGGCCGCGGAGACCGCGTTCTCGGTCGGCGGGATGTACGACGACTTCACCCTGATCTGGAAGGTGGCCACCGAGGTCGCCTGGGCGGACGGGGACCGGGAGGCCCTCGCCGGGCTGATCGCCATCGTCGACGGCTACCGCGGCGGCGGGCTGCCGGTCGGCGTGCGTGCGCAGCGCAGTCGGATGGCGGGGCTGCTCGCCGCCTCGGCCGGCGACGACGAGGCGGCCGAGGCGCACCTGCGCGACGCGATCGCCCTGGCGGTGCAGTGGCACTCCGAGCCGACGGTGGCGCTCTGCCGCGCCGACCTGGCCGCGGTGCTGCAGCGCCAGGGCCGCGCCGACGAGTCGGTCGAGCAGGCCGGTCAGGCGCAGCAGATCTTCACCCGCCTCGGGGCCGCCCGGTGGGCCACCGACCAGGTGTCAGCCTGAGAGGTCTGCCAGCCGGTCCCGGTCGAGCACCGTCACCCGGCCCCGGCCGAGCTCGACGATCCCGTCCGCTGCGAGGCGCTGCAGCACCTGGTTGACGCTCGGCCGGGTACCGCCGACCAGCTCCGCGAGGTGCTCCTGGGTCAGCGGAACGACGACCGCGCCGGGCCGTCCGTCGTCGTAGAGCTCCGCGAGCTCGGCCAGCCGCCGGTGCACCCGGCGGTCGAGGCCGTCGTACATCGCCTCGAGCAGCCGCGCCGACAGCTCCTCGACGCGGCGGGCCATCAGGGAGAGCAGGAGCTGGTTCGCGGCCGGGTGGCGGCGGCGCAGCTCGCGGAACTCCGCGGCCGACAGCGACAGCGTCTCCGCGGGCTCGAGGGCCACGATCGTGGCCGAGCGGACCGGCGGGCTGCCCTCCAGCAGCGACAGCTCGCCGAAGTAGTCGCCCGGCCCGAGCAGGTTGATCGTCGCGTTCTCGCCGTCGCTGGTCGACACCCGTACGGCGAGCCGCCCGGACGCCACCAGGTGCAGGCTGTCGGACGGGTCGCCGTCGTTGACCAGCACCTCGCCGCGACCGTAGCTGCGCCGGCGCGCGGCGGCCAGCACCCGGCGTCGTTCGTCCTCGTCGAGCGAGGCGAGCAGCGACCACTCCACGGGAACCAGTGAACCGCAGTGTCAGCGAGCGAACGGAACGACCGGCCGGACAGGGGCAGAGTCGTCCGTACCGACTCAGAGAGGGGAGAGAGCGATGACCAGCACCGTGCAGCCGCCGCGTGACCTCGACATCGACCGCTGATCCGCCCCGGACTGAGCTTGCGAAGTCCGGCCAGCCAGGTCGCATCGAGACAGCACCGACGTCACCCGGTCGATCGTTCGCGCCACGAACTGGGTTTCGAGACGGGTCGCTCGGACATCGCAGGCTCCGTCCGAGCCGAGCCTCCTCAACCTCCCCGCCCCAGCGCCGTCGTGAGCGGGCTCAGTTCCTTCGCCCGCTCACCCCGGGGAGGCGGTGACGAAGTCGATCAGCTCCTCGACCCGGCCCAGCAGGGCCGGGTCGAGGTCGTGGTACGAGGAGACCTTGCTCAGGATGTGCTGCCACGCGCGGGCGATGTCGGCCTGGTCGCGGTGCGGCCAGCCGAGCTGCTGGCAGACGCCCTTCTTCCACTCGATCGAGCGGGGGACGTCGGGCCACCTCGGCAGGCCGAGTCGGTCGGGCTTGACCGCGGCCCAGATGTCGATGAACGGGTGGCCGACGATGAGCACGTGCTGCCCGACCGGTGACTTCGCGATGCCCTGGGCGATCCGGCTCTCCTTCGAGCCCGCGACCAGGTGGTCGACGAGCACGCCGACCTTGCGGTCCGGCCCGGGCCGGAAGTCGCGGAGGTGGTCGGCCAGGTCGTCGACGCCGCCGAGGTACTCGACGACCACGCCCTCGATCCGCAGGTCGTCGCCCCAGACCTTCTCCACCAGCTCCGCGTCGTGGCGGCCCTCGACGAAGATCCGGCTGGCGCGGGCGACCCGGGCCTTCGCGTCGGGCACGGCGACCGAGCCGGAGGCGGTCCGGGTCGGCTTCGCGGGCGCCGCCGTGCGCACCGGCGCGGTGAGGATCACCGGCCGGCCCTCGAGCAGGAAGCCGGGCCCGAGCGGGAAGGTACGCCGCCGGCTGCGCCGGTCCTCGAGCGTGACGGTGTGCAGGTCGCGGTCGACCGCGACGATCTCGCCGCACCAGTCGGTCGTGACCTCCTCGACGACCGCGCCCAACTCCGCGGGCGCCTCGACGGCGCGGCCGCGCTTGGGGGCGCGCCAGTCGGTGGAGAGGACGTCACTGCCGTACCGGTCCGAGCTCATCCCGCCACGCTAGGAGAGCCCGCCGACAGTCGGCGGACGGCGCGCCGTCAGTCGGCGGCGTCGTCCTCGTCACGCTGCTCGGGCGTCTTGCCGCCGAGCACGTCGAGCTCCTCGCGCGACTTCGCCTCGTCCGGGTCGAGGTCCTGGGCGAGCGGGTTGTCGTCGGTGGGCTGGAGGTCCTCGGGGAGGTCCTCGTCCTCGATCCCGGTGTTCTCGGTCATGCCGGGGGAGTACCCGCTCATAGGAGCGGCAACCGCTTCTGGCTGCGCGGCAGCTGCTCGTAGCCGCGCCGGACCGCGTCCGCGAGGCCGGCGCGCGGCCACGGCCAGTCGCCGGCGTCCAGCGCCTGGTCGACCGGGACGCCGCGCGCGGCGAGGTCGCGGATCGTCTCGGCGACGATGCCCACGGTGTTGCGCTGCTCCTCGACGAACGCACGGCCGACCGGTGCGCCGTGGCCGGGCACCACGACCGTGGCCGGGGTCGTGAGGCCCAGGACGACGTCGAGCGAGAGCGGCCAGTCCATCGGCCAGCTGTCGGAGCCGAACGACGGGGGAGCCGACTCCTCGACCAGGTCACCGGCCAGCAGGACGTCGGCGTCCGGCACCCGCACCACCAGGTCGCCGCCGGTGTGCCCGCGGCCCGGGTGCACCAGCTCGACCTGGCGGTCGCCGAGGTCGAGCACGATCGCGCTGGAGAACGTCCGGTCCGGCGGGACCGCGACCTCGGCGTCACCCCACTCCGCCAGCTCCTCGGCGGCCGTCTCGTGCGCGACGATCGGCACCTCGCCGTACGCCGCCCGGAAGGTGCCGTTGCCGTAGGTGTGGTCGAAGTGCCAGTGGGTGTTGACGATCCCTGTCACCCCGCCGGCGCCGACCGCGCGCACGTCCTCGACGACCTCCCGGGCGTGCTCGGCGGAGCCGTGGGTGTCGACGACCAGCAGCCCGCCGGACCCGCCGACGAGGGTCACGTTGACGTCCCAGTCCGGGTAGCGGCCGACCCAGACGCGCTCCGCCACCTCGGTGAACCTCACATCGACACCCTAGGGCTTGTAGGATTGGCACTCCCGACATTCGAGTGCCAGCAAGGAGGCGAGGGCCCATGCAGGAGGAGCGCAGGCTCGCCGTCCTCCGCGCGATCGTGGAGGACTACGTCGCCACGGAGGAGCCGGTCGGCTCCAAGGCGCTGGTCGAGCGGCACGGCCTCGGCGTCTCGCCGGCGACGGTGCGCAACGACATGGCGGCCCTGGAGGACGAGGGCTACATCACCCAGCCCCACACCAGCGCCGGCCGGGTGCCGACCGACAAGGGCTACCGGCTCTTCGTCGACAAGCTCGCGTCGGTCAAGCCGATGAGCGCCGCCGAGAAGCGCGCGATCGCCACGATCCTGGACGGCGCCGTCGACCTCGACGACGTCGTGAACCGGTCGGTGCGGCTGCTGTCGCAGCTGACCCGGCAGGTCGCGGTCGTGCAGTACCCCACGCTGTCCCGCTCGACGGTCCGCCACGTCGAGGTGATCGCGCTGGCGCCGTACCGGCTGCTGGTCGTGCTGATCCTCAGCACCGGCCGCGTCGAGCAGCGCCTGGTCGAGGTCGGCGGCGAGCTCTCCGACGACGACCTCACCGACCTGCGCTCGCTGGTCAACCGGGCCGCGGTCGGCGAGGTCATCGCCGACGCGGCCACCGCGCTGCGGGCGCTCGTGCCCGCCGAGGGCGGCACCCCGGTCACCGCGGCGGTCGTCGAGACGCTCGTCGAGGCGATGTCCGACCACCGCTCCGACGAGCGGATCGCGGTCGGGGGCGCGGCCAACCTGGCCCGGTACGGCGACAACTTCGACTCGGCCGTGCGTCCGCTGCTCGAGGCGCTCGAGGAGCACGTGGTGCTGCTCAAGCTGCTCGGCGAGGCGACCACCGGCGAGCTGCTGACGGTCCGGATCGGCCACGAGGGGCCGTACCAGGAGCTCGCGTCGACCAGCGTGGTCGCGACCGGCTACGGGCCGGGCGACGAGGCGTTCGCGCGACTCGGCATCGTCGGCCCCACCCGCATGGACTACCCGGGCTCGATGGCCGCGGTGCGCGCCGTCGCGCGCTACGTCTCGCGCATCCTCGACGAGGCCTGAGTGCCCGCCCCCGAACACGCACAGACAGAAGGAAACCGATCTTGAGCCAGGACCTGTACGAGCTTCTCGGTGTGGACCGCGGTGCGGATGCCGACACCATCAAGAAGGCCTACCGGCGGCTCGCGCGTCAGTACCACCCGGACGTCAACCCGGACCCGGATGCGCAGGAGAAGTTCAAGGAGATCTCGCTCGCCTACGAGGTGCTCTCGGACCCGGGCAAGCGGGCGTCGTACGACCGTGGCGGCGACCCGTTCGGCGGCATGGGCGGGGGCTTCGGCGGCCAGGGCGCCGGCTTCTCGTTCACCGACATCATGGACGCGTTCTTCGGCGGCGCGGGCGCGACCGGTGGCCGGGGCCCGCGGCCCCGCGAGCGGCGCGGCCAGGACGCGCTGATCCGGCTCGAGGTCGAGCTGGCCGAGGCGGCGTTCGGCATCACCCGCGAGATCATGGTCGACACGGCGGTGCTGTGCAGCACCTGCCACGGCGAGGGTACGGCGCCGGGCACCCACCCGGTCCCGTGCGAGACCTGCCGCGGCGCCGGCGAGGTGGCGCACGTGCAGCGCTCGTTCCTCGGCGAGATCCGGACCCTGCGGCCGTGTGCGGCCTGCCGCGGCTACGGGACGATCATCCCGGACCCGTGCCGCGAGTGCTCCGGCGACGGGCGGGTCCGCTCGCGGCGCACGCTGACCGTGAAGATCCCGGCCGGCGTCGACAACGGCACCCGCGTCCAGCTGACCGGCGAGGGCGAGGTCGGCCCGGGCGGCGGTCCCGCCGGCGACCTGTACGTCGAGATCCACGTCGCCCCGCACCCGACGTTCACCCGGCACGGCAACGACCTGCACTGCACGGTCACGCTCCCGATGACCGCGGCCGCGCTGGGCACGACCCTCACGCTGCCCACGCTCGAGGCCGACGTGGTCGAGGGCGAGGACAGCGACACCGGGCTGGAGCAGGACTTCGAGATCGACGTCCGGCCCGGTACCCAGTCGGGGACCGAGCAGGTGCTCCGCGGCCGCGGCGTACCCGGGCTCCGGGGCGGGCGGGGCGACCTGGTCGTCACCGTGGTGGTCGAGACGCCGACCCGGCTCGACGCCCGCCAGGAGGAGCTGCTCCGCGAGCTCGCCGCGATCCGCGAGGAGGAGTCGCCGTCCGGCCAGGTGCGGCCCAGCCACAAGTCGATGTTCGGCCGGATCCGCGACGCGTTCAACCAGCACTGACATGTCGCTGCCCGTCCACCTCGTGCCGAGCCTCGACGGGGTCGCGGTGGGCGTCGAGGTCACCGTCGACGGCGACGAGGCGCACCACGCGGTCGCCGTCCGCCGGCTGCGGGCCGGTGAGCAGGTCGTGCTGACCGACGGCCTCGGCACGACGGCGCGCGGCGTCGTGGTGTCGACCGGCAAGCGGGTGTTCACGGTGGCGGTCGAGGAGCTCGCCCGCCACGAGCGCCCGGCACCCGAGGTCGTGGTCGTGCAGGCGATCCCCAAGGGTGACCGCGGCGAGCTCGCCGTCGAGGTGCTCACCGAGGTCGGCGTGGCGGAGATCGTGCCGTGGGCGGCGTCCCGCAGCGTCGCGGTGTGGAAGGGGGAGCGGGCGGCGAAGTCGCTGGCGCGCTGGCGGGCCACCGCCCGCGAGGCGTCGAAGCAGGCCCGGCGCCCGTACGTCGCGACCGTCGCCGAGCTGGCCTCGACCGACGAGGTCGCGGGCCTCGTCGCCGACGCCGACCTCGCCGTGGTGCTGCACGAGGAGGCCACCGCGTCGCTCGCGGCGCTCGACGTGCCGGCGTCCGGCCGGATCGTGGTCGTGGTCGGCCCCGAGGGCGGGCTGACCGACGACGAGGTCGCCGCGCTCGTCGCCGCGGGCGCGGTGTCGGTGCGGCTCGGCGCCGAGGTGCTGCGCACCTCGACCGCGGGGGTGGCGGCGGTGTCAGCCCTGCTGTCCCGGACGGCTCGCTGGGGCTGACAGCTTCGTCGCCAGCGAACCCCGCCGCGGGCCCCCGGCCGCCAGCGCGCGAGCGTCCGGACGAGCTGCCGGCGGTGAGCCTCAACGCACGTCGTCCCGACGGGCGAGGAACACCATCTCCTTGCCCGGACGGTCGGGCGCATCCCGGACCTCGACGACCGTGAACCCATGACGCGCGAGATCGCGCTCGACCTCGGCGCGCTCGCGGAAGCGGAGGGTCGACGTCGACGGAACGTCCACGCCGTCGAGGGTCGTGACCGACTCGAAGGTGACCAGCGGCAGGGCGACGGCGGTGACGGTCCGCCGTACGACGACCTGCCGGCCGGCGCCCAGAACGACGGTCGTGGGCGCGACCTCCCACCGCTCCCAGTCGCGCATCTCGGGCCGCCGGGTCTCCATGACGAACCACCCGCCGGGACGAACGCACGTCCGCACCGCGGCCAGCGTCCGGTCTCAGTCCTCGTCGGACACGAAGACCTGTGCCACGTTGCCGGTCATCACCGCGGCGTCGGCGACGATGCCGAGGCTCGGGAGGACGGTCGCGTCCCCGTCGACCCAGGTCACCTGCTCGGCGCGTGGTTTCGATCTCGCGACGTCCAGCGACGCCGTGGCCGGGTCGACACCCGTGACCGTGAGTCCGGCCGCCGCGAGACGCACCGCGAGCGATCCGGTCCCGCAGCCGATGTCGACGACGGAGGAGACCCCCAGCTCCTCCACGATCGCGAGGTACGCGTCGAGGTCGGCCCGGTCGCCGTCGAGGTCGTCGTACAGCGCGGCAAGACGAGGATCGGCGAAGGCCGGGTCCGGGGCGCGCACAGGACGACGCTATGCCTCCGTGGGCCGGTCGTCATGCGCGTATCCGGGTCGTGTGCCTGAGCACGCGCCATGGCGCGTCGTCAGGCACACGACCCACATCCTGCGGCCCGCCTACTGCACGGTGATCGACTTGGTGTCCACCATCGGGCCGGGGCCCTCGCCGCCGGACGGGTCGTCGGTCATCACCGCGAACGTGTACTGGCCCGGCTCGAGGCCGGACACGTCGACGTCGGTCTCCCACGGGTAGAGCTTGTCCATCCAGCCGTCGGCCATCGCCGAGCCCTGGAGGACCGCCTTCCCCGAGGAGTCGCGGACCTCCCAGGGCGTCGTGGCCTCGAAGGAGCTGGAGACGCCGCTGGCCGTGAAGGACCCGCTGACGGTGGCCCCCTCCTCGGGCGCCGTGACGTTCACCAGCGACAGCGTCTTGATCGGGTCGGCGGCCGTGAACCCGTCCTCGGACGCGATCCCGAAGATCTGCGTCGCCGCGCCCGAGGAGTCGGTGAACGTGATCGGGTCGCGGGACTGGAGCACGCCCTGCGCGGTGTAGACGAGCTGCTGGACGGCGACGAGCGCGTCGGACTCGCTCATCCCTTCGGGGAGCCGGGTCCAGGAGTCGTCGGGCAGCGGGATCGCCGCGCCGCCGGAGGTGCTGAAGGTGCCCGACGGCAGCAGCGTCCCGTAGTCCGGGTCGAGGGCGTCGCCGGACGCGGCCAGGGTCAGCGCGGCGCCGAGCGCGTCGGCGGAGTCAACGCGCCGGAACTCCCGGTACAGCCGGGTGCCCTGCGGGGTGTCGCCGGTGAAGTACAGCGGCACCGTCGTCTGGCCGTCGCCGGGCTGGGAGGACTCGCTCGGCGACTCCTCGCCGCTCGGGCTCTGGTGCTTGGTCGAGCCGCTGGCCGGGCGCTGGTCCGCGCCGGTGTCGTCGCTGCCGCACCCCGCGAGCACGAGCAGGGGTGTGACGAGTAGGGCGGCGATCCGGGTGCGGCTGGTCATGGCTCCATCCTTCCGGGGGTTCGGCGTCAACGGACGATGATCGTGCGCGTGTCGGCATCCGGTCCGCCGCCCTCGCCGCCGGACGGGTCGTCGGTCATCGCCACGAACGTGTAGGAGCCGAAGGGCAGGTCGCGTACGTCGACGCGCGCCTCCCACGGATAGAGCCGGTCCCCCCAACCGGGTGTGGTCGCGAATCCCCGCCTCACGACGGAGCCGCTGTCGTCGCGCAGCTCCCACGGCACGTTCGCCTCGTACGAGTTCGCCGCGCCGCGCGCCGTGAAGTAGTCGTGCACCTCCAGGCCCTCGGTGGGGTCGTTGATCATCACCTGGCTCAGCACGGCGGGGTCGGCGACCTCGCCCATGTTCCCGCGCTGGCCCTCGAGCCAGAAGTACACCGGCAGCCGCTGGCCCGCGGCGCCCTGGAGCGTGTAGACGGCCTGCTGGACGGCGAGCCGGTCCGAGAGGTCGACACCGTCGCTGAGCTCCACGTCGATCCGGCCGTCGCGCACCGTCGCGTCCCCGAAGGAGCCCGGGGCCCAGCCGGTCGTGTAGTCGTGATCGGCCGGGGGCCGCTGGATCCTGTCGAGGGCCGCCTGCACCGCGTCGGGGCCGACCACCCGGTCGAACTCCCGGAACAGCCGAGGCCCGCGGGGCGTGTCCCCGATGAAGTAGGCGGGGACGAGCTGGGTGCCCGGCGTCGGGACGGACGTCACCTGGTCGTCGTGGTGCGTCGGCCCCGACGAGCGGGTCGAGTCGTCCAGCACCGCGAACGCCGCCACCGTCGCGGCGGTCGCCAGCACGACGGCACCGGCGGCGTAGAACCACGGCCGCCCGCCCCGGGCCGGGGCGCTCGCCGTACGCGCCCGGATCGCGTCGATCCGGTCGGCGGGGTCGATGCCGTCGACGGCGTCGTGCAGCACGTCTGCGAGGTTCACAGGTCCTCCTGGAGCAGGGTCCGCAGCGCGGCGGCGCCGCGCGAGGCGTGGCTCTTGACGGCCCCGCGGCTGATGCCGAGCGTGTCGGCGATGTCCGCCTCGGACAGGTCGAGGTAGTAGCGCAGCGCGAGCACCTCGCGCTGCCGGTCGGGGAGTGCGCGCATCGCGTCGAGCACGGCTTCCCGGCGGTCGGTGTCGGGGGTCGGGTCGGGGGCGTCGGCGGCCCGGGTCGCCGCCGCGTGTCGGGCCACCACGGTGCGGTGGCGGAGCGTCGAGCGCGACCTGTTCACGACCGCCTGGCGCAGGTAGGCCAGCGCCTTGTCCGGCTCCCGCAGCCGGGACCAGCGGGCGTGCACGGCGACGAACGCGTCCTGGACGACCTCCTCCGCGGTCCCGACGTCGCGGACGAGCAGCACCGAGAGGCGGACCAGCTGGCGCCAGTGCGCGGCGTACAGCTGCTCCAGCGCCTCGTCCGCCGTCCAGGCGGGCCGCTCGGTCATCAGGCTCACGCTAGTGCCACGCGCCGGGAGGCCATCGGGTTTACTGGGGGACGTGGAGGACTGCATCTTCTGCCAGATCGTCGTGGGGGAGATCCCCGGCGAGATCGTGCACACCACCGAGCGGACGGTCGCGTTCCGCGACCTCAACCCGCAGGCGCCGCTGCACGTCCTCGTGGTCCCCAAGGGGCACTTCGCGAACGCCGCCGAGCTCGCCGCGGGTGACCCCGCCGCCTCCGCGGAGCTGCTGACCACCGCGGCGGCGGTCGCCACCGCCGAGGGGTACGACGACTACCGGCTGGTGTTCAACACCGGCGAGGGGGTCGGGCAGACGGTGTTCCACACCCACCTGCACGTCCTGGCCGGGCGCTCGATGACCTGGCCTCCGGGATGAGGCGCTGGGCGGCTCTCGGACTGGTGCTCGCCCTCGCCCTGACCGGCTGCGTCCGGGAGGGCCAGGACCGGCGTACCGGCTCGCCCACCCAGCTGCTCCAGACGACGCCGCCCGAGGTGGAGGCCAGCCAGCTGGCCGCGCTCCCGCCCGGGAAGCTGCTGCCGCTGCGGCCCGGCGAGAAGCGGATGACGCTGACCATGCCGGAGGAGTACACGCCCTCCGCGCCGACCGGGGTCGGCACCGACGACTACCGGTGCTTCCTGCTCGACCCGCACCTGAAGAAGGACGTGTTCCTCACCGGCAGCAACGTGCTGCCCGGCAACCCGTCGGTCGTCCACCACGTGATCCTGTTCCGCGTGCCGCCGGACCAGGTGGCCGAGGCCGATGCGAAGGACGCCTCGACGCCGGGCGAGGGCTGGACCTGCTTCGGCGGCACCGGCCTGGCCGGCGACTTCTCCAACATCGACGACGCGTCGTGGCTGGGCGCGTGGGCGCCCGGGGGCGACGAGACGAAGATCCGCGACGGGTACGGCGTGCAACTCGCCGCCGGCTCCCGGATCGTGATGCAGGTGCACTACAACCTGCTCCGGGGCGCGTCCCCGGACGTCTCGAGCACCCAGCTGCGCTGGATGAAGGGCAGCCGCGACCTCACGCCGCTGCACACGTTCCTGCTCCCGGCGCCGGTCGAGCTGCCCTGCCGCCCCGGCCACGACGACGGCCCGCTGTGCGACCGCGACGCCGCCGTCGCCGACGTCCTCAGCCGCTTCGGCAGCGCCGGCAACACCAACAGCCTGCTGCACCTGCTCTGCGGCACCGACGTGAAGCCGTCCAACACCACGTCCTGCACCCGCAACGTGCTGCGCGGCATGACGGTCATCGGCGTCGCCGGCCACATGCACCTGCTCGGCCGCAAGATCACCATCGAGGCCAACCCCGGCACGGACCGGGCGAGGACGCTCCTCGACATCCCGGTCTGGGACTTCGACAACCAGGGGACCAAGCCGATCGAGCCGCTGCACCTCGACGCGTTCGACAAGGTCCGCGTCAGCTGCGTGCACCAGCAGTGGCTCCGCGACCGGCTCCCGGCGTTCGAGGGCCAGCACGAGCGGTACGTCGTGTGGGGCGAGGGCAGCACCGACGAGATGTGCCTGGGCATGCTCCAGGTCGCCTTCGACGACGGCACCTGAGGCCCCTCGCCGGGTCGTCCGCCCCAGGGCGGCGTATTCAGGTGCCAGAGGCGGACGACTCGGTCCGAGGCCCGGCACCTGACCTCAGAAGAGGTAGAACACCCGCATCACCGCGAACACGACCGGCATCCCGAAGATCACCAGCATCACCCAGGCGGTGATCCGGTGGACCGGCTTGGCCGAGTCCAGGCGGCCGGCGAAGTCGAGGATCGCGCCGTCCGGCACGTGATGGGTCAGGCCCATCCGGCGGGCGTCCGCGGGGAGGTGCTGCCCGGCGAACCAGGACGGCGGGGTGTCGTCGTCCTCGTCCTCCCACGAGTAGAGCTCCCTCTCCATGGACTCACGCTACTCGCCACCGTCGCTCGCTGGGCCGCTCTCCGGCACTCCCGTAGCATGGAGGGGCTGGAGACACCGACGGAAAGGTCGCCCACGCGGGCATCCATGACTGACACGAACGAGGGCAACCGCCCCGCCAACGCCACGCGCCACACGGTGGTGGTCCCGAACAGCATCAACATGGTCAGCCTGCTCGGCCCCGGCGACGAGTTCCTGGGCATCATCGAGGGCGCCTTCGACGCCGAGATCCACGTCCGCGGCAACCGCATCAGCCTGTACGGCGAGCCGGGCGAGGTCGCGCTGGCCGAGCGGCTGCTCGACGAGCTGGTCGCGATCATCCGCACCGGCCAGGGCGTCACGTCCGAGACCGTGGAGCGCGTGCACTCGATGCTGCGCGCGGAGACGACCGAGCGCCCCGCGGACGTGCTGAGCCTGAACATCCTGAGCAACCGGGGCCGGTCGATCCGCCCGAAGACGCTGAACCAGAAGCGCTACGTCGACTCGATCGACAAGCACACGATCACCTTCGGCATCGGCCCCGCCGGCACCGGCAAGACCTACCTGGCGATGGCCAAGGCCGTGCAGGCGCTGCAGTCGAAGAACGTCAACCGCATCATCCTGACCCGGCCGGCGGTCGAGGCGGGGGAGCGGCTCGGGTTCCTGCCCGGCACGCTCAGCGAGAAGATCGACCCGTACCTGCGGCCGCTGTACGACGCGCTGCACGACATGATCGACCCCGAGACGATCCCGAAGCTGCTGGCCGCCGGCACCATCGAGGTCGCCCCGCTGGCCTACATGCGCGGCCGGACGCTCAACGACTCGTTCATCATCCTCGACGAGGCGCAGAACACCACGCCGGAGCAGATGAAGATGTTCCTGACCCGGCTGGGCTTCGGCTCCAAGATCGTCGTCACCGGCGACGTCACCCAGGTCGACCTGCCGGGCGGCACGAAGTCCGGGCTGCGCGTGGTCGAGGAGATCCTGGACGGGGTCGAGGACCTGTCGTTCAACCGGCTCACCAGCCACGACGTGGTCCGGCACCGCCTGGTCGGCAAGATCGTCGCGGCGTACGACGACTTCGACGCTCGCGGCGGTCTCAAGCAGGCGAAGCCCTGAGCCCCCGATGAGCATCGAGATCCTCAACGAGTCCGGCCACGAGCTCGACGAGAGGCGGCTGGCGCAGCTGAGCCGCTTCGTGATGGACCGGATGCGCGTCCACCCGCTCGCCGAGCTGTGCATCAAGGCCGTCGACGAGCCCACGATCGCGCAGCTCAACGCGCAGTGGATGGAGAAGGAGGGCCCCACCGACGTGCTCGCCTTCCCGATGGACGAGCTGCGCCCCGGGCTGGTGAACGAGGACCCCGAGGAGGGCGTGCTCGGTGACCTGGTGCTGTGCCCCGACGTCGCCGCCCGGCAGGGCGAGACCGCCGGCCACGGCGAGGAGGCCGAGATCGAACTGCTCACCGTGCACGGCATCCTGCACCTGCTCGGGTACGACCACGCCGAGCCCGAGGAGCACCGGGTGATGTTCGGGCTGCAGGACGAGATCCTGGCGGCCTGGCGCGCCCAGGACCCGGTCCGGTGAACGTCTGGCTGCTGCTGGTCGCCGCGGCCCTGGTCCTCTTCGCCGGCCTGTTCTCCGCGGCCGACGCCGCGCTGTCGAGGTTCTCGCGCGCCCGCGCCGAGGAGCTCCAGGCCGAGGGGCGACCCGGCTCCAAGCGGCTGATCGTGCTGCTCGACGACCTGCCCCGCTACCTCAACACCGCGCTGTTCCTGCGGCTGCTGTGCGAGATCGCCGCGATCGTGCTGGTGACGCTGGAGCTGCACGCGGCGTACGACGCCTGGTGGCCCACCGTGCTGACGGCGATCGGCGCGATGCTGGTGGTCTCGTTCGTCGCGATCGGCGTGGCGCCGCGCACCATCGGTCGCCAGCACGCCGAGCGGGTCGCCCTGGCGTCGGCGGCGCCGCTGGCCACGGTCACCGCCGTGCTCGGACCGCTGCCGAAGCTGCTGATCCTGGTCGGCAACGCGCTCACTCCGGGCAAGGGCTTCCGTCAGGGCCCGTTCGGGACGGAGACCGAGCTGCGCGAGCTCGTCGACTTCGCCGAGGCGTCGTCGGTCATCGAGTCCGGCGAGCGCAAGATGATCCACGACGTCCTCGAGCTCGGTGACACCATCGCCCGCGAGGTGATGGTGCCGCGCACCGACGTCGTCTACATCGAGCGGTACAAGAACATCCGCCAGGCGCTCTCCCTGTTCCTGCGCAGCGGGTACTCCCGGGTGCCGGTGATCGGGGAGAACCTCGACGACATCGTCGGCATCGCCTACCTCAAGGACACCGTGCGCCGTGACTTCGAGGACCCGGACGTCGAGTTCACCCAGCGCATCGACGAGGTGATGCGGCCCGCGCACTTCGTGCCGGAGTCCAAGCCCGCCGACGCCCTCCTCTCGGAGATGCAGGCGATGCGTCAGCACATCGCGGTGGTCGTCGACGAGTACGGCGGCACCGCCGGCCTGGTCACCATCGAGGACATCCTCGAGGAGATCGTCGGCGAGATCACCGACGAGTACGACGAGGAGACCGTCGACGTCGAGACGCTCGACGACGGGTCGGTGCGGGTGTCGTCGCGGTACCCGATCGACGACCTCGACGAGCTGTTCGGCTTCTCGGTCGAGGAGGAGGACGTCGACTCGGTCGGCGGCCTGATGGCCAAGCAGCTCGGCCGGGTGCCGATCCCCGGCTCCGCGGTGGAGGCGCACGGCCTGCGTTTCGAGGCCGAGGCGGCGTCCGGCCGCCGCAACAAGATCGGCACCGTGCGGATCTCCCGCGTGGTGCCCGCGCACGACGAGAGCGAGGACGACGGTGACTGACCTGTCGGCGGAGGACCGGAAGCTGGTGACGCTGGCCCGCGCGACGCGCGCCCGGACCGGTGCGGCGGAGGGTGCCGCCGTCCGCGACAGCGACGGCCGCACGTACGCCGCGGCGACCGTCGCCCTGCCGTCGCTGCAGGTCTCCGCGCTCGGCGTCTGCGTCGCGATGGCGGTCGCCTCCGGCTCGAAGGGCCTCGAGGCCGCGGTGGTGCTCAGCGACGCGGGAGCGGTCGCCGATCCCGACCTCGCCGCGCTCCGCGACTTCGCCGGTGCGGGCGTCGTGGTCCACCGCGGCGACCCGAAGGGCGCGGTCGCGGAGACGACGAGCACCTGATGTCCGGAACCGCCACCTGACACACGCGCGACACGCGGCAGGAGTAAGTTGCGTGTCGTGAGTCTGCGCGGCTGGGAAGCACACGAGGAGGCGGTGGCCCGCCTGCGTTCGTCGTACTCCGCGATCCCGGCGGGTGCGCCGGTGCGGCTGGCGAAGCGGACCACGAACCTGTTCCGTGCCCGCGCGGCCACGACCGCGCCCGGGCTCGACGTGTCGGGTCTCGACGGCGTGATCGCCGTCGACGCCACCGCGCGCACCGCCGACGTGCAGGGCATGTGCACCTACGAGGACCTCGTCGACGCCACGCTGCCGTACGGCCTGATCCCGTACGTCGTGCCGCAGCTGCGCACGATCACCCTCGGCGGTGCGGTCACCGGGCTCGGCATCGAGTCCACCAGCTTTCGCAACGGCCTTCCGCACGAGTCCGTGCTCGAGATGGACGTGTTCACCGGCGCCGGCGACGTCGTCACCTGCCGGCCCGGGCCCGACGGTGAGCACGCCGACCTGTTCGACGCGTTCCCCAACTCCTACGGCTCCCTCGGGTACGCCACCCGGCTCAAGATCGCGCTCGAGCCGGTGCCGGGCTTCGTCGCGCTGCGGCACGTCCGCTTCGACGACCCGGAGCTGCTCGCCAAGACGGTCGCGGAGATCGCGGACAGCGGGTCCTACGACGGCGTCCGGGTGGACGGGCTGGACGGCGTCGCGTTCGAGCCGGGGGAGTACTACCTGACGCTGGCGCGCTGGACCGACCAGGGCGGCCCGACGAGCGACTACACCGGCCGGCAGGTCTTCTACCGGTCCCTGCAGCAGCGGGAGACCGACCTGCTGACGATGTACGACTACCTGTGGCGCTGGGACACCGACTGGTTCTGGTGCTCGGGCGCGTTCGGCGCGCAGCACCCGGCCGTGCGCCGGCTCTGGCCGCGGCGCTGGCGGCGTTCCGACGTGTACATGAAGCTGCTCGGCCTCGACCGGCGCTTCTCCATCGCCGATCGGCTGGACCGCCGCGCCGGCCGGCCGCTGCGCGAGCGCGTGATCCAGGACATCGAGGTCCCGGTCGAGCGGCTGCCGGAGTTCCTGGCGTGGTTCGACGAGGCCGTGGGGATGCGCCCGGTCTGGCTGTGCCCGTGCACGGCGAAGCGGGACTGGCCCACCTATCCGCTCGAGCCCGAGACGCTGTACGTGAACGTCGGCTTCTGGGGAACCGTGCACGTGGGTCCCGAGGCCGTCGACGCCCCCCGCAACCGGGCGATCGAGGCCAAGGTGCACGAGCTCGGCGGCCACAAGTCCCTCTACAGCGAGGCGTTCTACGACCCCGAGACGTTCGACGAGCTCTACGACGGCGCCAACCTGGCCGCCGTGAAGGGGCGCTACGACCCCGAGAACCGGCTGACCAGCCTCTACGACAAGGCGGTGAAGAGACGATGAGCAGGAAGTACACCATCGGCGCGGCGATCGAGAGCCTCCTCCGGGACGGCATGCCCCTGCGCTTCACGGCGTACGACGGGAGCAGCGCCGGGCCGGCGGACGCCGAGTACCACCTCGAGCTGCTCAACGAGCGCGGCCTGTCGTACATCATGACGGCGCCCGGCGACCTCGGCCTGGCGCGGGCCTACGTGGCCGGCGACCTGGTGCTGCACGGGTCGCACCCCGGCAACCCGTACGACGCGTTCAAGCTGATGATGAACCACACCAAGTTCCGGCGTCCGTCGCCGGCCGAGGTGGTCTCGATCGTGCGGAGCCTCGGGATCTCGCACCTGAAGACCCCGCCGGTGCCGCCGCAGGAGCACCTGCCCCGCTGGCGCCGCGTCGTCGAGGGCCTGCGGCACTCCGAGACCCGCGACGCCGAGGCGATCCACCACCACTACGACGTGTCGAACACCTTCTACGAGTACGTCCTCGGCCCGTCGATGACCTACACGTGCGCGGTGTTCCCGACCGAGGACGCCACCCTCGAGGAGGCGCAGGCCAACAAGTACGACCTGATCGCGCGCAAGCTCGACCTCCAGCCGGGGCAGCGGCTGCTCGACCTCGGCTGCGGCTGGGGTGGGATGGTCCGGCACGCGGCGCGCGAGTACGGCGTGCACGCGCTCGGCGTCACCCTCTCGCGCGAGCAGGCCGCGTGGGCACAGGACCGGATCAAGGAGGAGGGGCTCGACCACCTCGCCGAGGTCCGCTTCATGGACTACCGCCACGTGGAGGAGACCGGCTTCGACGCGATCTCCTCGATCGGGCTTACCGAGCACATCGGGGTCAAGAACTACCCGGCCTACTTCGGCTGGATCCGCGACCACCTCAAGCCGCAGGGCCGGCTGCTCAACCACTGCATCACCCGGCACGACAACCGCCCGCGCAACACCGGCGCGTTCATCGACCGCTACGTCTTCCCCGACGGCGAGCTGATCGGCTCCGGCACGATCATCACCGAGGTGCAGGACGCCGGGCTCGAGGTGCAGCACGAGGAGAACATCCGCGTCCACTACGCCAAGACGCTCGCCGGGTGGAACCAGAACCTCCAGGACAACTGGGACGCCTGCGTCGCCGAGGTCGGCGAGGGCACCGCGCGGGTGTGGGGCCTGTACATGGTCGGCTCCCGGATCGCCTTCGAGCGCAACGAGATCCAGCTGCACCACGTGCTCGCGACCAAGACCGATGAGAGCGGGGCGAGCGGCTACCCGCTCCGCCACGAGTTCGGCGTGTGAGCACGAGGGCACAGCAGTACGACGCGGAGGTGCTGCGCCGGGAGCAGCTGTCACCGCACCTGGTCCGGCTCGTGCTGGGTGGCCCCGGGCTGGCCGGCTTCGAGTCGACGGGCATCCCGGACGAGTGGGTCGGGCTGGTCGTGCCCGGCCAGTTCCAGAGCCGGTACTACACCGTCCGGTCCTGGGCCGACGGTGAGCTCGTGCTCGACGTCGTCGTGCACGAGGTCGGCCTGGTGACCGAGTGGGCCCAGCGGGACGTGGTCGGGCAGACCGTCACGATCACCGAGCCCAAGGGTTCATTCGCGATGCCCGCCGACGCGGCGTGGCTGCTGCTCGTGGGCGACCTGACCGCGCTGCCGGCGATGGCCCGGATCTCCGAGACGGTCGACGTGCCCACGCGGGTCTGGGCCGAGGTGCCGGACGACCTGTCCTCGTACCTCTCCGGCGACGTCACCTGGCTCGCGCCGCCCGGCGAGGGCCGGAGCGCGCTGGCCGACGTCGTCGAGTCGATCGACTGGCCGCCGGGCGACGGCTACTTCTGGATGGCGGGGGAGTCGGCGCAGATGCGGGCGATCCGCAAGCACCTGATGCGCGAGCGCCGGTTGGCCTCCTCGGCGTACGACGTGATGGGGTACTGGCGCGGCGTGGCACAGCGGCAGCCGCGCGCCGTCGACCCCGGACCGATCTGGCGGGCGGGCAAGGCGGCGGGGAAGAGCGACGAGCAGATCTGGGCCGAGTACGACGAGGCGAGGGATTCAGGATGACCGAGCACAGGAGTGGGTTCGTGTCGTTCGTCGGCCGTCCGAACGCCGGCAAGTCGACGCTCACCAACGCCCTTGTCGGTCAGAAGGTCGTGATCACCTCCGACAAGCCGCAGACCACGCGGACCGTCGTCCGCGGCATCGTGCACCGGCCGGACGCCCAGCTCATCCTGGTCGACACTCCCGGCCTGCACCGGCCTCGCACGCTCCTGGGCGAACGGCTCAACGACCTGGTGACGACCACGCTGGCCGAGGTCGACGTGGTGGCGGTGTGCTTCCCGGCCAACGAGAAGATCGGCCCGGGCGACCGGTTCATCGCCACCGAGATGGCGAAGGTCAAGCGCACGAAGAAGGTCGCCGTCGCCACCAAGACCGACCTCGCGTCCTCGGAGCAGATCGGCCAGCACCTGCTCGACATCGCGGCGCTGGGCACGGAGATCGGCGTGGACTGGGCCGAGATCGTCCCCGTGTCGGCGAAGTCCGGCGACCAGGTCGGGCTCCTGGCGGACCTGCTGGTCGGGCTGCTGCCCGAGGGCCCCCAGCTCTACCCGGACGGCGACCTCACCGACGCGCCCGAGGAGATCCTGGTCGCCGAGCTGGTCCGCGAGGCCGCGCTCGACGGCCTGCGCGACGAGCTGCCGCACTCGGTCGCCGTCGTGGTCGAGGAGATGGGCCTGCGCGAGGGTCGCCCCGAGGACAAGCCGCTGCTCGACATCCACGCGAACGTCTACGTCGAGCGCGACTCCCAGAAGGGCATCATCATCGGGCCGAAGGGCTCCCGGCTGCGCACCATCGGCACGAACGCCCGCACCCAGATCGAGGCGCTCCTCGGCACGCCCGTCTACCTCGATCTGCACGTCAAGGTCGCCAAGGACTGGCAGCGCGACCCCAAGCAGCTCCGCAAGCTGGGCTTCTGATGGCCCGCCCCGCGCCCGTCGCCGCCTGGCACGCGATCGCGGAGTCCCGGGATCCCGCGGGCCTCGACGCCCTGCTCGCCGACGACGTCGTCTTCCGGTCACCCGCGGTCCACACGCCGCAGGAGGGCAAGGCGCTCACCACCGCGTACCTCTCCGCCGCGATCACCGTCCTCGGCCCCACGCTGACCTATGTCCGCGAGTGGTACGCCGCCGACTCCGCCGTCCTCGAGTTCCGCGCCGAGCTCGACGGCCGCACCGTGCACGGCATCGACATGCTCACCTGGAACGCCGACGGGCAGCTCACCGACTTCACGGTGATGGTGCGGCCGTTCAAGGGGCTCCAGAAGCTGATGGAGCTGATGGCGGCCGAGCTGACCCGGTGACGGGCGCCGGCTCGTGGCCCCTGCACCTCCGCGTCCTCGGAGAGGATGAATGCGATTGACGGGGACGAGAGCGATGGCGGCAAGTCCTGGTGGTTGAAACGCGGGCAGAGCAAGCCTCGAAACCCCCTCGTGCCCATGCCGTCGCCTTCCGGTCCGCGGGGGATGCGACCGACGGGGACGGGAGGTGTGGTCACCGTCGGTTGGGGTTGCGGTGCTTGGTTGCGGCGGTCCGCCGGCTCGCGGTCCGCAGGGGTCGACCGTCGTGGTCACCGTCGCAAAACGGGCGTCAGGACATGCTGATGACCCCGCCGACCGTGATCAGCGGGGTCGGGTTCAGCCGATATGTCGGTGCCCCAGCGGGCTGGTCCACTCCCAGCCGAGGCCGGGGATGCGGCGGTAGGTCCAGGCGGTGAAGGTCTTGAGCCGGTGGTGTCCGCGGCACGGCGGGGCCAGGTTGGAGGTGGTGGTGGCGCCGGCGGGCCACTCGGTGATGTGGTCGTTGTCGGCGTTCGGACCTTGGCGCCACGAGGGGCGGTCGCAGTGCGGGAAGGGGCAGGTCGGCCACCGCAGCCGGGTCTGCTCCTTCTGCCGTTCGGTGGGCTGGTAGGAGTCGGTGGTGATCTCCTCGTTGAGGTCGATCACCGGCTTCACGGTCACCGTGGTGCCCGCGGCCTGGCACCAGTCCTGGAGGTGCTCGGGGGTGATCACCGACCGGGTGTTGTCGACGTCGACCGTGGTCTGGTCGGGGCGCACGTGGGCGTAGATCACGACCTCGCGGCTCGCCTCACCGCCGGTGTCGTCGGGGTCGGTGGCGCCGAGCATGCCGGCGGCGGCCGCGCGGCGTACGTCCAGGGGTAGGGCGGGGTCCAGGGTGGCGGCCTTGGCGGCGATCCGTTCGTTCAGGGCGACCGCGTCGGCCAGGTCGAGCATCCCGGTGACCGGGACCAGCCCGCCGTGGGTCATGTCGCGCAGGTGCACGTCGAAGCGCCGCTTCTCCGCGGCCTTGCGGCGGCGTTCCTCGGCGGCCTCGGGGTCGAACTCGGCGCGGGCCTTGTCGACCTGCCGGTCGATCTCGGCGAACGAACACTTCTTCAGCACGAAGTACAGCGCCCGGTCCACGAACGCCGCACCCTCCTCGGGCAGGGAGCGGGTGGCCTGGGCGACCTTGCGGGCCTTCCACACCGGCACCACCCCGGCGGTGACCTTCGCCCAGATGCGGGGGAGCCGGTGCTTCAGCTCGACCGCGTCACCGAGGTACAGGCGCCCGGAGTCAGTACTGACGCCGATGGCGAGGGCGAACTCCGCGACCGCGCCCTCGTCGATGGTGGGGGCGCCGTCGCCGGCGATCTCCAGGTCCCGCATCCCCCACGCGATGCTGGTGTCGACCTCGTCACCGGGGTGCAGCTCCACCCACTCCACCGCCTGGTGGAGCTGCTGAACCTCCAGGTCGGTGATCGCCGCACGGGTGGTGCGGGCGGCGTCGATCACCTGCTGTTCGCGGGTGACCGGCGGAGTGTTCATGACACCTACTCAAGCACTGGCCACCGACAGTGGGATGCGGAGATTTCCCTGTATCCACAGGGAATGTGGCCCATTTCGAGAAGTTCGTCAGGCAAAGTTTCGGTCGCATTCGGGGTGGTGGTTTCGAGGCTCGTCGCTGGCGCGCCTCGCACCTCAACCACCGATGCCCTGCGGCCAGCAAGCCGGGCGCCGACCGCGACCACCCACCCGCCGTCCCGCTTCGCTGCCTTGTCGGTCGCAAGCCAAAGACCACCCGCAGGCCGCCGGCAGGCCCCCGGCTTCCGGGGTCTCGACGAGCTCGACCAACGGCGCCCGCCCCCCGGGATCTCGACCCGCTCGACCACCGCCAACGGGCGATACCCGCGTAGCGTCAGTCCGGCGCCCAGCACCGTCCGAACGTCTGCCCCGCCTTCCACTGCTCGGCGGTCGGCCACTCGTAGCCCCACTGGTAGTCGAGCGTGTCCGGGGCGACGGCCGCGGCGGCGTCCCGGCAGCGCGACTGCCCGGCGGCCCGGACCTTCTCCTTGCCGGGGTACGCCCCGTCGCCGAGCGGTACGACGGCGATCGCGCGCCACGAGTGCTCGGCCGAGCAGATCACCCGCGCGAAGTCCGCCGTACCGGGGGAGGCGGTGCCGCACATCCCGTAGCGGTCACGGCCCTCGCTCGTGGACAGCACGTCCGCCATCGGGCCGGACAGGGGCGCCAGCTCGCCGTCCGCGGCCAACGCGACCACGTCGCACCGGAACCACGACGCCCCCGCGTCCGACTCCTCGACGGTCGGCGTGAACCACACCGGCCGCAGCATGGACAGCCGCCGGTCGTCGAGCGAGCCGCCGACGAAGAGCCCGAAGCGGGACGGGCACTCGGACGCGACCTGCTGCTGCACCCGGTCGGAGTCGACGGCGACCAGGTGGCCGTCGACCAGGGTGTCCAGCTGCCCGACGGCGTACGTCACCGACGTGTGCTTCTTTGCGCACGGCACGGCGCTCCCGGAGGCCGTCGGCGCGACGGCCTCGTCGTAGGACAGGGCGTGGCAGGCCTTCGTGGCCGGCACCGGCGCCGGCGTCGCCCGCGGAGGTGGCGGTGCGGTGGTCGAGGCCGAGGCCGTGGGGCTCGGCGAGGAGGAGGGCTCGGCGCCGCTCGTGCACGCGGTCAGCCCGAGCACGAGGAGCGCGGCGGCGAGAACCCTCACTGGTCCGTCTTCGCCCAGCAGACCGAACGGCGGTTGCCCGCGTCCCACTCGGCCTGGTGGAACCACGTGTAGCCGAAGTCGTAGTCGACCGGGTAGCTCAGCCAGGCGCCCACGGAGTCGGAGCAGAAGTCGCGGGTCTTCACCTCGACCAGCCGGTCGCCGGGGTAGTCGTCCTGGGCGTCGCCCAGCGAGATCGTCGTGACCGCGCGCCACTGGTGCGGCTCGGTGCAGGGGACCTTGACCGACCCGGCCACGGTCGGCCCGTCCGCGCACACCATCCACCGGTCCTTCGGGCGGCCCAGCAGCAGTCCCTTCGCCGTGTCCGGCAGGTCGACGTACTCCTTGCTCTGCTCGCCGCCGCCGACCACGTCGCAGCGGTACCACCGCGCACCCGCGTCCCAGGCGGGTTCGGTCGGCCGGAACCACGCCCAGCTGACGATCGTGCGCATCACCAGGCTCTCGTCGGCTCCGAGGAACTTCTGGAACGCGTCCGAGCACGTCGTGTACGCCCAGGCCCCCAGCTCCTCGTCGTCGTGGTCGGCGTGGTCGAACGAGGCGGGAAGTTCACCCACGGCGTACGTCTCCGCCGTGTGGGCCTCGGAGCAGTCGACCGGGTCGGTGGTGTTGCTGGGCTGCGCGACGTCGTCCGGCGTCAGCACCCGGCACGCGCCGAGCTCGGGCGGCTTCTCGTCCTCCGGCGGTGCGGTGTCGGACCCGCACCCGGCGATCGCCCATGCCGCGGCCAGCACGAGCACGGCGACGCGCAGGCGACGCGGGACGTACGGCACAGGATCTCCTCGGGCTGGACCAGCGGATCGTACCCGCCTCAGCTCAGCAGGGCGGCCACCGTGCCGCCGAGCTCGTACGCCGCCGCGCGCTCCTGCTCGCCGACGTCACCGAGCACCTCGAGCACCTCGGCCGCCTGCGTCCACGGGAGGGCGCCGGCGATCGACAGCACCGACCGCACGGCGCCGGTCGTGTCGTACCTGCCGTGCACCCACAGGCCGAACGGCTTCCGCCCGGAGCTGCCGGCACCGGCCGAGCCGTCCTCGGACAGGGCGCCGCCCGCCTCCAGGAAGATCGTGTCGAAGAAGTGCTTGAGCGCACCGCTCATGTAGCCGAAGTTCGCGGGCGTGCCGAGCAGGTACCCGTCCGCCTCGAGCACGTCGGATGCGGATGCGGACAGCGCCTCGCGCACGAGGACCTCGACGCCCTCGATCTCGTCGTCGCGCGCCCCCGCGACGACGGCGTCGGCCAGCGAGCGGACGACCGGGGTGGGGGCGTGGTGGACGACGAGCAGCCGGGCCATGGCCTCAGGCTGTCACGTCGGGGGAGCGCCCCGGCGGCAGACCGCGCTCGCTGGCCACCGTCTCGGCGACGTCGCGGAGCTTGAGGTTGTGGTCGTTGGAGTACCGGTGCAGGACCTCGAAGGCCCGTTCGTAGGAGATGTCGTACCGCGCGGCCAGCACGCCCTGGGCGATCCCGATGATGTGCCGGGACTCCAGCGCGGCGCGGAGTCCGGCCACCAGGCGTGCCTTGCTCATCGCCTCGGTGGCGTGCGCGGCGTAGATCAGGGCGACGTCGCCCGACTCGCCCGAGAAGGTGCCGGGCGTCTCCGCGAAGAGGTTCAGCGCGCCGAGCGTCTCGTCCCCGGCGTGGAGTCGGATCGCCATCAGCGACCCGACTCCCTGCACGCAGGCCTCGGCGCTCCAGCGCGGCCAGCGGGTGCCGGCGGCGGTGTCGTCGACCACGACGTTGCCGCGGTCGAACGCCGCGTCCAGGCACGGACCCTCGCCGAAGTCGTACTGCACGCCGTCCAGGCGCTCGACCATCTCGTCGGTCGCCGCCACGGTCTCGGCCGTGCCCCGTCGCTTGCGCAGCGTGATGGTGGCGTGCGTGCAGCCCGGCACCATCTCGACGGCGCGCGTCACGACCGAGTCGAACGTCGTGCCGACGTCCGACTCGCCCAGCAGGTCACCGCTGAGCTCCGCGAAGCGCGCCGCCAGGCGCTGTTCATCGGTCACCCGGCTTGGAGCTCCTCCCGCAAGGTCCCGAGGATGCGGCTGAGCAGGCGGGAGACCTGCATCTGGGTCACGCCGAGGTCCTGGCCGATCTCCTCCTGGGTGCGGTCCTCGAAGAAGCGCAAGTAGAGGATGCGCCGGTCCCGCTCGGGCAGTCGCCGGACGACGGGGGCCAAGGTCACCCGCGCCTCGCTGGCGTCGGTGTCGTGGTCCTCGTCGGGGAGCAGGTCGCCCATCGAGGCCAGCGAGTCGGCGGTGGCCGGCTGGTCGAGGGACGTGGGCTGGAAGCACCCGAACGCGGCCACGGTCTCCCGGTACTCGTCGAGCGAGATGTCGAGCTCGGCCGCGATCTCGACCGCGGACGGCTCCCGCTCCAGCTGCTGGGTGAGCCGCTCGACGGCCTGGTTGACCAGCCACTGCGTCTCCTGGATGCGGCGGGGCGGACGGACCGTCCAGCCGTGGTCGCGGAAGTAGCGCTGCAGCTCGCCGCGGATCGTCGGCACCGCGTAGGTCAGCAGGTCGTTGCGCAGCTCGGGGTCGAACCGCATGACGGCCTTGGTGAGGCCCTCGAAGGCCACCTGGTGGAGGTCCTCGACGGGAACGCCGCGCTGGCGGTAGCGGGCGGCGACCGCCTCGGCGACGCCGCGGTTGATGACGACGACGCGCTCGCGCAGCTCGGCGGCGAGCTCGGGGTCGTCGGTCTCGGCGACCTGCTGGAGCAGGGCGCGCGTCTGGTCGGCCCGCTCGACGCGGCTGAGGCCGCAGTCCGCGTCCGCGGACGTGATGGTGGGAAGGCCGGCAAGGGTGCTGGGAAGAACGGGGGTCGTGGACATCTACGGCGACTCCATCCCGCGAGTGATGGCTGTCTTGCCGGCTTCTTCAGCAAGGGAGGACGTCCGGAGCTCTCTTCGACGCTACAGGGGGAGAGGAAGCAAGTCCACGAGCTCTGGGCGCTGGCCGGCCCGTACCCCGTCCGGAGGGATGTATCCGCGTCTGTCGCCGTTTCTCAGCAACCTCCGGGGGTACTGCGGCGGAAGACGACCCGACCAGACCGCGGAACCGACGACACGGAGGAAACCCTGTGAAGGCAGTGACCTGGCACGGACGACAGGACATGCGGGTCGAGGAGGTCCCCGACCCCACCATCCAGGAGTCGACCGACGCGATCGTGCGCATCACCACCACCGGGCTGTGCGGGTCCGACCTGCACCTGTACGACCCGCTCTCGCCGTTCATGACCCCCGGCGACGTCGTCGGCCACGAGCCGATGGGCATCGTCGAAGAGGTGGGCCCGGGCGTGCGGGACCTGAAGGCCGGCGACCGGGTCGTGATCCCCTTCAACGTGAGCTGTGGGTCGTGCTGGATGTGCGACCGACACCTGTACAGCCAGTGCGAGACCACGCAGAACCGCGAGCACGGCACCGGCGCGAGCTTCTTCGGCTACAGCAAGCTCTACGGCCAGGTGCCCGGCGGCCAGGCGGAGCTCCTGCGCGTCCCGTTCGCGGACTTCATGCCCATGCAGGTACCGGAGGGCCCGCCGGACGAGCGGTTCGTCTACCTCTCCGACGTGCTCCCCACGGCCTGGCAGGGTGTGGAGTACGCCGCCGTGCCCGAGGGGGGCACGCTCCTGGTGCTCGGTGCCGGGCCGATCGGCGACATGGCGGCGCGCGTCGCGATGCACTGGGGACACCGGGTGATCGTCGTCGACCGGGTCCCGGAGCGGCTGCACCGCGTGGCGGCCCGCGGCGCGGAGACGATCGACCTGGACGCCGTCGACGACGTGCCCGCCCGGGTCCGCGACCTGACCGGCGGCCGCGGCGCCGACAGCGTGCTCGACGCGGTGGGCATGGAGGCGCACGGCTCGCCCCTGGCGGAGGCGGCGCAGAAGGCGCTCGGACTGCTGCCCAAGAAGGTCGCCGGCGCCGTGATGACCAAGGCCGGCGTGGACCGGCTGGACGCGCTCTACACGGCGATCGAGTCGGTCCGCCGCGGCGGGACGATCTCGATCTCGGGCGTGTACGGCGGCGCCGCCGACCCGATGCCGATGATGCAGCTGTTCGACAAGCAGGTGCAGGTACGCATGGGGCAGGCCAACGTGCGGGCCTGGACCGACGACATCCTCGCCGTACTCGGGAAGGACGAGGACGTCCTCGGGGTTGAGGACTTCCACACCCACGCGCTGCCCCTGGCGCGGGCACCGGAGGCGTACGCGAAGTTCCGCGCCAAGGAGGACGGCATGGTCAAGGTGCTCTTCAAGCCCTGACCGTTCCCACCAGAGAGCCCGCACCGGAACGGATGACATGGACCTCGACCCCGATCGGCTGCAGGCGGCGTTCGAGCAGGCGCCGCAGGCCATCGCGCTGGTGGACGTCGGTGACCTCACGGTGCTCGCGCTCAACCGAGCGGCCCGCGCCCTGGTC
>NZ_BAAAJE010000019.1:106679-128610 GCF_039526625.1 Nocardioides aquiterrae
TCGGCGACTGGCCCGGCCCCGCGGCGCGGCAGCTGGCCGAGTCGTTGGCGGAGGCCCGGGCCAGCGGCACCGTGTGCCGCGCGCCCGCGTGGCGGATCGGCGAGGAGGGGTCCGCCGCCGAGCTCAGGCTCGACGTGACCGTGGCCCCGCTGCTGGACGAGGAGGGGCGACCCTGGCTGCTGCTCGTCACCGCTCGCGACGTCACGGACGACGTCCGCGGCCCGGCGGGCGGGGAGGTGGTCGCCGAGCTGCAGGACGTCGCCCTGCCGACGGGGCTCCCGGTGCCGTCGGGGGCCCGGCTCGCGGCGCGCTACCTGCTGGCCCAGGACGACCTCGGGGCCGGGGGCGACTGGTTCGACGCGGTGCCGCTGCCGTCCGGGGCGGTCGTGCTGGCCGTCGGGGACGTCGTCGGCCACGGCGCGCCCGCCGCGGCGTTGATGGCCGAGCTGAAGGCGGTCCTCGAGGAGGCGGCCCACCCGGGCGGCGACCTCGTCGAGGTGCTGCGGGCCCTCGACGCCCGTGTGCACCGGTCGCCGGAGGCGCGGACGACGACGCTCTGCGTCGCGAAGTTCGATCCGGCGGTCGCGACGCTGGACTACGTCACGGCCGGCCACCCGCCGCCGATCCTGGTGCCCGCGCGCGGCGAGGCGACGTACCTGCCGCCCTCCGGTGCGGGACCGCTGGCCTCCGGCCTGCCCTACCGGTCCGCGCGCCACCAGCTCGCCCTGGGCGACCTGGTGTTGTTCTACACCGATGGCCTGGTGGAGCGGCCCGGCCGGACCCTCGCGCAGAACACCGTCGACCTCCTCACCGTCGTCGGGGACGTCTGCCGGGCCACCTCGGAGGAGGCGGTCGTCGATCGGGCGTGCCGGCTCACCCCGGAGCTCCTCACGCGCACCACCGGTTACGACGACGACATCGCCCTGCTCGCGCTCCAGGCGGTCCCCCCCGTGGCCCCGTTGGAGCTGCGGCTGCCCGCGGTTCTGGACACGGTCCGGGCGGCCCGGGCCAGCCTGCGGGACTGGCTGCGAGCGCTGGGCGTCGGCGCCCTCGACCACACCGCTCTGCAGCACGCGCTGGGAGAGCTCGTCACGAACGCGGTCGAGCACGCGTACCCGGCCCCGAGCCTGGCGGACACCGTCGACGTCGTGGCCCGCCTCGCCACGGACGGCATGGTCGAGATCGAGGTGCGCGACGCGGGCACCTGGCGCGAGCCCGTACCCGGGCCGGGCGGCCGCGGGCTGGCGATGGCCCGGGGGTTCCTCGACGAGCTCCTGGTCGAGCACGACCCGTCCGGGACCCGGGCGCTCGGCCGGCACCGGGTCAGCCGGCCGGTGCCGCTGCTGCGCGGCACCCGCACCTCCTCGACGCCGGATCCCCGGCGTCGTGGGCGGATCGCGGTGGCGGACGGCGTGGTCCACGTCGCCGGTCCCGTCGAGCGGACGTCGGCGGAGGACCTGCGCGCCGCCCTCGGCCAGGCGTCCTGGGGCGGGGTCCGGCCCGTCACCGTCGAGCTCGCTGAGGTCGAGATGCTCTCCAGCGCCGCGGTGCAGGCGCTGTACGACGCCCGCGCGGCCGGCCCGGTCCACCTGGTGGCTCCGCTCGGCTCACCGGCCCAGCACGTCCTCGACCAGGTCGGGCTGCCGTACGGTCAGCCCTGAGGCCCGCCCCACGGCTCGCGCAGGATCTCCTCCACGAGGTCGAACGCGTCGGCCGCTCCGAGCCGGTCGTAGCCCGGCGGATAGCCCGCGACCAGCATCGCGGCGGCCAGCGCCTGGTCGACGTGGCGACGGGAGAACCCGTGCGCCTGCACGAGGAGCTCGCGCAGCTCCGCGACCGGGACCGGGTCGAGGGTCGGGAGGTCGCCGTCGGGGCTCGGGCCGGCGGTGGGAACGGCGCTCGGGGCGGCGGGTCTTCGCCGGTGGTGTCCGCGCCCCTCCGACGCGTCGCGTCGGCGCCCGGCCGACTCGTCGCGTGCCGACCGGCTCCAGGCCCGCAGGCCCGCCGACCACTCGCGGAGCACGGCGCTGGTCATGAGGATGTCTTGGTGTCGGCGTTCGGTGGCGTTCATCGGTCCTCGGGGGAGTCGCTGTTCGTCCACTGGTCCGGTACCCGGATCACGCGGTCGGACACGCGTGGCGCGGGGACGATCCGGCGCAGCTCCTCGAAGCCGGCCAGCGCGCACACCCGGTCGAAGGTCGACGACGTCCGGACCACCGTGAACCGGCTCCCGCGCAGCGCCAGCAGACGCCGCGCGCCGTCGATGATGCGGAGGGATCCGGCGTCGACGTAGGTCACGGCGCAGCAGTCGAGACGAACGTCGTCGTACTCGAGCGCTTCGGCGATCCGCCACATCAGCTCGGGCCGCAGGGTCAGGTCGACCTCGCCGCCGAGCGCCAGCAGTGCGCTGTCCATCGGTGACCCGATTCGGGAGGCGCCGGTCGCCTGGGCTCAGCGGCGACGCACCTCTGAGGCTACTCGGGCCGGTCGACCGCGTCCATGACCAGCATCGCGGCCGTGGTCGCCCCTCCGTGGTCGCTGAAGTGCGTCAATGTCACCCGGACCTGGACGTGGCGGCCACGCCGGTTGACCGCGTCGAGGTGCAGCTCCGCCGGCTCGGAGGTGCCGTCGGCGAGCTGGGCACGGATCGGCTGGCGGAGCTCCTCGACCGGCAGCCCGATGTCGAGGTTCATCAGGTGCTCGCCGAGCGCCTCGTCCGTGCGGACCCCCCAGAGGTCCTCCGCCCGCGTGTTCCACGCGAGGATCTGCATCTCACCGTCGACCACCACGACGCCCGAGTTCATGCTGCCGAGGACCGCGGTCATGAACCGGTTCAGCCGCTCGACCTCGTCCTGGCGGTCGCGCAGCGCGTCGTTGCTGAACTGGAGCTCGTCGTTCATCGACTGGAGCTCCTCGTTCATCGTCTCGAGCTCCTCGTTGGTGCTCTGCAGCTCCTCGTTGGTGGTCTCGAGCTCCTCGACGGTGCTCTGCAGCTCCTCGTTGGTGGTCTCGAGCTCCTCGACGGTGCTCTGCAGCTCCTCGTTGGTGGTCTCGAGCTCCTCGTTGGTGCTCTGCAGCTCCTCGTAGGCGATCTCCAGCTGCCGGTTGGCGTAGGTGAGCTCCGTCTGGAGCTGCCGGTACTGGGTGACGTCGTTGAGGATGACGGTGACCCCGAGCTCGGTGCCGGCCTCGTCGGCCAGCGGCACCACCTGGATGTCGAACGTCAGCGTCTCGCCGGCACCGCGGACCTGCTCGACGTCGCGGATCCACACCGCCCGCCGCTGCATCCGCGCGTCTTCGATGTGCGTCCGCAGCTCGAGCGGCCGGTAGGAGACCTCGAGATCCTGGATCGGCCGGCCGACGTCCCGCGACGTCAGCCCGAACCGGTGCATCGCCCGGTTGTTGGCCAGCGCAAGACGGCCGTCGGTGTCGACGACGATCTGAGCGGCGGCCGAGGACATCAGGGCGGCGTGGTGCAGGAGGGTCAGCTCCGACTGCTCCTCGTCCTGGACGCCGCCGGGGCCGCTGGAGACCACCAGCCTGCGGTCGCGGGGCTCGGTCGCGATCTTCCTGAAGAACCGGCGCTTGAGCTCGATCGGGCGGAAGTACGCCGAGTGGCTCAGCAGCATCTCGGCCTTGCCGAGGAACAGCACCCCGTCGGGGCGCAGCGCGAAGTGCATCCGGTTGAGGAGCTGGCCCTGCGTCTCGGCGTTGAAGTACATCAGCGTGTTGCGGCACACCAGGACGTCGACGTGCGAGATCGGTGCGTCCTGGACCAGGTCGTTGCGCCCGAAGATCACGGAGCGTCGCAGCTCCTTGCGGAACACGAAACGGGTGCCGGCCGGCTCGAAGTACCTCTCCCGCAGCTCGGCCGGCACGGCCGCCAGGTCGCGCTCGGTGTAGATCGCCTGCCGGGCCTGGGTGAGTGCCTCCTCGTCGACGTCGGTGGCGTAGATCTTCACCCGGTCGCGGAACTCGTCGACGCCGAGCAGCTCGGCGAGCAGCATCGCGAGCGTGTACGCCTCCTCGCCGGTGGCGCAGCCGGCGCTCCAGACCCGGATCGGCTGGCCCTCCCTGCGCGCGAGGATCTGCGGAAGCAGCTCCTCCTGCAGGTAGGTCCAGGCGTCCCGGTCGCGGAAGAAGCCGGTGACGTTGATCAGGATGGTGTTGAAGAGCTGGGTGAACTCGTCCGGGTGCAGGATCAGGTAGTCCAGGTACTCGTCGTAGGCGTGGAGGCCGACCGCCTCCATCCGGCGCTGCACCCGCCGGGCGAGGCTGGCCCGCTTGTAGCCGGTGAAGTCGAAGCCGCGCTGCTCCTTCACGTGGCGCAGCAGGGCCTCGAAGTCCTCGTCGCTGCCGCTCACCCGTGCTCCGTTCTCACGCCCCGGGCGCCGGGGTGTGCTCTCCGGTCATCCGCTCGATCAGCCGGCGGACCAACTCTGCCGCATGCCGCGTCTCCTCGGCGCTCTCCTCGAAGCGCGTCGCCGTGCGGTCGTGGCCGTGCGCCCAGGCCCGCCGCCCGAGGTCGTCGTTGAGCGCCGCCTTCTCCTCGAGCGCCCGGAGCGCCATCCACAGCGCGCTCTCCATCGCGATGGACTGCTGGGCCAGCAGGCTCTCCGGCGACCAGGCGTGGCCGACCCGGCAGCGGTAGCGGCGCAGGGGACCATCGTCGATCTGGTACAGCGCACCCGCGCAGTCCGGGCAGCCGAATCCGGCCGGCGTGCCCGGTCGGTCCGGGTCGTGCAGCGCACCCGGGTCGAGATCGGCCATCTGCGTCTCCTGCTCCATTTCGGCGGGCGGGTCGTCGCCGGTCCCGCCCGACATCTCCGCGACCCACGCCGCGAGCACCTCGCCCATCTTGCGCACGGGCACCTGGTTGCCGGTCCCGGCAGCCCGCGTCGCCGCGAGCGGCATGCTGCCGTACAGCGCCTCGTCCGGGTCCTGGACCAGGAGCCGGCCGCCCTGTCGGACGATGGCGACCGCACCCGCGGCGCCGTCGTCGAGCGAGCCGGACATCACGACTCCGATCACCCGGGAGTCGCGGGCACGCGCCGCCGACCGGAAGAGCACGTCGATCGCGGGCCGGTGCCCGTTCTCCTGCGGACCGTGCGAGAGCTCCGCCCGGTCGTCGACCACGATCAGGTGGTGGTCGGGCGGGGCGACCAGCACCACGCCGGGCTCCAGGCGCTCGCCGGCCGTGGCGTGCCGCACGGGGAGCTGCCCGGCCCGAGTCAGGATCGACGGCAGCGCGCTGGGGGCGTCGCGGGGCAGGTGCAGGACCACGAGGACGCACGCGGGCAGGTCCACCGGCAGCACGGACATGAAGTCACGGAGCGCTTCGACGCCGCCCGCCGACGCCCCGACCACGATCACGGCCACGGGCGGGCCGGGCGGCGAGGAGGGGGTCACGGGTCCACGGTCCCGCATGGGTTTCCCCCTGTCACGCTCTGGGGATGATGTGGGTGCATCTGGGGTGGAGCGGACGCCCGGTCGAGGCAGTACCCAAGGGAATCCATATGGACGCGGTCACTTCCTCGCACGCCGACGGGCCGGCGGCGGGCGATCGGCTCTCGGCCGGTGTCGACGCACTGGAGCGTCGGATCGCGCAGGTCCGCGCGGAGCGCGAGCAGGACGTGCTCGTGCAGGACCTCGAGACGGCGTACGAGGAGCTGCGGACCGCGGAGGAGGAGATCCGCGCTCAGACCGAGACCATCGAGCGGCTGGTCCGGTCCCGCGACAGCCTGCGCGTCCAGCAGGAGCGGGTGCTCGCCGTCCTCCCGGTCCCCGTCGTGCTCACCGACGCCCACGGCGTGATCCGGACCGTCAACGCGGCGGCTGCTCTCGTGCTGAACCTGCGGGTGGACCGGCTGCTCGGCAAGCCCCTGTTCGCGCTCTTCGCAGCCGACGACCGGCGCACGCTGCGCCAGCTTCTCGTGCGCGGGGCGCGGGGCGCGGTGGCGCGGCAGACGGCCACGCTGCTGCCGCGCGGAGCCTCGGCGCGCGCCGTCGAGGTCGTCGTGACCAGCCAGCTCGGCCTGGGCGGCGGCGAGGTGTGCTGGGTCCTGCTCGCCGGCGGCGGTGCCGCGGAATCCGGCGCCGGCGGCGGGGTGGTCGACGCCCTCGCCGCGCTCGCCCTCCTGCCGCAGCACCCGGGATGCCCGCGGGAGCTCGTCGAGCGGGCGGTCCGCATCGTCGGCTCCGCGCTGCCCGCACCGGCCCACGTCTCCCTGGTGACGGGGTCGCCGCTCGAGCCCGCCGCGACGGCCTCCAGCTCCCAGGTCGCCCAGCGCTGGGACGGACTGCAGCTCGCCACGGGGGAAGGCCCGTCGGTGACCGCCCACGGCACGGGCCTGACCGTGAGCAGCCCCGACGTCGGCAAAGACGCGCGCTGGCCGCGGCTGGCGCGGCACGTCGAGCCGGGAGCGGTCGCGGCCGTGGCCGTCCCGGTGCCGTCGGCCGATCGCACCGTCGGGGTCCTGGCGGTGTACGGCGTGCCGGGGCAGCCGTCGGCCCCGGCGGAGCTGGTCGAGCTGTTCGCGGTCACGGTCGGCGGCGTGCTGCACGAGCTGGACCTGGTCCGCGAGTTGGACCGGCTCGAGGCGGACATGCGCCGCGCCCTCGCGTCGCGGGCGGTCATCGACCAGGCCAAGGGCATCATCATGGCCGCCCACGGCATCGACGCCGAGGCCGCCTGGGAGCACCTGCTCGCGCTGAGCAGCGCCCAGCACGTCAAGGTGCGCGAGCTCGCCCAGCGGATCGTCGACCGGGCGGTCGGCACCGGCTGAGGTCCGCCCGCTGCGCGGACAGGGGCTGCGGGGCCCGGGACCGCTGGGCTATCGTGGCCTGGTCATGACGCGCAGCCTCCTCCTTCGCTGCCGCAGCGAGGTCTGAAAGCCGGACCCCCTCGCTGCGGAGTGCGTGTGTGCGCCGGCCCTCACGACCACCCAGCGGAAGCAGGCCCCCATGACCATCCCCAGCCAGAAGCCGAGCGGCATGCCGGTGCACCGGTACCGGCCGTTCCCCCCGATCGACCTCCCCGACCGCACCTGGCCCACGCGCACGATCACCGAGGCGCCCCGGTGGCTCTCCACCGACCTGCGCGACGGCAACCAGGCGCTCATCGACCCGATGAGCCCGGCCCGCAAGATGAAGATGTTCGACCTCCTGGTGAAGATGGGCTACAAGGAGATCGAGGTCGGGTTCCCGTCCGCGAGCGAGACCGACTTCTCCTTCGTCCGCCAGCTCATCGAGGGCGACCACATCCCCGACGACGTGACGATCTCGGTGCTCACCCAGGCCCGCGAGGACCTCATCGAGCGCAGCGTGCAGTCGCTGGTCGGCGTACCCCGGGCGAACATCCACCTCTACAACGCGCTCGCGCCGCTCTTCCGCCGCGTGGTGTTCCGCGCCAGCAAGGACGAGATCAAGGACATCGCGGTCCGGGGCACCCAGCTGGTCATGAAGCACGGCGAGGCCCACCTCGACATGACCGTCATCGGCTACGAGTACAGCCCCGAGATCTTCACCAGCACCGAGCTGCCGTTCTCGGTCGAGGTGTGCGAGGCCGTCTCCGACGTCTGGCAGCCCGATGACGGCCGCGAGATCATCCTCAACCTGCCGGCCACGGTCGAGGTCGCGACACCCAACGTGTACGCCGACCAGATCGAGTGGTTCTCCCGACAGCTCACCCGCCGCGAGAACACCGTGATCTCGCTGCACCCGCACAACGACCGCGGTACGGCGGTGGCCGCGACCGAGCTGGCGGTGATGGCCGGTGCCGACCGTGTCGAAGGCTGCCTGTTCGGGCACGGCGAGCGCACCGGCAACGTCGACCTGGTCACGCTCGGCATGAACCTGTTCAGCCAGGGCGTCGACCCGATGATCGACTTCTCCGACATCGACGAGGTCCGGCGAACCGTCGAGTACTGCACGAACCTGCCGGTCCACCCGCGGCACCCGTACGCCGGCGACCTCGTCTACACCGCGTTCTCCGGGTCGCACCAGGACGCGATCAAGAAGGGCCTGGAGGACCTCGACCGCCAGGCCGCCGAGCAGGGCGTGCCCGTCGCGCAGCTGCCCTGGGAGGCGCCGTACCTGCCGATCGACCCGCACGACGTCGGCCGCACCTACGAGGCGGTGATCCGGGTCAACAGCCAGTCCGGCAAGGGCGGGGTGGCCTACATCCTCAAGGCCGAGCACAAGCTCGACCTGCCGCGCCGCGCGCAGATCGAGTTCAGCCGGGTCGTGCAGGAGCGCACCGACGCGGAGGGCGGCGAGCTCACCGCGGACGAGATCTGGCAGGTCTTCTCCGCCGAGTACCTGGACCGTGAGACGCCGCTGAAGCTCAACTCCGTGCACACCTCGTCCGCGGCCGGGGCCAAGGACGCCCTCGACGTCAACGTGTACGTCGACGGCGAGCTGATGTCGCTGCACGGCGAGGGCAACGGCCCGCTGTCGGCGTTCGTCGGCGCGATCAACGAGCTGCCGCAGGACTGGGACGTCCGGGTCCTCGACTACGCCGAGCACGCACTCTCCGCGGGCGGCGACGCGCTCGCCGCGGCGTACGTCGAGTGCCTGGTGCGCGACCAGGTCTACTGGGGCGTCGGCGTCGACGCGAACATCGTCACCGCGTCGCTCAAGGCGGTGATCAGCGCGGTCAACCGCGCCCGGTGATCACGGCGGTGATCGGGGCGATCGGGAGCCTGATCGTGAACGTCGTGCCCTCGAGGTGGGCGGACCGCACGTCGATCCGCCCCCCGTGGGCCGACACGATCGCGTTGACGATCGACAGCCCGAGGCCGGTGCCCTGGATCGCGCGCTCCTGGGCGGTCGAGGAGCGGAAGAACCGCTGGAACAGCCGCTCCTGCTCCTCGAGCGGGATCCCGATGCCGGTGTCGGAGACCGTCAGGCACGCCTCGCCGCCCACCGCCTCGACCGTGACCGTGATCCGGCCGCCGGGCTCGGTGAACTTGATCGCGTTGCTCAGCAGGTTCGTCAGCGCCCGCTCCAGCTGGACCGCGTCGCCGAGCACCGGGACCGGCTCGCCGGGTGCCACGTTCTCGAGGGTCAGGCCCCGGCCGACCAGCTGGGCGCGCACGGCGTCCTCGGCGCCCACCAGGATCGAGGTCAGGTCGACGGCCCCGCGCTCCCACCGGGCGGCGCCGGAGTCGAGGCCGCTGAGGGTGAGCAGGTCGTCGCACAGCATGATCAGCCGCCGGCCGTTCCGCGCGATGCTCCCCAGCAGCGGCCGCTGCTCCTCGGCGGGCTCGACGAGCGTGCCGTCCTCGAGGATCTCGGTGTAGCCCACGATGCTGGTCACCGGCGTGCGCAGCTCGTGGCTGACCGTCGACACGAAGTCGCTCTTCGCGGTGTCGAGGTCCCGCATCCGCTGCACCGCCAGGCGCTCCTTCTCCAGCGCCGCGATCAGCATCTCCTGGCTGGCGCGGGCCTCGGTCACGTCGCGGCCCACGCACAGGTAGCCGACCCGGGCCGCGATCCGGTCCGCCGCGACGCTGAGCGTCGTCGCCACGGTGTGCCGCCGGCCGTCGGCGCCGGTCCACGTCCAGTCCCGCGTGGCGGTCTCGCCGCCGCCGTCGATGCCCGCCACGAGCCGGGCGAACGCGTCCTCGCCGGTGAGCCCGTCGCAGCGCTGGGCGAGCTCGTCCGGGTCGAGCAGGTCGACGAACGGCGTGCCGACGGTGTCCTGGGCGTCGAGCCCCAGCAGGTTCACGGCTCCGGCGTTGAAGACGGTGATCCGGCCGTGCGGGTCGATGCCGATCAGCGCGGTCGTGATCGCTGCCTCGAGCAGGTGCCGGTTCAGGCCGGCGGCGGTGCGCTCCGCGGTGAGGTCGGTGCCGGTGAGCACGACGTGCGTGGCCCGGTCGCGCTCGTCGCGGACGTAGCTGGTGTTCCAGAGCACGCGGCGACGCTCGCCGGCCCGGGTGACCACGTCGGTCTCCCGGCTGATCTGTGCGTCGATGGCGTCGGGCAGGCCGGCGGGGTACCCGTCCGACCCGGGCGGCGCGAACGGGATGTCCCAGATCCGGGTGCCGAGCAACTCGTCCTCGCGGAAGCCGGTGAGCGCGGTCGCGGCCCCGTTGACGCGCACGACCTCCCCGTACAGGTCGGTCACCAGGATCATCGCCGCCGTGGTGTCGAGCGTCGCGCTGGTGAGCTTCTCCGCGGCCTCGATCCGGCGGCGGGCGTCGTACTCGGTCGTGACGTCCAGCAGCTGGGCGGCGTACGTCGGGCTGGGGTCGGTCGCCAGCAGCGAGACCGCGACCTCCACGCGGGCTCCGGGTCGGCCGCGGACGCCGGTCTGGGACTTCCAGCCGTCGAGGCTGCCGGCCAGCATCCGGGCGGCGATCGGCTCCAGGGGCTCCGCGGTGTCCAGCACCTCGGCGAGGCTGCGGCCCAGCGTGTCGGCGGGCAACAGGCGCGCCGCGGCGTCGTTCATGTCGATGACCTCGAACGGGTGCCCGCCGCGGCTGCGCATCAAGAGCATGCCGACCACCGACTCGGTGAAGTTGCGGCGGAACAGCTGCTCGCTGCTGCGCCGCTGCGCGACGCCGATCGCGAGCGGCAGGGTCATCAGGACCGCCACCACGACGTACGCCTGCACGATCGCCCCCATGCCGAACGCGCTGAGCTCGCCGCGGCGGTTGTCGAACGCGAAGGTGCCGTACCCGAGGGAGCTGAGCACGGTGACGGTGACCGCGAAGCCGAACACCTCCCATGCGACCAGGCGGACGTCGAACCGCAGCGCCGCCCAGATCAGCAGCGGCAACGGGATGAAGTCCAGGCTGAGCGTCTGGTCGGGGGAGAACACCAGGGCGGTCACCGCGGCGAGGGCGCCGAGCTGGAGCGGGAGCTCCCAGGCGAGCCGCCGGGTCCACCGGGCGGCCGGCGACATCACCAGCGGGAGGATCACGAGCACCGACGCGGTGTGCGAGGCGAACACCGCGCGCCAGGTCAGCTGGAACGACCCGTCGGCGAGCGCGGCGGCCGCGGTCGCCGCGATGGTGGCGATCGTGAGGCCGCCGAGCAGGGCCGCGCCGAGGAGCCGGAGCAGCACCTCCACGGTCGCCAGCTCCGGCAGCGTCGTGCGGCCGCCGCGGCGGAGGAAGGACGCGACGACCACCGCCTCGGCGGCGTTCGCGATCGCGTAGCAGCAGGAGAGGTCGAGGGGGCGGTCGCCGATCACGTTGGCCGCCAGGGACATCGCGGCGATGCCGGGGACCAGGGTCCACCACCACGAGCGCGGCGTCAGGCCGAGCAGGGCCACCGCGAGCCCGGCCGCGGGCCACCACGACGCCGCGGGCGACCCCGCCGGCGCCAGCTCGATCGCGGCGACGCCGGCGAGCAGGATCCCGGCGAGCAGCAGGAACGCCGCGGGCCAGGAGATCCGGTCACGGCCCGCGAGCGACATGACCACACCCTAGGGCGTGGCTCCCCGCCCACGGCCTGCTACGCGCCGCCCATCACGCACTCTCGCGGCGTTGCCGTCGCTCGCCGTACAACCCCGGTATGACTTCGCTCCGGCGCCTTGCGAGAGCACGCGCTGGACGACGCTCGCGACGGCCGGTTGCGGGGAGCCACGCCCTATGGTGGACACATGTTGGTGTCGGAGAGGATCGGCCAGTTCTTCGTCGCGTCGGACGCGGGGCGGGACCGCCTGGAGTACACCGAGTACGGATCCGGCGATGCCTGGGTCGTGCTGCTGCCGGCGGAGCTGGCGCCGCGGCGGATGATGCAGCCGCTCGCCCACGCCCTGGCGGCGGAGGGCCTGCACGTGGTCACGCTCGACCCGCTCGGCCACGGGCGCTCCGACCGGCCGGCCGACCCGCACGCCTACTCCGTCACCGAGTACGCCGAGCAGGTGGTCGCGCTGCTCGACCACCTGGGCGCGGCGCAGGCGGTGGTCGGCGGCGTGTCGCTGGGTGCGAACGTCGCCCTGGAGACCGCCGCGATCGCCCCCGGCCGGGTGCGCGGCCTGCTCCTCGAGGCACCCGTCCTCGACAACGGGGTCGAGGCGGGGGTGCTGGTGTTCGGGCCGCTGCTGCTCGCCGCGCGGTTCCTGCCGCTCTCGGTCACGCTGCTGCGCCGGCTCACCCGGCCGGTCCCGCGGGGCATCGTGCCGTTCTGGGCGGGGATCGCCCTGGACGCCTGCGACCAGCGCGCGGACGCCCTGGCGGCCCTGCTGCACGGCCTGTTCTTCGGCCGCGCCGCGCCGTCGTCGAAGGAGCGGCGCCGGATCACGGTGCCCACCCTGGTCGTCGGCCACCCGTTCGACCCGCTGCGGCCGCTGGCCGACGCCGTCACCCTGGCCGACGAGCTCCCGCAGGGCACGTTCGTGCGCGCGAGGTCGGCACTGGAGTGGCGGCTGACCCCGGAGCGGCTGGACCGCGCGGCCGTCGGCCTGGCCACCGGGTGCTGGAAGGCGCCGCGTCGCAGGCGCCGTTCCGGGGCCTGACCCCGCACAATAGGGACGTGCTCTACCGCGACGAGGCGATCGTGCTGCGCACCCACAAGCTGGGTGAGGCGGACCGCATCATCACCCTGCTGACCCGTCAGCACGGACGGGTGCGCGCGGTCGCGAAGGGCGTGCGCCGCACGACGTCCCGCTTCGGGTCGCGGCTCGAGCCGTTCACGCACGTCGATCTCCAGCTCGCCGAGGGGCGCAGCCTGGACACGATCACGCAGGCCGAGACGCTGACGCCGTTCTCGAAGGGGCTGGGCCACGACTACGACCGCTACACCGCCGGCACCGTGATGCTCGAGACCGCGGACCGGCTGGTGTCGGAGGAGCGGCAGCCCTCGGTGCAGCAGTTCCTGCTGCTGGTCGGCGGGCTGCGCGCGATGGTGGCGGGGGAGCACGGCCCCGGCCAGGTGCTCGACTCCTACCTGCTCCGCTCGCTGGCGGTCGCCGGCTGGGCGCCGTCGTTCGAGCACTGCGCCCGCTGCGGCACCCTGCCCACCGCCGGGGGGCGCCAGCGCTGGTTCAACCCGTCGATGGGGGGTGTGGTGTGTGCGACCTGCCGGGTGCCCGGATCCGCCAGCCCCGCGCCGGAGACGCTCGCGCTGCTCGGCGCGCTCCTCGCGGGCGACTGGGAGGTCGTGGACGCCGCGCCGCCGCGCACCCTCAAGGAGGCCAGCGGGCTGGTCGCGGCGTACCTCGCCTGGCACCTCGAGCGGGGGCTCAAGTCCCTGGCGTACGTCGAGCGCTGACGGCCGGGTTCCCACGACAGTGGTGTCGATGGGCTCGTGGTACGCCGCGACGCGGCACCGGGTCCTAGGCTCGGGGCCGTGAGACGCGCCGTCCGCCAGCCCACGCCGCATCCCTCGGGTGCCCGTCCGCCGGCGATCCCGAAGGACCTGGTGCCCCGGCACGTCGCCATCGTCATGGACGGCAACGGGCGGTGGGCCAAGGAGCGCGGGCTGCCCCGCACCCGCGGGCACGAGCAGGGCGAGCACTCGCTGTTCGACGTGGTCGAGGGCGCCATCGAGGTCGGCGTGAAGGCGATCTCGGCGTACGCGTTCTCGACCGAGAACTGGTCGCGGTCCCCGGAGGAGGTCCGGTTCCTCATGGGCTTCAACCGGGACGTGATCCGGCGACGGCGCGACGAGATGCACGAACTGGGCGTGCGCGTCCGCTGGGCGGGCCGGGCGCCCCGGCTGTGGAAGTCGGTGGTCCGGGAGCTCCAGGTCGCCGAGGAGCTGACCCGGGGGAACGACGTGCTCACGCTCACCATGTGCGTGAACTACGGCGGCCGGGCCGAGATCGCCGACACCGCGCGGGCGATCGCGCGCGAGGTGGCGGCCGGCCGGCTGGACCCCGACAAGGTCGACGAGAAGGTGTTCGCCCGGCACCTGTACGTTCCGGAGGTCGCCGACGCGGACCTGGTGTGGCGGACGTCGGGGGAGCAGCGGCTCTCGAACTTCATGCTGTGGCAGGCGGCCTACTCCGAGCTGGTCTTCACGGACGTGCTGTGGCCGGATGTCGACCGACGGCACCTGTGGCAGGCCATCGAGCTCTACGCTCGGCGGGACCGCCGGTACGGCGGAGCGCAGGGCTGACTCGGGAGGCGGGATGGGGCATCTCCACCAGCGGCTGGTCGGGCTGCGCCGGCGGCTGCTGTTCACCGACGAGCCGGACCCGGCGGTCCTGCAGGGCGTCTTCGCGCTCCTCTACGCCCTGGACCTGACGCTCCGGGCCGCCGGTGACGCCGCAGCGCTGGACGTCGGCACCTGGCCGGTCGTCGGCCTGGCCGTGACGGTCGTGACCTGCGCGCTGGCGGCCGTCGCCCCCTGGGAGCGGCTCCCCGGCTGGGCGGCCGGGCTGCTGCCGGTGCTGGATCTCGCCGCGCTCGGGATGTCGCGGGTGGACGAGCAGGGCGGGGCCGCGGGCATCCTGGCCGTCGTCCCCGCGCTCTGGTTGGGCCGCCAGTTCGGCCGCCGCGGCGCGGTGGTGGCGGTTCTCGGCACGACCTTCCTGCTCGCGGTGCCGAGCCTTCTGTACCTCGGGCTGACCGGCGTGAACCTGTCCCGTGCCGTGCTGATCCCCGTGGTCGCCGGCTGGGCGGCGTTCGCGATCTCGTACGCGCTGGAGCGGGTCCGGGCGAGCCGGGACGTGATCGCCCACCAGCGCAGGATCTCCCAGGCGATCTTCGAGACCGTCGACGTCGGCCTGGTGCTGCTCGACCGCCACGGCGCCTACGAGGGCGTCAACAAGCGGCACGAGGACTTCATGCGGCTGGCCTTCCCCGAGGGGCACCTCGGCCGGGCCGGCCAGCTGGGCTTGGTGTTCCACGAGGACGGGACCACCGCGTTCACCCGCGACGAGATGCCGACGTACCGCGCCTCGCACGGCGAGGAGTTCGAGGACATCCGGATGTGGGTCGGGTCCGACCCGCACACCCGGCGGGCCCTCTCCGTCTCGTCGCGGCGCGTCGAGGACGACAACGGCGCCTTCGCCGGGGCGGCGCTCGCCTACAAGGACGTCACCGACTTCATGCGTGCCCTGCGGGTCAAGGACGAGTTCGTGGCGTCGGTGTCGCACGAGCTGCGCACCCCGCTGACCTCGATCAACGGGTACGTCCACATCCTGCTCGAGCGCCACGACTTGCCGACCGACGTGACCGCCCAGCTCGAGGTGGTCGCGCGGAACACGGTGCGGCTGACCCGGCTGGTGTCCGACCTGCTGCACACCGCGCAGGCCGACGAGGCGCCGATGCACGTGGTCCGCGAGGACACCGACCTCGCCGCGGTGGTCCGCGGCTGCGTCGAGGCCGCCGGCCCCGCGGCCGCCCGCGCGGACGTCTCCATCTCCCTGGACGTCCCGGAGACCCTGGTCGCCCGGGTCGACGCCCAGCGGATGGCGCAGGTCGTCGACAACCTGCTCTCGAACGCCGTGAAGTACTCCCGGCGGGGCGGCCACGTGCGGGTCAGCCTCGGCACCGACGCCAACCGGGTGGTGCTCGGGGTCGCCGACGACGGGCTCGGCATCTCCGCGGCCGACCGGGGCCGGCTGTTCACGCGGTTCTTCCGCACCCGCCAGGCCGAGGAGCAGGCCATCCAGGGCGTCGGCCTCGGCCTGAGCATCACCAAGTCGATCGTCGAGGCGCACGGCGGCCGGATCGAGGTACAGAGCGAGCTCGGCGCCGGCAGCGAGTTCACGGTCCGGCTGCCCGACCGCTAGCCCCTACTCGTCCCCGTCGAGGCCGCGCTCGATCGCGTACCGGGTCAGCTCGACGCGGTTGTGCATCTGCAGCTTGCGCAGGGTGTTCTGCACGTGGTTCTGCACGGTGCGGTGCGACAGCACCAGCCGCTCGGCGATCTGCCGGTAGGACAGCCCCGTGGCGACCAGCTTGAGCACCTCGGTCTCGCGCTCGGTCAGGTGCGGCTCGTCCGGGCTGTCCGAGGTGCGCTGGAACTCGCCCAGGACCAGCCCGGCCAGCCCCGGCGTGAAGACCGGGTCGCCGGCGGCGGTGCGGAGGACCGCGTCGAGCAGCTCGTCGCGCGATGCGGACTTCACCAGGTAGCCGGTCGCACCGGCCTTCACGGCGGCGAGCACGTCGGCCTGCTCGCCCGAGGCGGACAGGATCAGCACCTTCACCTCCGGGTCGTGCTCGACCACCGCGGCGGTGACCGCGACCCCGTCCGGCTCCGGGATCTGCAGGTCGAGCACGACGACCTGGGGCCGCGCCGCCGGGAACCGAGCGAGCGCCTCGCGGCCGGTCGCCGCGACGGCCACGACCTCGAGCCCGGCCGCGGCGAGGTCGCGCTCGACCGCGTCGCGCCACATCGGGTGGTCGTCGACCACCATCACGCGCACGGCCTCGCTCATGACGCCGACCCTAGGTCGTCGGTGCGGGGTACGACGATCTCCCACTCGGTCCCGAAGTCGCCGGTCGCGAGCTCCGCGGTGCCGCCGAGGTCCGCGATCCGGCCGCGGATCGACTCGACGATGCCGAGCCGGCCCTCCGTGGCCGCCTGGTCCAGGCGCCCGGCCGGGATGCCCGGCCCGTCGTCGCGCACCGACACCTCGACCCGGTCGGGGAACGCCTGCAGCAGCACCCAGGCAGGCGCGTGCTCGCCGACGTGGACGCGGACGTTGTCCAGGCAGGACCGGGTCGCGGCGACGACCTCGCGGGCGGTCGGGGCCGGGACCTCGACCGGTGTCCCGGGCGTGGCCACGGTGACGGTCCGGCTCCCCAGCCGGGCCAGCTCCGACGCCAGGTCGGCGGTCGCGTCACCGTGGACGGTCGTGACCGCGTCCTGGGCGCGGATCAGCTCGCGGAGCGCCCGCTCCTGCTCCCCGGCCAGCCGGCCCAGCTCGGCGGCCTCGCCGCCCAGCTCGGGGGCGCGGCGCTGGACCAGCGCCAGCACCTGGAGCACGCCGTCGTGCACGATCCGCGCGAGGCGGGCGCGCTCGGCGGCCATCGCCGACTCCCGTTCGGCGGCGTCGCGCTCGGTGGCCATCAGCTGCAGCGAGTCGCACATGAAGCCGACGATCGCCCCACCGAGGATCAGCAGGAAGGCGTTCCCGTAGTCGGACGCGTCGATCTCCTGGCGGGCCAGGTCGGCGGCCGCGAGCAGGACGCCGGCGGCGAGCCCGCCGAACAGCCGGTAGTGGATCGCCCAGGCGAACAGCGCGCCCATGATCCAGAAGCCCGGCAGGCTGGCCGTGAGGTCGGGGCCCTTGACCCACGGCGTGGCGAGCGTCAGGGCGACGGCGAGGGCCAGGTCGGCCGTGAGGAGCGGGAAGCCGCGCCGCCGCTTGTCGGCGTACGCCCAGGTGGCGAAGCCGGTCCACAGGACCATCGCCGCCACGCACGCCGCGGCGGCGATCGGGTGCGCGTAGTCGGCGGCGTGGTAGAGGTTGAACGCCACGGCGTTGACGAGCAGCACGATGCGCAGGACCGCGAGGGCGCGGAACATCCGGTCCTTGACGGCGATCGAGGCCGGCGACGTCCACGAGCTCACAGGCCGCAGTGTCGCAAAGGTTCGGGGCGGCCGGGGATCTGAGTACCCGTGCGGATGCCGGCCGGTCGCGGCCCGGCCGAGGATCGTGGGCATGGACGCACCCACTCCCACCCCGAAGAACACCGCCGCCTTCTACGCGCAGTCCGCGATCGCGTTCGGACTCGCCCTCTTCACGATGCTGGCCGCCGTCTACTACCTGCCGGCCGACCCGTGGCCCAAGGCCTTCCTCGGCCTCGGCACCGTCTTCCTGACGACCTCCGCCTTCAGCCTCGCCAAGTGCGTGCGCGACGCCCACGAGAGCCAGTACGTCGTCTCCCGGCTCGACCAGGCCCGCGTCGACCGGCTCCTCGCCGAGCACGACCCCTGGAGGGAGGTCGGCTGAGCGGTCACCCGCGGGTCGCCTGCACGAAGGTGATCCGCCCGAACCGGTGGTCCGCGTGATCCACCTCCCGCGCGTCGGCGAACCCCGCGTCGGTGAGCAGCGCCGGGATGCTCCGGCCGCGGTCGTGGTCGTGGTCGTGCCGGTGCCCGCGGTGCTGGGGTGCCCGGCCGCCGGCCAGGTCGATGATCGTGACCGTGCCGCCCGGGCGCAGCACCCGCAGCGCCTCCCGCGCGAACGCCGCGCGGTCCGTCTCGCCGACGTGGTGGAGGGCCAGGGCCGACACCACCCGGTCCACGGATCCGTCCGCGGCCGGCAGTCGGTCCGCGAAGCCCTGGAGAAGCTCCAGTCGGACGCCGCGGCGCCGCGCCTTGCGGGCCGCGACCCGCAGCGCCTCCCCGTCCGGGTCCAGCCCGGTGACCAGCGCCGCCGGCTGCGCGGCGAGGATCGCCAGCGCCAGGTTCCCGGTCCCGCAGCCGACGTCCAGGACGGCCTGGCCCGGCGCGACGGCCGCGATCTCGACGCCCCGCCGGTGCAGCCGGCCGACGCGGGCGAGCCGCGAGCGGACGTCGTACAGCGGCATCAGCCGGCGCCACATCCCCGGCAGGAAGGTGCGGGCGCGCTCCGCGGCGGTCCGCTGGTCGCTGATGGCTGCTGTGGTAGACCTGGTCACGTCATCAGTCTTGGACATCTTGTGGTGCGCGAGCAGGAGGAATGTCGGCGGACGTGGGACGATCCTTGGCGCGCGGCGTCCGGTCCGTCCGCGCGGACGGCACCCCGGTCTACCGGTACGAGCGCCGGCCGGGTCGCCTGCCGGTGTCCGTCCGCCGCTTCGACGCCGGCGCCGAGCCCCCCGGCGCACCCGACCACCGGCACGCCCACGACTTCCACGTCCTGCTCTACGTCGAGCGGGGCGGGGGCTCGTTCGCGGTCGAGGGCGAGGAGCGCGCCCTCCGGCCCGGTGTGGTCCACGCGCTCGCACCGGGCGAGGTGATCGCCGCCCCCGCGGCGGCCCCGAGCCACGACGGCCGCGCGTGGTCGGTCGCGTTCACGCCGGACGCGGTGCCCGAGCTCGCGGACGTCTCGCCACTGACGTGGCCGCACCATCCGCTGCTCGCGCTGTTCGCCCCCGGGGCCGGCACGGCCGAGGTCGCGGCGGCCGACCGGGCGCGGTGGCGGAGCTGGCTCGAGGACCTGGCGGACGAGGCCGGCCGGCCGGACCGGCTCGGTGCGCACGAGGCGGCCGGCGCCCTGCTGACCCGGCTGCTCGTGGCATCCGCCCGCCTGGCGCCGGCCGTCCCCGGCGCGCCGGACCCGGTGGTCCAGCGGGTGTTCGAGCAGATCGAGGCGACCTTCCGGGAGCCGGTGTCGGCGGCCGACGTCGCGGCGGCGCTCGGGTACACCCCCGGCCACCTCACGACGCTGATCCGCAAGCGCACCGGCCGGCCGCTGCTCGAGTGGATCACCGAGCGCCGGATGACCGAGGTCCGCCGGCTGCTGCGCGAGACCGACCTCCCGCTCGCGGTCGTGGCATCGCGGACCGGCCTGCGCGACGCGTCGTACCTGGTCCGGCGGTTCCGCGCCCGGTACGGCGCGACCCCGCAGGCGTGGCGGCGCAGCCAGCGATCCTGACGGCACCGCCGCCGCTCAGACGCCCACCCGCCGGCTGCGCCGCTCGACGAGCACGACGTCCCGCCAGCGCCCCGCGAGCGGCCCGTAGGTCATCCGGCCGACCCGTTCGCGGACGCCGACCTCGCGGAACCCGGCCGCCGTGTGCAGCGCGAGGCTGGCGGCGTTCTCGGGGAAGACGCCCGACTGGATGGTCCAGATCCCCGCTGCCTCCGTCGCGGCGACCAGCGCGTCGAGGAGCGCCCGGCCGACCCCGCGGCCGCCCGCGGCCGGGTCGACGTAGACCGAGTGCTCCACGACCCCGGCGTACACGCAGCGGTCGGACACGGCCGAGGCTGCCGCCCAGCCGGCCACGTGGCCGTCCTCGACCGCTACCAGGCGCAGCCCGGGGAGCTTCGCCGCATCGAACTGCTCCCACGTCGGCGGCTCGCTCTCGAACGTCGCGTGGCCGGTGGCGATGCCCGCCGCGTAGATCCGCTCGACCTCCGGCCAGTGCTCGCGCGTCAGGGGGACCACGGTCACGGCGCCAGCTCCGCCACCAGCAGCTCGACCCGGCGCCGGATCTCGTCGCGGATCGGCCGGACGGTGTCGATGCCCTGCCCGGCCGGGTCGTCGAGGACCCAGTCCTCGTAGCGCTTGCCGGGGAAGAACGGGCACTCGTCGCCGCAGCCCATCGTGACGACGACGTCCGCCTCGCGGACCGCCGACTCGGTGAGCAGCTTCGGCGCCTCGGCGGTGATGTCGATGCCCTCCTCGGCCATCGCCGCGACCGCGACCGGGTTCACCTGGTCCGCGGGCTGCGAGCCGGCGGAGAGGACGTCGACCCGGTCGCCGGCGAGGTGCTGGAGGTAGCCGGCGGCCATCTGGGAGCGGCCGGCGTTGTGGATACAGACGAACAGCACGGTCGGGCGGGTCATCGAGCCTCCTGCGGGGTCGGGTGGAGCAGCAGGACCAGCGCGGCGCCGAGCGCCCCGCCGACCAGCTGCATGAGCACGAACGCCGGTACCGAGCCCGGCTCGATGCCGGCGAAGGTGTCGGAGAACATGCGCGCGACGGTCACGGTCGGGTTCGCGAAGCTGGTGGAGCTGGTGAACCAGTACGCCGCCGCGATGTAGCCGCCCACGGCGAAGGCCACGGTCTCGATCCGGGGCGAGCGCAGCGCGCCGAACACGACCAGCACCAGCCCGGTGGTCGCGACGACCTCGCCGAGCAGCTGGCCGGAGCCGCCGCGCTCGTGGCCGGAGAGCGTCACGGCGTCCAGGTCGAACATCAGGTTGGCGAGCACGACACCGGCCAGGCCGCCGGCCAGCTGGGCGAGGACCAGCGCGGCCGCGGTCGTCGTGTCGATGCGGCGAAGGACCCGCTCGACGAGCGTGACGACCGGGTTGAACGAGGCCGAGACCGGTTGGAGGGCGAGGATCAGCGCGACGAGCACGGCGCCGGTGGCGAGGCTGTTCTCCAGGAGCTGCAGGCCGGTGTCGCCGGGGGAGAGCCGCTGGGCGGCGATGCCGGAGCCGACCACGCCCGCGACGAGGAACGCCGTACCGACCAGCTCGGCGACGGCGCGGCGGACCAGCGTCACGCGGTGACCCCGCCGAGCAGGGCGGCGAGGTCGCCGAGAGCCGCGGTGTTCACCCGGTAGTAGACCCAGACGCCGCGCTTCTCGCGATCGAGCAGGCCGGCCTCGTGCAGCAGCTTGAGGTGGTGGCTGATCGTCGGCTGGGACAGCTCGAAGGCGTCGTTGAGGTCGCAGACGCACGCCTCGCCGTCGGCGTGCGACGCGACGAGGGAGAGCAGCCGCAGGCGGACGGGGTCGGCGATCGCCTTGACCAGCGGCGCGATCCGCTCGGCGGCGTCTGCGGACAGCGGCTCGCGGGTGACGGGGGAGCAGCAGGCGACGGCCTCGACCGGGGTGAGCTCGAGAAGGGACTTCGACATACGTCAATATTGACATACGTGAATGTCTGGGTACAGTCGGCAGTACATCGACAATCATCTATGTCTCAGGAGGAACCATGTCCCGCATCCAGGTCGCGCTCAACGTCGACGACCTCGACACCTCGATCGCGTTCTACTCCAAGCTGTTCGCCACCGAGCCGGCCAAGGTCCGGCCCGGCTACGCGAACTTCGCCGTCGCCGAGCCGCCGCTGAAGCTGGTGCTCATCGAGAACGCCGGCCACGGCGGCTCGATCAACCACCTCGGCGTCGAGGTCGCCGACACCGACACCGTCGACGCCGAGCAGACCCGGTTGGCCGCGGCCGGCTTCGCCTCGATCGACGAGCGCGACACCACGTGCTGCTACGCGAAGCAGGACAAGTTCTGGGTCGAGGGCGCCCCCGACGGCGAGCGCTGGGAGGTCTACACCGTCCTCGCCGACAGCCCGACCCCGAACGGCGAGGAGGTCGGCGCGGTCTGCTGCGCCTGAGCGCGGGGTTCGG
>NZ_BAAAJE010000019.1:128618-144034 GCF_039526625.1 Nocardioides aquiterrae
AGCAGCCGAAAACTCCGGCCGGCTCACGCCCGGCAGGCCGCGCAGGTCCCGAAGATCTCAAGGGCGTGGCTGACGTCGTCGTACCCGTGCTCGGCGGCGATCGCGCGGGTCCAGCGCTCGACGGTCGGGCCCTCGACCTCGACGGTGGCGCCGCACGACCGGCAGACCAGGTGGTGGTGGTGCGTGTCGGAGCACCGGCGGTAGATCGCCTCGCCGTCCTCGGTGCGCAGCAGGTCGACCTCGCCGGCGTCGGCCAGCCGCTGGAGCGTCCGGTAGACGGTGGCCAGGCCGACGGGGTCCCCACGGCGGCCGAGCAGGTCGTGGATCTCCTGGGCGGAGCGGAAGTCGTCGAACGACGCCAGTGCGTCGATCACGGCGCGCCGCTGGCGGGTGGGCCGCAGGGGCGCGCCGTCAGTGCTCGTCATAGTGCCTCCCGTGCGCGGCGTGCCGGTGGCCGTCGTGCACGTAGTCGACGTGGTCGCCGTGCGGGACCCCGACGTGGCCGCAGTCCTCGCCGTGCTCGTGCGGGTGGTCGTCGATGGTGTCGTGGACGACGGGCTCGACGACGGGGAACGGCTCGCGCAGCCGCCGCCGCGACCGCAGCCAGGCGCCGAGCGGCCACGCGACCACGAAGCCGGCGAGCGCCAGCAGCACGATCGTGGGGCCGGGTGCGACGCGCGCGTGGAAGGACGCGTACGCCGAGAGCAGCAGCCCGCCCACCGACGCCAGCGTGCCGAGCAGCATCGCCGCGGCCAGCGTGGTGCGGAACGACCGGCTGACCTGCTGGGCGGTCGCCACGGGCACCACCATCAGGGCCGAGACCAGCAGCAGGCCGACGGTGCGCATCGCGACGGTCACGCTGACGGCGGCGAGCACCGCGACGAGCAGGTTGTAGACGCGGATGTTCAGGCCTGCGACCCGGGCGAACTCCTGGTCCTGGGCGACCGCGAACAGCTGCGGCGCGGTGCCCACGCAGACGAGCACGACGATCGCGGCCAGCGCCATCGTGACCACCACGTCGCCCACCGAGATCGTGGTGATCGAGCCGAAGAGGTACTGCTGCAGCCGGGCCCCGCTCTGGCCGGCCAGCCCGGTGATCAGCACGCCGCCGGCGAGGCCGCCGTAGAACAGCAGCGCGAGCGCCACGTCGCCGTTCGCGTGCCCGCGTTCCCGGATCACCTCGATGAGGATCGCCCCGAGGGCCGCCACCGCCACCGCGGTCCAGGTGGGGGAGGCGCCGGTCAGGAGGCCGATCGCGACACCGGTGACCGCGACGTGGCCGATGCCGTCGCCCATGAGCGCGAGCCGGCGCTGCACGAGGTAGGTGCCGACCGCGGGGGCGGCGAGCCCGGTGAAGAGCGCCGCGATCAGCGCGCGCTGCATGAACGGCAGGCCGAGCAGGTCCAGGAAGCCGCTCATCCGGTACCCCCTTCGATGGGCGACGCGATGTGCGGGGCGTGGTCGTGCCGCTCCGGCTCGCTGTGGTGGTGGCCGTGGTCGTGGTGGTCGAGGTGGGCGGTCGCGACCTGGTCGCTGGCGAGCGGCGGGCCGTCGTACGCGATCCGGCCGTCGCGCATCACGACGGCGCGGTCGATGAGCGGCGCCATCGGTCCGAGCTCGTGGGCGACGAGCACGATCGTCGCGCCGCGGTCGGACAGGACCGCCAGGGTGTCGGCGAGCACCTGCTGGTTCGGCAGGTCGACGCCGGCGGTCGGCTCGTCGAGGAAGAACAGCTCGGGCTCGCCGGCGAGGGCGCGGGCGATCAGCACCCGCTGCTGCTGCCCGCCGGACAGCGTCGAGACGCCGTCGCGGGCCCGGCCGGCGAGACCGACCACCTCGAGCGCCTCGGCGATCGCCCGGCGGTCGGCGCGGGAGAGCGGGCGCAGCAGCCGTCGGTGGGTGAGCCGCCCGGAGGCGACCACCTCCCACACCGACGCGGGTACGCCGGACGCGGCGCCGCCGCGCTGCGGGACGAACCCGATCCGCCGCCAGTCGTGGAAGTGCTCCAGCGGGGTGCCGAACAGCTCCAGCGACCCGCCGGCCAGCGGGTGCAGGCCGGTCAGGGCGCGGACCAGGGTGGACTTGCCGGACCCGTTCGCGCCCATGAGCGCGACGAACTCGCCCGCGCGGACGGTGAGGTCGATGTGCCGCAGGATCGGGCGGCCGGCGATCGCCACCGCGCCCTCCCTCAGTCGGACGACGTCAGGCACAGCCGTTCGCCTCCCGGAGGGCCCGGAGGTTCGCCCGCATCAGCGACAGGTAGTCCTCGCCGGCCGTCTCGTCCGACAGCCCCTCGATGGGGTCGAGCACCTTGCTCGCCACCCCGGTGTCGCGCGCCAGCGAGTCGGCGACCGCCGGGCTCACCAGCGACTCGGAGAAGACGGTGGTGATGCCCTCGGAGCGGACCAGGTCCTCGAGCCGGCCCAGGCCGGCCGGCGTCGGCTCGGCGTCGGGGGCGAGTCCGAGGATCGCGGTCATCCGCAGACCGTAGCGCTGGAGGTAGCCGAACGCGTCGTGGCTGACCACGACGGTGGTGCGGGCGCAGTGGGCGAGTCCGGAGGCGTACTCCTCGTCGAGCCGCTCGAGGTCGGCGCGCAGGTCGGCGGCGTTCGCGGCGTAGTCGTCGGCGTGGTCGGGGTCGATCTCGGACAGCCGGTCCGCCACCGCGTCACCCACCTCGGCCAGGAGCAGCGGGTCCTGCCAGAAGTGCGGGTCGTCCTCGGCCGAGTCGACCCCGTGCTCGCGGAACGGCACCAGGTCGACGACCTCGGCCGCGTCGACCACGTCGCCCTCGGCGTTCTCGGCCACGGCGTCGTCGACCGAGGGCTGGAACCCGCGCTCGTAGACGACCAGGTCCGCCTGGGCCACCTCCGCCGTCTCGCGGACGGTCAGCTCGAGGTCGTGCGGCTCGCCGCCGGGCGCGGTGAGGTTCTCGACGTCCGCGTGCCCGCCGGCCACCCGCTCGGCGACGTACTGCAGCGGGTAGAACGCCGTCGCCACCTGCACGCCGTTGTCCAGGCCGACGGAGTCGTCGGTGAACGCCGCGCAGCCGCTCAGCAGCAGGAGGGCAGGGAGGGCGGCGAGCAGCTTCATGAGAACGATTCTCAGTCTAGTTGAGAACGATTGTCAACTCATCGCCGACTACGATCGTGGCGTGCTGGTGGTGAGCAGGTTCCGCGTGCCGGTCCCGGACGGAGAGGCGTTCCGGACCGACCTGGCGACCGCGCGCGAGGCGCTCGCCGCGTGCGCCGGGTACGTCGGCGGCGAGATCGGCCGCAACGTCGACGAGCCCGAGCTGTGGGTGCTCAGCACCCGCTGGACGAACGTCGGGAGCTACCGCCGCGCGCTGTCGTCGTACGACGTGAAGCTCCGCGCGGTCCCGATCCTCTCGCGGGCGATCGAGGAGCCGTCGGCGTACGAGGACGCCGAGCCGGGCACCACCCTCAATATCGGGTTCCCGCGGTCGATAGGCTGAACGTTCACCTCGCAACAAACTGCTGTCCATAGGAGCCACCGTGGCCAAGCCGCCGCCGTCCACCGTCGACAACGTCGTCTCCCTCGCCAAGCGCCGGGGCTTCGTCTACCCGTCCGGCGAGATCTACGGCGGTACCCGCTCCGCCTGGGACTACGGCCCGCTGGGCGTGGAGCTGAAGGAGAACATCAAGCGCCAGTGGTGGCGGTCGATGGTCACCATGCGCGACGACATGGTCGGCCTGGACTCCTCGATCATCCTGCCCCGGCAGGTGTGGGAGGCCAGCGGCCACGTCGACACCTTCACCGACCCGCTGACCGAGTGCCAGTCCTGCCACAAGCGGTACCGCGCCGACCACCTCCAAGAAGAGGTCGCGGAGAAGAAGGGCATCGAGAACCCCGACGACGTCGACCTCGCGACCGTCGCGTGCCCCAACTGCGGCACCCGCGGCGCCTGGACCGAGCCGCGCCAGTTCTCCGGCCTGCTCAAGACCTACCTCGGCGTCATCGAGAACGAGGAAGGCCTGCACTACCTGCGCCCGGAGACCGCGCAGGGCATCTTCGTCAACTTCGCCAACGTGGTGACCTCGAGCCGCCAGAAGCCGCCGTTCGGCATCGCCCAGATCGGTAAGAGCTTCCGCAACGAGATCACGCCGGGCAACTTCATCTTCCGGACCCGCGAGTTCGAGCAGATGGAGATGGAGTACTTCGTCAAGCCGGGCGAGGACAAGGAGTGGCACCAGTATTGGATCGACGAGCGGACCGGCTGGTACACCGACCTCGGGATCGACCCCGACAACCTGCGGCACTACGAGCACCCGCAGGAGAAGCTGAGCCACTACTCGACCCGCACCGTCGACATCGAGTACCGCTTCCGCTTCGCCGGCTCGGAGTGGGGTGAGCTCGAGGGCATCGCGAACCGCACGGACTTCGACCTGACCACGCACTCCAAGCACTCCGGCCAGGACCTGTCGTACTTCGACCAGGCCAACAACGAGCGCTACGTGCCGTACGTCATCGAGCCGGCGGCCGGCCTGTCGCGCAGCCTGATGACGTTCCTCGTCGACGCCTACACCGAGGACGAGGCCCCGAACACCAAGGGCGGCGTCGACAAGCGCACCGTGCTGAAGCTCGACCCGCGGCTCGCGCCGGTCAAGGTCGCGGTGCTGCCGCTCTCGCGCAACGCGGACCTGTCGCCGAAGGCGAAGGACCTCGCGATGGAGCTGCGCCGGGCGGGCTGGAACGTCGACTTCGACGACTCCGGCGCGATCGGGCGCCGCTACCGCCGCCAGGACGAGATCGGTACGCCGTACTGCGTGACCGTGGACTTCGAGACCCTCGAGGACCAGGCGGTCACGATCCGCGAGCGCGACACCATGCAGCAGGAGCGGATCTCGCTGGACGCCGTGTCGTCGTACTTCGCCGAGCGACTCGTCGGGTGCTGAGCCGGACCGCCGCCCTGCTCCTGGCCACCGCGCTGACGGTGGCCGGGTGCTCGTCGTCCTCCGACGACCCCGCTCCGGCGAGCTCGGGCACGCCGACGCCGTCGCCGGCGGCCAGCGAGACGCCGTACCTGCCGGTGCCGGCCGGCGTCGAGCTGACCCCGCCGGGCAGCCAGCTGTCGGTCGGCGACCACGCGGTGGTCGCGTACCGGCCGCGGCAGGAGCAGGTGGGTGCGCTCGACATCCAGGTCACGGCGCTGGAAAAGACGTCGATCGACGACTTCTCGGCGTGGCAGCTGAGCGACGAGCAGAAGAAGTCGAACCCGTTCTACGTGCGGGCGCGGATCGAGAACGTCGGCGACACCGACCTCGGCGGCCGCCCGGTGCCGCTGTACGTCGTCAACGACCAGAACGTGCTGCTCGAGCCGACGCCGTTCGCGAGCTCGTTCGACGCCTGCCCGAGCACGCCGTTCCCGGAGAAGTTCGGGCCCGGCGACAAGGCGAACGTCTGCCTGGTCTACCTGGCGCCGAAGCACGGAGACCTGGTGTCGGTGAGCTTCCGGCCCGAGGAGACCTTCAACCCGATCACCTGGACCGGCGACGTGGTGAAGTACGAGCCGCCGAAGCCGAAGAAGTCCGAGAAGGGCAAGAAGGGCAACAAGAAGTCGAACGGTGGTTGAGGTGTCAAGGCGCCCTGGCGCCTGAGCCTCGAAACAACCGTGCGATTTGGGCCCTCCCGCGTCCACGCCGGACAATGGACGGCATGTCCGCCCTGCCCACCTCGCTGACCCTCGGGTCCCTGCGCGTCGACGTGCCCGTCGTGCTCGCGCCGATGGCGGGCATCACCAACGCGGCGTACCGCCGGCTGTGCGCCGAGCAGGGCGCCGGCCTGTACGTGTGCGAGATGATCACCAGCCGCGGCCTGGTGGAGGGTGACCAGCACACCCGGGACATGCTGGTCTTCGACGAGCTCGAGACCACCCGCTCGGTCCAGCTCTACGGCACCGACCCCGTGTACGTCGGCAAGGCCGCGGAGATCCTCTGCGCCGAGTACGGCGTCGCGCACATCGACCTCAACTTCGGCTGTCCGGTCCCGAAGGTGACCCGCAAGGGCGGCGGCGGTGCCCTGCCGTGGAAGCGCGGCCTGCTGGCCGAGATCCTCGAGCAGGCGGTCGCGGCGGCGACGCCGTACGGCGTGCCGGTCACGATGAAGACCCGCAAGGGCATCGACGACGACCACCTGACCTACCTCGACGCGGGCCGGATCGCCCAGGAGGCGGGCTGCGCGGCGATCGCGCTGCACGGCCGCACCGTCGCGCAGGCCTACTCCGGCGCGGCCGACTGGGACGCGATCGCGGCGCTCGTCGAGCACGTCGACATCCCGGTCCTCGGCAACGGGGACGTCTGGGAGGCCGCCGACGCGATCCGCATGGTCGAGCAGACCGGCGCCGCCGGTGTCGTCGTCGGGCGCGGCTGCCTGGGCCGGCCCTGGCTGTTCCGCGACCTGGCCGCCGCGTTCCGCGGCGAGGAGGTCGCCACGCTTCCCACTCTCGGCGAGGTCGCCGCGATGATGCGCCGGCACGCCGAGCTGCTGTGCCAGCACATGGGGGAGGAGCGGGGCTGCAAGGAGTTCCGCAAGCACGTCTCGTGGTACCTCAAGGGCTTCGCCGCGGGCGGCGAGATGCGCCGCTCGCTGGGGCTGGTCGACAGCCTCGCGGCGCTCGACCGGCTGCTGGCCGAGCTGGACCCGAGCGAGCCGTTCCCGGTCGCCGAGCTGGGGTCGCCGCGCGGCCGGCAGGGGTCGCCGCGCGAGCGCGTCGTGCTCCCGGAGGGCTGGCTCGACGACGCCGACGGCAGCGGCTGCCACCTCCAGGAGGACGCCTCCGAGACCACCGGCGGGTGACGGGGAACACCCCGAAATCCGCGCCCGCGATTCCGGGCCTCGTCGGACGTGTGGTTGACTCGGGCGGTCGTTGCCGTTTCGTGACCATTCTCGGGAGTCCGCGGCAGGGGCAGACCCCCGTCAGCAACAGCAAAGGATCAGCGCTGTGGCAGAGCATCGCCACAAGCGGGACACCGATGCCCGCCGCAAGCCCCGCGCCGCCCTCGTGGCGGCGCCGCTTGCCCTGCTCGCGACCGCGTCCGCCGTCACCATCGGCGTGCTCGCGAGCTCTCCCGAGCCCACCCTGCTCGCCCAGGACACCGCCGCCGACGTCTCCGGCGCCACGGTCGCGCGCGACACGGTCTCGCGCAGCGGGTCCCGGCTCGAGGCCGAGAAGCTCCGCCTCAAGCCGAGCGTGCTGACCCAGCGCGCGGTCGCGAAGGCCGACGAGAGGCGGTGGACCACCACGACGCTGAACCTGTGGTCCGCCTCCGGCGACGACGCCACCCAGGTCGGCGAGCTCGAGGCCGGCAAGCGGGTGCTCGTCACGGGCCGCACGGCGGCCGACCGCGTCGAGATCGTCTGGCAGGGCGAGGCCCGCTGGGTCACCGCCGGCTACCTCTCGGAGGAGAAGCCGGAGGTGGTGACCGCGGCCGGCGGCCTGTCGATGGAGCCGTGCCCGGACCCCAGCGTGGAGAGCGGGTTGACCTCCAACGCCGTGTACGTCTACCGCTCGGTGTGCCACGCGTTCCCGCAGATCACGTCGTACGGCGGCTGGGACGCGCACGGGGAGCACTCCTCGGGCCGGGCGCTGGACATCATGACCACCGACAAGGCGCTCGGCGACCAGATCGCGGCGTTCCTCCAGGCGCACGCCTCCGAGCTGCACCTCTACGACGTCATCTGGTGGGACCTGATCTGGACCCCGGAGCGCGCCTCCGAGGGCTGGCGGGACTACGGCGACCACGGGTCGGCCACCGCCAACCACATGGACCACGTGCACGTCGCGACGTACTGACGCCGGGCGTCACAGCAGCCGGGCCAGCCGCTTCTTCGTGAGGTTCTGCCGGACGATGTCCTCGACGGCTGGGAGATCGGTTTCACCGATCCGCTGGAGCGCCGTCGCGACCGCCTCGCGGACCCGCCACCGGTCGTCGGAGGCCTGCCGCCGCAGGCGCTCGCGGATCCCGGGGTCGGCGCCCCGGGCGCCCAGCCCGATCACCCCGCAGGTCGTCGAGGTAGGCGGGCCACGCCTCCGGCGCCATGCTCCGGAGCGTGTCGCGGTACGCCGCGATCCGCGTCACGCCTCGACGCTAGGGCGCTCCGTGCCCGGGCGGCAGGGGCGAAGGTCCCCGCTGCCTCATAGAGTCGGGTCCGATGACCGAGGACCTGTACGACGACGCCGCGCGCGAGCGCCTGGTCGAGGAGCCGCCGAAGCGGGTCGACGCGCCGGTGCGCACGCCGTTCGAGCGTGACCGCGCCCGCGTCGTGCACGCCGCGGCGTCGCGGCGGCTGGCCGCCAAGACGCAGGTGCACGGCCCGCAGACCGACGACTTCGTGCGCAACCGGCTCACCCACAGCCTCGAGGTCGCCCAGATCGCCCGCGACCTGTCCCGCGCGATCGGCTGCCAGCCCGACATCGCGGAGACGGCCGCGCTCGCGCACGACCTCGGCCACCCGCCGTTCGGCCACAACGGCGAGCGGGTGCTGGCCGAGCTGGGGGAGGCGTGCGGCGGCTTCGAGGGCAACGCCCAGACGCTGCGGCTGCTGACCCGGCTGGAGGCCAAGACCGAGGGCGCCGGGCTCAACCTGACCCGGGCGACGCTGGACGCCTGCACCAAGTACCCCTGGCCGCGCGCGGCCGCCGAGGAGCCGCGCGGCGTGCACGCCGACGGGTCGCCGCGGTTCGTCGTGAAGTTCGGCGTCTACGACGACGACCGGCCGGTCTTCGACTGGATGCGCCGCGGCGCCGACGGCACCCGCCAGTGCCTCGAGGCGCAGGTGATGGACCTCGCCGACGACGTCGCCTACTCGGTGCACGACGTCGAGGACGGCGTGGTCGCCGGCCGGATCGAGCTGACCGCGATCGACGAGGCCGCGGTCTGGCAGACCGTCCGCGACTGGTACCTCCCGGACGCCGACGACGGCGCGCTCGACAAGACGCTGGCCGAGCTCCGCACCGTCGGCAGCTGGCCGGGGGCGGCGTACGACGGGAGCCGGCGCTCGCTGGCCGCGCTCAAGAACCTCACCAGCGACCTGATCGGCCGCTTCTGCGGCGCGGTGCAGCACGCGACGTTCGCGGAGAGCGCCGGCCCGTTCGTGCGGTACGCCGGCGACCTGGTCGTGCCGGAGGAGACCCGGCTGGAGATCGCGGTGCTCAAGGGCATCGCCGCCCACTACGTGATGCGCGCCGACGACCGGGTCGCGCTGATGGAGCGGCAGCGCGAGCTGCTGGCCGAGCTGGTGGCGCTGCTCGCGCACCGAGGCCCCGACGCGATGGAGCGCCAGTTCGCCGACGACTGGGCCGCGGCGGCCGACGACGCCGCGCGGCTGCGGGTCGTGATCGACCAGGTCGCCTCGCTCACCGACCAGAGCGCGGTCGCCTGGCACGCCGCGCTGAGGGGGCGCGCATGAGCGACCGGCTGGTGTGGCTGCCGTTCGACCCGGCCGAGCTGGGGGACCCGCCCGAGGGGCTGCGGTACGAGGTCGTGGACCCGACCGAGTCGATCCCCGACAGCGTCGGCGACGTGCGGTTCTACGTGCCGCCGTACCAGGTCGGCCGGCGGGTGTCCGAGGTGCTGCCCCGGATGACGTCGCTCGAGGTCGTGCAGACCCTGACCGCCGGCGTCGACAACATCCGCGGCGCCCTCCCCGACGGGGTGCTGCTCTGCAATGGCCGCGGCATCCACGACACCTCCACCGCCGAGCTGGCCCTGACGCTCACGCTCGCGAGCCTGCGCGGGGTGCCGGGCTTCGTCCGCGACCAGGACCGGCACCGCTGGAACACCGACTGGCACCCGGCGCTCGCGGACAAGCGGGTGCTGCTGGTCGGGTACGGCGCGGTCGGCGAGGCGGTCGAGCGGCGGCTGCTGCCGTTCGAGGTCGAGGTGGTGCGCGTCGCCCGCACCGCCCGCGACGGCGTGCACGCGATCGCCGAGCTGCCGTCCCTGCTTCCGGGCGCCGATGTGGTCGTCCTCGTCGTACCCCTCACCGACGAGACCCGCGGCCTCGTGGACGCCGGCTTCCTCGCCGCGATGAAGGACGGCGCGCTGCTCGTGAACGTCGCCCGCGGCGCGGTCGTCGACACCGACGCGGTGATCGCCGCGCTGCACGCCGGCCGGGTGTCCTACGCGACCGACGTCGCCGACGAGGAGCCGCTGCCGGAGGACCACCCGCTCTGGGACGCCCCGAACCTCCTCGTCAGCCCGCACGTCGGTGGCGCGAGCAGCGCGATGTGGCCGCGGGCGCGGCGCCTGGTCCGCGACCAGCTGCACCGCTACGCCGCGGGCGAGGAGCTGGTGAACGTCATGTCCGGCCCGTACTGACCGGGACATAGACTCCGCGACGTGGCAGGACGGATCCGCGAGGAGGACATCGCGACGGTGCGCGAGAAGGCGCGCATCGACGACGTCGTCTCGCAGTACGTCACCCTCCGTAACGCCGGCGGCGGCTCCCAGAAGGGCCTCTGCCCGTTCCACGACGAGAAGTCGCCGTCGTTCAACGTCAACCCGGCGCGGGGATTCTTCCACTGCTTCGGCTGCGGAGAAGGCGGCGACGTCATCACGTTCCTGATGAAGATCGACGGCCTGACCTTCGGGGAAGCCGTCGAGCGGCTGGCCGACAAGTACGGGATCGTGCTGCGGCGCGAGGACGACGGGTTCCAGCCCGAGCGGCCCAAGGGGCCGTCGCGGCGGCGGCTGCTGGAGGCGCACCAGGCGGCGCAGGCGTTCTACGCCGAGCAGCTGGCCACCCCGGACGCGATCGTCGGCCGGCAGTTCCTCTCCGAGCGCGGCTTCGACCAGGCCGCGGCCGAGATGTTCGGGATCGGGTTCGCTCCCAACGACGGCCGCGCGCTCGCCAACCACCTGCGCGGTCGCGGGTTCGGCACCGAGGAGCTGACCGTCGGCGGCCTGATCGGCCCGTCCGGGTACGACCGGTTCCGCGGCCGCCTGCTCTGGCCGATCCGGGAGTCCAGCGGCGAGACCATCGGGTTCGGCGCCCGGCGGCTGTTCGACGACGACCGGATCGAGGCCAAGTACCTCAACACCTCCGAGACCCCGATCTACAAGAAGAGCCAGGTGCTCTACGGCATCGACCTGGCCCGCCGCGAGATCGGCCGGTCCTCCCAGGCGGTGATCGTCGAGGGCTACACCGACGTGATGGCCTGCCACCTGTCCGGCGTCGGTACGGCGGTCGCCACCTGCGGCACCGCGTTCGGCGACGAGCACTCGCGGGTGCTGCGCCGGTTCCTCAACGACCACGAGGAGTTCCGCGGCGAGGTGATCTTCACCTTCGACGGCGACGCCGCCGGGCAGAAGGCCGCGCTGCGCGCGTTCGGCGGCGACCAGAACTTCGTGTCGCAGACCTACGTTGCGATCGAGCCGGACGGCCTCGACCCCTGCGACCTGCGGATCAAGAAGGGCGACGCCGCCGTGCGCGAGCTGGTCGCCCGCCGGGTGCCGCTCTACCGGTTCGTGTTGTCCAACGTGGTCGGCAAGTACGACCTCGACCGCGCCGACGGCCGGATCGACGCGCTCCGCGAGGGCGCCCGGCTGGTGTCGAGCATCCGCGACAAGTCGAAGGTCGACGCGTTCGCCCGCGAGCTGGCCGGCATGGTCGGCGTCGACCCCGACGAGGCGCGCGCGGAGGTCCGGCGGGCGGCGAACCGCCGGCCCGGGCAGGACCCGCGGACCCCCGAGGCCGCGCCGCCGCCGCGCACGAACGTGCCCGACCTGCGCGACCCGCGGTTCTCCATCGAGCGGGAGACGCTGAAGCTGGTCATCCAGCACCCGATGACGATCGGCCGGCTCACGTCCGACATCGGCCCGGACGACTTCACGCACCCGACGTACCGCGCCGTGTGGGAGCTCGTGGCCGCCGCCGGCGGACCGGGCGCCGGCGCGGGCGACCCAGGCTGGGCCACCAAGCTGCGGGACGCCGCCACGGACCCGGCGGTCTCCTCGGCGATCAGCGCGCTCGGCGTCGAGCCGCTGCTCAAGGAGCCGGACGCGGCGTACGTGACCCAGTACCTCGTGCGCCTCCAGGAGCTCACCGTCGCCCGGCGGATCGGCGCCATCAAGTCCCGGCTGCAGCGCACCAACCCGGTCGAGCACGCCGAGGCGTTCAACAAGATGTTCGGCGAGCTGGCCGCCCTCGAGGCGCACCGCCGGGCGCTGCGCGACCGGCTGGCGGGGCCGGCCTGATGGCGCTGCGTAGGTCCCCGATCCGCGTCGAGCGGGGGGAGAAGCTGCTGGCGGACGCGGTGGCCGAGGAGGCCCACCTCGGGGGGACCCGCGACGCGCTGTACGTCGTGCGCCGGCTCGGCACCTCGCTCGCGCTGGAGGAGACGCTGCGCATCCCGTGGGAGGACGTGCAGGCCGCCGGCTGGGACGCCGAGACGACCACGCTGCGGGTCAGCGAGGTCGGCACCTGGGGCGAGCAGCGCCCCGAGCACGTCTTCACGCTGCCCGAGCCGGGCCGCCTGCTGGAGCTGATCCGCGAGCGGGTCACCGCGAGCGTCGTGCTCCAGCGGCACGTCCCGATCCGGGGCCGCCGCGGCCTGCGTGTGATCGCCCGCCGGGCGCCCCGCGGGGACCGGCCGATCAGGTGGATCTACGAGTTCGACGCCGGGATCGACCCCGACGACCCCGCCGTACGGCAGGCGGCGGAGGAGGCCCTCGCGGCCGCCCGCGCCGACGTGGGCCTCGATTTTTGACATGGGACGCAAGTTGCTAACCTGTGCGGGCTGCACCGATCCCCTGTAGCTCAACTGGCAGAGCATTCGGCTGTTAACCGGAGGGTTGTTGGTTCGAGTCCAACCGGGGGAGCAGAGAGAAGGGCCCGGCGATCGCCGGGCCCTTCTGGCTTCCCGGCCGCTCTCGTAGCCGAACGGGCGTAACTGCCGTCAGGGGCCCGAGCCACGCTCAGCGGACGCCGAGAACACGTGCTTGTGCCCGTTCGGCTACGAGCCGTTCCCGGTCTACCCGCCCCAGCCCATCGGGAACACCTCGAACGGCGCCCCGAACGCGACGCCCATCCGCTGGCCGACCGGGCGGCTGAAGCCCTCGAGGAACTCGCGGCCGTCCCAGTGCTCCCAGCCCAGGCCGTCGATGTAGGCGCGGTGCGCCTCGAGCGACTGCACGCCGAGGTCGAAGGTGTCGGTGATGTCGACGGCGTGGGTGGCCTGGGGCGACCCGAAGGCCCACACCGCGCGGACGCCGCCCCACGGCTCGAGCCCGTCGACGAGCTGCTCGGTGAAGATCCAGCGGTTGCCGGCGTCCCGGACCGCGTCGACCACCGCGCGCCCGGTCGCGACGTGGTCGGCCTGGTTGAGGTTCACCCCGCCCCAGGTATCGCGGAAGTTGCTGGTGACCACGATCTCGGGGCGGTAGCGGCGGACGACGGCGGCGATCTCGCGACGCAGCGGCACGCCGTACTCGAGGATCCCGTCGGGCTGGTGCAGGAACTCCACCTCCGGTACGCCGACGATGCGCGCCGACTCGACCTGCTCGGCCTCGCGCACGACCCGGCACTCGTCGGGCGCCATGCCGTCGATGCCGGCCTCCCCGCTGGTCACCATGCAGTAGGCGACCTGCTTGCCCTGCGCGGTCCAGCGGGCGACCGCCGCGGCCCCGCCGAACTCCATGTCGTCGGGGTGCGCGACCACGCACAGCGCGCGCTCCCAGTCCTCCGGGAGCGGCTCCAGCGGCTCGATCTCGATGCCCGTCTGCATGCGCACCAGCATGGCACCGCGTGAGCGCCGCGGGGGCCGGGTACGTCCCGGCCATGCGCTTCCCGCTCAGCCGTGCCCTGTCCGCCGCCACCGCCGCGTACGGCGGCTACGCGCTCGCCCAGCCCGCCCACCTCTGGCAGGCGATGAAGGCCGACCGCAAGGACCGGGAGGGCCTGGAGCTGCTGGCCCGGACGTACGGCGTGCGCGACCTGGCGATCAGCGCCGCCGGCCTCCTCGGCGGTCCGGGCGCGGTGCGCGCGGCGATGCTGGTCCGGGTGGCGATGGACCTCGGCGACGGGCTGCTGCTGTCCACCCGCACCGACGATCCCGACGTCCGCCGCAAGGTCCTCGGGGTCACGCTGGGGTGGGCCGGGCTGAACGCGCTCGCCCTCGCGATCGACACTGCTCGCGATGGCGGGTGAGATCAGGGTCGGGATCTCCGGCTGGACCTACGACGGCTGGCGCGGGGACTTCTACCCGCGCGGCCTGCCCCGCCGCCAGGAGCTGGCGTACGCGGCCGAGCGGCTGGACAGCGTCGAGATCAACGGCTCGTTCTACTCGCTGCAGCGGCCGTCGTCCTACGAGTCGTGGCGCGAGCAGACGCCCGACGACTTCGTCTTCGCCGTCAAGGGCGGCCGCTTCATCACGCACATGAAGCGGCTGCGCGACGTCGAGACGCCGCTCGCGAACTTCTTCGGCTCAGGGGTGCTCGCCCTGGGGCCCAAGCTCGGTCCGGTGCTCTGGCAGCTGCCCGAGCGCCTGGAGTACGACGCCGACCTGCTCGGCTCGTTCTTCGACCTGCTCCCGCGGACCGTCCGGGCGGCGGCCGCCCTGGCCCGCAAGCACGACGCGAAGCTGAAGCCCGACCGCGCGCTGACCACCACCCCCCGCGGGCTCGGCGACCAGCGGATCCGGCACGCGCTGGAGTTCCGGCACCCGTCGTACTGCACCGACGAGGCGTTCGCCCTGCTCCGCGAGCACGACATCGCCTGCGTCGTCGCCGACACCGCCGGCCGCTGGCCGCTGGCCGAGGCGGTCACCAGCGACCTGGTCTACGTCCGCCTGCACGGCGACCAGGAGCTGTACGCGAGCGGCTACTCCGACGCCGCGCTGGACCGCTGGGCCGCCAAGTGCCGGACCTGGTCCGAGCAGGCCGACGTGGTCGTCTACTTCGACAACGACGCCAAGGGCCACGCCCCCCACGACGCGGTCCGCCTCCGGGAGCGGGTCAGAACTCGTCCGGCGAGCTGACCGCGGTCGTGATCGCGACCTCGGAAGCCTCCGGGTTGCCGCCCACGGAGCTGATGAAGGAGTGCAGCTCCGGGTTGGCGAAGAACGCCTCGAACTGCTCGGCGGACTCCCACTCGTCGACGACGAGCACGTGGTCGGCACCGAGCCCGAACCGGTGGTGGATCGCGCCGAGCGGCTTGGCCCGCTCGGCGATCGCGGCGAACTCGTCGGCCCGCTCCTCGAGGCACTTCGTGAAGACGTCGACGTTGCCGGGGACCTTGATGGTGATGAGAACGGACATGGTGGGCCTTCCCTTCGGGAGAGTGTGTGGACAACCGGGGGTTCGCCCGCTCGGTGCGCCCGGATCACCGGCCTAGATGTACCCAGCCAGGACGTTGGTAGCGGGCGCGTCGGCTTGAATGGGTGAGAGCCCCCGGGT
>NZ_BAAAJE010000020.1:0-55617 GCF_039526625.1 Nocardioides aquiterrae
GGAGGCCTTCACCTATCTACGGCTCGCCGTATCCGATCGCACAACGTGCCTGGGCATCACACCTAGCCGACGAGCGTGCCCTCGGTGGCGGTGCGGTCGAGGTACGCCGCGGCCAGCTTGGCGACGTACGGCCCCGGCCGTCCCGCGCCGATGGTGCGGCCGTCGACGGTGAGCACCGGGGTGACCCCGCCCATGGTGCCGGTCACGAACACCTCGTCGGCGTTGTAGACCTCGGTCAGCGAGTAGTCGCCGACGCCGGTCGGGATGCCCGTCGCCGCGCAGATCTCGAGGATCGTCTCGCGGGTGATCCCCTCGGGACAGGCGCGGGTGGTGGAGGTCCGCACCACGCCGTCCTGCACGTGGAAGACGTGGGTCGCGTTGGTCTCGGCCACGAAGCCCTGGTCGTCGAGCATCAGCGCGTCGTCCGCGCCGGCGACGTTCGCCTCGACCTTCGCGAGGATCGAGGTCAGCAGGTTGTTGTGGTGGATCTTCGGGTCCAGCGAGTCCGGCCGGGTGCGCCGGACCGACGAGGTGACCAGCGAGATCCCGCTGTCGTCGTACACGGGCGACTTGAACTCCGCCAGCACGATCAGCGTCGGCCCGGCCTGGTTGAGGCGCGGGTCCATGCCGCTGGTGATCTTGACGCCCCGGGTCAGCGTGAGCCGGATGTGCACGTCGTCGGTCATCGAGTTCGCGGCGACGACCGCGCGGATCCGGTCGGTGATCTCCTCGTCGGGCGGCACCGACGCGAACGCCAGCGCCTGGGCCGAACGCCGCAGCCGGGCCAGGTGCTCGGTGAGCTTGAAGATGCGGCCGCGGTGCAGCCGCAGCCCCTCCCACACCGCGTCGCCGCCCTGCACGACCGAGTCGAACGGGCTGATGCCCGCCTGGTCCCGGTGCACGAGCCGGTCGTCGATCCCCACGACCAGGTCGCGGTTCCGCTCGTCCCACGTCTGCAACATCAGTCCTCCACCCGTAGTCGGTACGGCGCGAGCGCCTCGTAGTAGGGCAGGCACCGCTCGAGCAGCGGCACCAGGCGGTCCGGCAGGGGGTCGCCCGAGCCGCCATCAGTGCGGAACCCGGTCGACGCCTCGACGCCGGCGTACCAGTGCGGCGCCCACACGCCGTCGGTGTCGCGTCGCCCGGCGGGCCAGGACAGCATCGCCTCGTCGAACGCGATGCCCAGCGCCGAGCAGAGCAGGGTCAGGGTCCCGCGCGGGTCGCGGAGGACGTCCGCGGCGTCGACCACCGGCCCGCCGTACGTCTCGAAGAGCTCCCGCTGCTGGGGCAGCCCGAGGTCCTCGAGCGTCGGCTCCCCGCGGACCTTCGCGTAGGACGTCAGGACCCGCTCGGGGTCGCGCACCAGGAAGGCGTGGGCGAGGGCGGCGAGCGGGGCCCGCGGCACCGACGGCAGCAGGTGGTGCGTCATGTGCTTCTGGTACTGCAGCGGCGTCGCCACCGGGCCGGAGGTCAGCGCGTCGACGACGGCCGCCGCGGACGTCGGCTGCGAGGCGATCACCTGGTCCCGCGCGGGGTGGTCGAGGCCGGTCTCGTGCAGGTACGCCGCGTACAGCGGCTCGTCCACGACGGAGCAGTCCGCGCGGCTTTCGAAGCTGCGCATCAGCGCCGTGGACAGGTTCCGCGGTCCCGACCACATCGCGATGCGCACGATCCGGGTCGTCATCGGCACCGAGTCTGCCCGGTTGTCCCTGTCCCGCGGGACAGCGGGCCCGAGAACGTCGGTCGCGATCGCTCATCACCACCGGGAGGCCGGCTACGGGCGGGATTGAGCCCGGGGCGACAATGGGGGCATGAGCAAGGCCCAGAAGACCCGGGAGATCAACGACACCGTCCGCTACACGATGTGGTCGGTCTTCGCGCTCGCCGACCCGCTGGGCCCTCCCGAGGAGGGAGCGGACCGCGCGGCCGAGGGCGCCGAGGTCGAGAAGCTGTTCGCAGAGCTCGCCGAGTCCGACGTGGTGGTCCGGGGCGTGTACGACGTCTCCGGCCTGCGCGCCGACGCCGACCTGATGGTGTGGTGGCACGCGGCGACCTCCGAGCAGCTCCAGGACGCGTACAACCGCTTCCGCCGGACCGCGTTCGGCTACCGCCTCGACCCGGTGTGGTCGCAGATGGCGCTGCACCGGCCGGCGGAGTTCAACAAGAGCCACGTCCCCGCCTTCCTCGCCGACGAGGAGGTCAAGGCGCACGTGTCCGTGTACCCGTTCGTGCGCTCCTACGAGTGGTACCTCCTCGAGGACGAGGAGCGCCGCCGGCTGCTCGCCGAGCACGGCCGGATGGCCCGCGACTACCCGGACGTCCGCGCCAACACCGTCTCCAGCTTCGCCCTCGGCGACTACGAGTGGCTGCTCGCGTTCGAGGCCGACGACCTGTCCCGGATCGTCGACCTGATGCGCCACCTGCGCGGCTCCGAGACCCGCCGGCACGTGCGCGAGGAGGTGCCGTTCTACACCGGCGCCCGCGTCGGGATCGCCGAGCTGGTCGAGCGGCTGCCCTGACCTCCTCGCGCCGCCCGATCAGCCGACCGGGTGGTGCCCGACGAAGACCCCGGCGGGGTCCGCGGCGGCACGGGCGGAGCGCAGCCGCTCCCAGCGGTCGCCGTACATCGGGGCGGGGTCCACGTCGGTCTCGGTGAAGTTCAGCACGAGCGAGCCGGTGCTCCACGGCGCGAGCGCCGCGCAGAGCGCGGCGGCGTCCGCCCGGCCCTGGGCGGCGGCCTCCGGGAAGGGCGCCACCGCGACCGCGAACAGCGCGTACTCGCCGTCCAGGTGGGACGCCACGCCGCCGCCCTCGGCCGGCCGCCCCAGGGCGCCGCCGAGGTGCCGCAGCTCGCCGAACAGCAGCGAGGTCGTCGTGCCGGGGCCGATCTCGCCGAGGTACGCCGTGATCGCCTCCTCGGGCAGGTCCGCGAGCACGGTGTGGTCACTGACCGCGGGCACCGGCGTGGGCGGGTCCATGTGGACGCCGGTCAGCCCGACGGCCGGTATCCGGCCGAACGTGTCCATCTCGGGCTGGAGCTCGCGCAGCGGGGTGAGCAGCTCGGCCGCGCGGTCGTCGTCCTCGAGCACCGCGCCGTCGACCACGACGAGCTGGCGGCCGCTGAGGAACGGCGGCAGGTCGGGCAGCGGCGGGAAGCTCATCACCCGGAACGACGTGGTCACCGACTCCGGGACGTCGCGGGTCCAGGCCGCCCAGGCGCGCATCACCTCGGGGGCGCGCTCGCGGTCCCAGAGCAGCATGCCGGCGTACACGTCGGGGTACGGCAGCAGGTCGATCTCGAACGCGACGGCCACGCCGAAGTTGCCGCCGCCGCCGCGGACCGCCCAGAACAGGTCCGGGTTCTCCTCGGCGCTGGCGCGGACCACCGAGCCGTCGGCGGCGACCAGCTCGACCGCGCGCAGACTGTTCGCGGCGACCCCGTGCCGGCGTCCGTAGAACGAGAGCCCGCCGCCGAGCAGGTAGCCGGCGACCGACACGTCGGGGGAGCTGCCGTGCATCGCGGCCAGCCCGTGCGGCGCCGCGGCGGCCACCACCTCCTGCCAGAGCGTGCCGCCGAGGACCCGGGCGGTCCGCGCGTCGGGGTCGACGGTGACGCCGGTGAGCTCGTGCACGCGGACCAGCACGACGTCGTCGAGGGCCTGCTCGCCGAGGGGGCCGGCGCCGTGGCCGGAGCTCTGCGGAGCGACACGGAGGCCGGCGGCGACCGCGGCCCGGACGACCTCGCCGACCTCGTCGGCGGAGTGGGGGACGGCGACCGCGGCGGGGCGCTGGTCGACGGCGAGGTTCCAGGGGGTGCGCGCGGCGTCGTACCCGGGGTCACCGGGGAGATGGACCCGGCCGCCGCACAGTCCGCGCAGGCCGTCGGCGGGGGAGAGGGGGGTCGTGGTCATGCACAGCACGATGCTCCGGCCCGGCGGGCGGCGGGGCGGGTTTGCCGAGCCGTCACCCGTTGGTCTGGTCCACCCCGCTACTGCCCGTCGGCGGGCTCCAGCGTCAGGCTGATCGAGTTGATGCAGTAGCGGTCGCCGGTCGGCGTGCCGTACCCGTCGGGGAAGACGTGGCCGAGGTGCGAGCCGCAGTTCGCGCAGCGGACCTCCACTCGCTTCATGCCGTGCGAGTTGTCCTCGAGGTACTCGATGGTGTCGGTGATCGGCTGGTAGAACGACGGCCAGCCGCACCCGGAGTGGAACTTCGTGTCGGACTCGAAGAGCTTGGCCTGGCACGCCTTGCAGCGGTAGACGCCGGTGGCCTCGGTGTCGGTGTACTCGCCGGTGAACGCGCGCTCGGTCCCGGCCTGGCGGAGGACGGCGTACTCCTCCGGCGAGAGCTCCTCGCGCCACTGCTCGTCGGTCTTCTCCACGGGGTAAGCCATACCCCTCAGGGTAGTTGACCCATTCAGAGAACAAGTGTTCACTGGGGTCGCATGGCCGCCACCATCCCGTGGACCCGGCTCCGCACCGCCGGGGCCAAGCTGACGACCCCCCTGCACCCCGACGACTACCTGCGCCTGCTCAACCCGCTCTGGAGCGAGCGCGAGCTGCGCGGGCGGGTCGAGGAGGTCCGCCCGGAGACCGACGACGCGGCGACCCTGGTGATCCGCCCCGGGTGGGGCTGGCGCTACGACCACCGCCCGGGCCAGTACGTCGGCATCGGCGTACAGGTCGACGGGCGTTTCCAGTGGCGCTCGTACTCGGTGAGCTCGCCCCCGCGGCGCGACGGCCGCACGATCACGATCACCGTGCGCGCGATGCCCGAGGGCAAGCTCTCCAGTCACCTGGTGAACGGCCTCGCGCCGGGCACGATCGTGCGGCTGGCGTTGCCCGAGGGCGACTTCGTGCTGCCCGAGCCGCCGCCGGCGAAGATGCTGTTCCTCGTCGGCGGCAGCGGCGTCACGCCGGTCATGGCGATGCTGCGCACGCTGGACCGGCGCGCGCAGAAGGACGGCACGCCGATGCCCGACGTCGTCATGCACTACTCCTCGCCGACCCCGGAGCGGATGATCTTCCGCGACGAGCTGGACCGGCTCGAGGAGACGTACGACGGGCTGACGATCCACCGCCTGCACACCGACACCGACGGCATGCTCGACCTCGCCGACCTCGACCACATCTGCCCCGACTGGCGAGAGCGCGAGACCTACGCGTGCGGGCCGGCGCCGATGCTCGACGCGATCACCGAGCACTTCGAGGCGGCGGGCCTCGAGGACCACCTGCACCTCGAGCGGTTCTCGCTCGAGCTCGGCGGCGACGGCGGCGAGGGCGGCACGATCACGTTCCGGACCACCGGCAAGACCATCGAGGCGGACGGCGCGACGACCGTCCTCGAAGCCGGTGAGGAGGCCGGCGTCGGCATGCCGTACGGCTGCCGGATGGGCATCTGCCACACCTGCACGCTCACCCTCGTCAGCGGCAAGGTCCGTGACCTGCGCAACGGCGAGGAGTTCGACCAGCCCAACGAACAGGTGCAGACCTGCGTCACCGCCGCGGTGGGCGACTGCACGCTCGACATCTGATCCACGGTGGTCGAGGTGCGAGCGAAGCGAGCCTCGAAACCACCCAACCGGAAGGACTGACCCACATGGCGATCTCGGACGTCCAGGAGTACACCCACCTCACCGACGAGGAGGTGGAGCAGATCGGCCGCGAGCTCGACGCGATCCGCGCGGAGGTCGAGGAGTCGCGGGGCGCCGCGGACGCGGCGTACATCAACCGGATCATCACGATCCAGCGGTCGCTGGCCGCGGCCGGCCGGGTGGCGCTCTTCGCGTCCAACCGCAAGCCGGCCTGGGCGGCGGGCGTCTCGATGCTCGCGCTGGCCAAGATCCTCGAGAACATGGAGATCGGCCACAACGTCATGCACGGCCAGTGGGACTGGATGAACGATCCGGAGATCCACTCCTCGAACTGGGAGTGGGACACCGCGCAGCCGGCCGAGCAGTGGAAGCACAGCCACAACTACGTGCACCACCAGTTCACGAACGTGCTCGGCTACGACAACGACATCGGGTACGGCATCCTCCGGATGGCCCGCGAGCAGAAGTGGTCGCCGTTCAACCTCGGTCAGCCGGTCTACAACAGCCTGCTCGCGCTGCTGTTCGAGTGGGGCGTCGCGCTGCACGACCTCGACATCGAGCGGATCCGCAAGGGCGAGAAGGACCCGAAGGAGATGAAGCGGCAGCTCAAGCAGATCTTCCGCAAGGGTCGTAACCAGGTCATCAAGGACTACGTCGTCTACCCGGCGCTGTCCGGGCGCAACTGGAAGACCACGCTGAGCGCGAACCTCACGGCGAACGTGATCCGCAACCTGTGGTCCTACGTGATCATCTTCTGCGGCCACTTCCCGGACGGCGCGATGCACTTCACCGAGGAGGAGATCGAGGACGAGACCCGCTCGGAGTGGTACCTGCGCCAGATCCTCGGCGCCGCGAACTTCAAGGGCGGCCCGCTGCTGCACATCCTCAGCGGCAACCTCGGCTTCCAGATCGAGCACCACCTGTACCCCGACCTGCCGAGCAACCGGTACGCCGAGATCTCGGTGCGGGTCCAGGAGCTCTGCGACAAGTACGACCTGCCCTACACGACCGGTCCGCTGTACCGGCAGTACGGCCAGGCGCTGCGCACGATCATGAAGCTGTCGCTGCCGAACCGGATGACCTCGAGCGACCAGCCGGAGCCGCCGACGCCGTCTCGCGACCGCAAGCGGAAGACCGACGCCGAGCGGCCGCCGCGCAGGAAGGAGCTGGGTGGATGGATGCGCACCGCCTCCTGACCCAGCGCCTGACCACTCGGAAGTGGGTCACCCAGTGTGCGCTCAGCCGGATCTGCGGCGTCTGCGGTGAGTCGCTGGGCCGGCCGATCGCGTTCCGTGGCACCACGGCGGAGGTGGGCCGCAACGCGTTCCACCTGCCGCCGATGCACCTCGCGTGCGCGGCGTCGCTGGGTGACCGGCCCGAAAGCGAGCTGGTGACGACCGCGGGCTTCGAGTTCGTCCGGCCCACGGCGTACGACGAGGACCCGCGGCCGACGTTCCAGCCGAACTCGCTGCTCTGAGGACCTTGTCCTCTGGCGGCCGCGGGCTCCCGGACCCGACCCTGGAGGCGTGCTACCGCCTCGCTGGTTCGTCGTGGCCTTCTGGCACGCGCACCGGGCGCTCCTGCGCCTGACGCGTGGACGGGTCGGGCTCTGGCGCCCGAAGCCGGGTGGCTGGGGCGCGCTGTGGCTCACCACCACCGGGCGGCGCTCCGGGGAGCCCCGCCGCGTCGTGGTCGGGTACCTCGAGGACGGCCCCGACCTGGTCACGATGGCGATGAACGGCTGGGGTGCTCCCGAGCCCGCGTGGTGGCTGAACCTGCAGGCGCACCCGGAGGCGACGGTCCGGACCAAGGACGGCGAGCGCCCGGTGCTCGCGCACCGGGCCATGGGCGACGAGCGCGCCCGGCTCTGGGCCCGCTGGGCCCTGGTCGACAAGAACCTCGACGGGTACGCCGCGCGCCGGCCGCACGAGACCGCGGTCGTCGTCCTCTCGCCGCGCCCGTGACGGCGGTGCCGGCTGTCTTCGTAGGCTGACGGCATGGCCGAGCCCGTCCGTGTCTACGTCGACATGGTCGGTGACCTGTTCCACGCCGGGCACGTCGCCCTCCTGCGCGCCGCGCGCGAGCTCGGCGACCAGCTGGTGGTCGGCGTCCTGTCCGACGACGCGGCCGCCGCGTACAAGCGCCGGCCGATCATGACCCTGGCCGAGCGGGTCGTGGTGATCGAGTCCTGCCGCTATGTCGACGAGGTGATCCCGGGCGCCCCGCTCCGCCTCACCGCCGAGTTCCTCCACGAGCACGACCTGACGCTCGTCGTGCACGGCGACGACGTCGACGACGAGGTGGCCGCCGACGTGTACGGCCCGGCCGCGAGCACCGGGCGGCTCCGGCTGGTCCCGCGGAGCGGTTCCATCTCCACCACCGACCTGATCGCCCGGGTGCGCGAACGGCCGGAGTAGCAGGACCTGTTACCCAGGGGTTTTGAGCACTTCCATGGAGCAACCCCCGCTGTGCCGGGTCGTGTGCCTGAGAACGCGCTATAGCGCGGTCTCAGGCACACGACCCGAACATCGCGCGGCCGCAACCCCGAGCCCACCGCGGGGTGCTGACAGGCGAGGGCGCCGCGTTCGCCGTACGGGGTCTCGACAAGCTCGACCAACGGTGAGCCGGGAGCAGACCGCAACCCCCGCCCACCGCCCCGTTCGCCGCCTGTCGTTCGCAACCCCCACCGACGGCAAGGTGCCGGCACCAAGTCAGCGCATGTTCTCGCGGAACAGCTCGAGCAGCCGGTACGCCGCGCGCGAGCTGTCGCCCAGGCCCGAGCCGACCGGGCGGCGCAGGAAGTCGGTGAAGCCGCTGACGCCCTGGAGGTCGGCGCCGCCGAGCTCGCGGAACCCCATCGACCAGTCCGGGAACCCTCGTTCCTCGACCTCCTCGCGCAGCACGACGAGCACGCCACGGTGGCGCGGGTCCCGCTCGATGGAGGCGAAGGTCGCGTCGACCACGTCGTCGGGCCCCTCGAGGTTCTGGATGATGTTGCCGCCGCTGTAGAGCAGCATCCCGGTCACGCCGCGCTCCTCGTTGCGGGGCCGGACGTCGACCAGCAGGTCGACCAGGCCGGTGGTGTCGAGCAGGTCGGTGGCCGAGCTGACGTAGGTGAGGGAGATCACGTGCTATGTGTACCCGCCCCGCCGTCCGTGAAGTCCACCGGTCGTGCGGCTCCGCCGGGGAACCCGTGTCCTAAGGTCGGTCCCATGCCGAAGCCACCCGCCGCCGAGGTCGAGGCCGGCGGCCGCGTCGTCCGCGTGTCGAGCCCGGACCGGGTGATCTACGAGGCGACCGACCGCACCCCCGAGGTCACCAAGCTGATGGTCGCGGAGTACTTCGCGAGCGTCGACGACGGGCTGATGCGGGCGCTGCGGGACCGGCCGACGGCCCTCGAGCGGTGGACGTCCGGCGTCCGGCCCGGCATGAAGCTCGCCACCGGCCCGCAGGACAAGGACGCCGACGCGTTCTACCAGAAGCGGGTGCCCAAGGGCGCGCCCGACTACGTCGAGACCGTCCAGGTCACCTTCCCGTCCGGGCGTACGGCGGACGAGATCTGCCCGACCGAGATCGCCGTGCCGGTCTGGTGCGCCCACATGGGCACGCTCGTCTTCCATCCGTGGCCGGTGCGCCGCGATGACGTGGACCACCCCGACGAGCTGCGCATCGACCTCGACCCCCAGCCGGGCACGACGTTCGCGGACGCCGTACGCGTGGCCGGCGTCGCCCGCGAGCTGCTCGAGGAGCTCGGCATCACCGGCTACCCGAAGACCTCGGGCAACCGGGGCGTGCACATCTTCGTGCGGATCAAGCCGGAGTGGGAGTTCACCGACCTGCGGCACGCCGCGATCGGGTTCGGCCGCGAGCTGGCCCGCCGCGACGGGGGCGTGACGGTCGACTGGTGGAAGGAGGAGCGCGGGGAGCGCATCTTCGTCGACTACAACCAGAACAACCGGGACCGGACGATCGCGTCGGCGTACTCGCTGCGCCCGCTGCCGGGCGCGCCGGTCTCCACGCCGGTGACCTGGGAGGAGCTGGCCGGCATCACCGACCCGGCCGAGTACAACCTGTTCACGGTGCCCGACCGGGTCCGCGACGGCGACCCGTGGGCGACCATCGACGACACGGCGTACTCCCTCGAACCGCTGCTCCGGCTGTGGGAGGAGCTGCCCGGCGGCGAGCTCAACTTCCCTCCGGACTACCCGAAGATGCCGGGCGAGCCGCCCAGGGTTCAACCCAGCAAGAAAAACGCTCTGAACTGGGAAGACGATGGTGTGACACGTCGTGAGTAAGCAAGCACAGCGCTCACTCACGCGATAACCTACACCCAATGGATTCTCTTGTCAGCGTTCTCGCGACTTCCGGCTGGGACGTCCTTACTTCGATCGGCACGTTCGTCGGCGCGCTAGCGACTGCCGCGGCGGTCATCGCAGCCCTATTGATCAACCGTCGTGACCGGCGCGCAGCTGACGAAGCACTCACACAGCAGCTCCGCGCTCAGCGGATCGCCAGAGAGCGGGAACATCACCTCGATCTGTTGATCAACCTCCAACAGCAAGTTGCCCAGGCAGACCGTGATGGTGCCGCATTCGAGCTCGGCGAGAGCCTGCTTCTCGCCCTGCCCGACGCGTCGGCGCTTCCCGCGACGCGTCGACTGTTTGCGCCAAGCCGTGAGGAGTTCGCGTCGCTCCCGCAGTACGAGGACGTCTACATGGGTGTTGATCCAAGCGCAAACAAGTGGCTGATGCGGCAGCACGCGAAGGGCGAGGTGGCCGGCGAGATCCGGAGGGTGGCCCAATCTTGACCGCTCGCCTTCCCGACCTGCACCGGTCTTTTGCCCGCCACCTTCGAGCGGAGGGCAAGTCCGAGCGCACGATCACCATCTACGGACAGGCGATCACGTTCTTCTCGAAGTGGCTCGAGGAGCAGGGTCGACCAGCGGACCTCGACGAGCTCAATCGGCCGGCCATCCGCGAATGGCTGGCCCAGCTCGCCGAGGTGAACGAGCCCTCCACCGTGAAGACGCGCTACCGCGGACTCTTCCGGTTCTGCGGGTGGCTCGTCGACGAAGAGGAGCTCGACGAGAACCCGATGAAGACGCTGTCGCCGCCGGAGCCAACGAGCAAGCCGGTCCCCGTGCTCTCTGACGGGGAGCTGACGGCGCTGATGAAAGCGTGTGCCGGCAAGGACTTCCGCGACCGCCGGGACGAGGCCATGATCCGCGTGCTGCTCGATGCAGGCATCCGTGTCTCCGAGCTGTGCGCACTGACGGTTGACGGTGTCGACCTCGACCAGGGAATGGCTGTCGTGAAGGGCAAGGGTCGCAAGGTCCGGCCGATCTACTTTGGCGCCCGCACCACACGCGCCCTCGACCGGTACCTCCGGGTACGCGCACGAGAGCGCTGGGCACACCTCGACGCTCTCTTTATCACCCAACGCGGCGCCCTCAGTCCGGACGGCGCACGCGAGCGCATGAAGGTCCGCGGGGAGCAGGCCGGCATCGCAGACCTGCACCCGCATCGGTTCCGTCACACCTGGGCGCACGACTTCCTGATGAACGGAGGCCAGGAGCGCGACCTCAAGCGCCTTGCTGGGTGGACCTCCGACGTCATGCTTGAGCGCTACGGGGCCTCGGCCGCGGACGCGCGCGCCAAGGCGGCTGCCCAGCGCATGAAGAGAGGTGATCGGGTGTGAACCTCGAAGCCGACGTCGTGTGGCGGGCGTGTATCGACGATCGCGGGAGGCTGTCGAAGGCCCGCCGAGCCTCCGCGACGGAGGTGCGCGATGCCAAGGGACACTTGGTCGCCTACCTCGTGCGCACCATGGGCGGGGACCTCTGGGTGCGACGAGACCCGTGGGTAGAGCGCGACACTTCCTTCGGCTGGGAAGTCGGCTGGACGGACGACGGCATTCAGCGGGCGGAGTGCGGAAGCTGCCAGCGATCGTGGCTGCTCGATCCACGCAAGGTCGACCACGGACGACGCACCATGCGCCCGACGGACTTGAAGCCTGACTCGCCGAGTGACGCTGAACATCCCGACGACAGCACAGCGTTCGACTAGACTGACCAACGTCGAAGCCTGAGCCGCAACTTCGCGGCCGGACCGCAACCAAGCTTGAGGCAGCGCGGACAGTCCGACAGGACTGCTCATGCCCAAGAAGGATGCCGCAACCGAGCGGCAGTTGGTTGCCAAGATCGCAGCGCACGAGTCGTGGGCCCAGACGCCGAATCGATCCGCGCGAACAGCGCCCGCTCGCGCCGCGCTCGATCAGAAGTTCCTCGACGCTGCGGGCGGAGATCCGGTCCGCGCTGCGCATCTCCGCGAGGCGCACTTCGCGCGCCTCGCCCTGAAGTCGGCGCAGGCCCGACGCAAGGCTCGCGAGCTCACCGCGACTGCCGAGGCCGCAGAGTCCGAGCTGGCTCAGACGGGTGGTCTCGATGGAGCTGCCTGAGAACCGAGAAAGCCGCCCCACCCGGGCAGAGGTGGAAGCGGCCAGCATCTCGACGGCGATCAAGATCGACTCCAGCGTAGCAAGTGCTATAGACCCGCACTGCTGCGCCGCGCTGACGCTCGACGAGCGCATGACTGCTGCTCGGTTCGCGATTCACTGTGCGGTCGACCGGTGCGCGCGGACCGTCCTGCGAGGTGAGGACCGATGAGGGGCCATCTCGCGGTCGTGATCGGCGACAACTGGGCGGAGGTTTCCGGTCACGGCTCACGACAACTGCTGGTCGACATGACCGGACGTCCGCCGGTCTGGCTGACCCGTTCCCGGGCGTGGTCGACGACCCCGAAGAGCGCGCGCGATCTCGCGGCCCTGGCCGAACTCCGCGGCTACGACGTCACAGTCACCGGCGCCGACCCGGGGGAGCGGCGATGGTGAGCGGCGACTACCTCGACCACTTCCGCGCCCGGGTGCTACAGGACGCGCTCAACGAGGCCATGGCCGCGTACTGGCTGCGTCGGGCCGAACAGTTCGAGGCCGCCAGGCCGACGCTGGCCGACTTCCGTGGCGAGGCGTCCGCTGCTGAGCTTGGCGCGCGCTGGCGCGAGCTCGACGAGGTCGCACGGGCTTGCCGAGCGCGTGCGGCGGTGTCGCCGCTGTCGAAGATTTCACCTGAGGTCATGGACGCGCTCGGGGTGGTCGCATGACCCAGTGGCAGACCGACGACGTCGTCACGACCCTGGAGCCGGTGTTCCGACGCTCGTGGAGGCCGGTCGACCTCGGCGAGGTGCTCGAGGGTTCCTGGCAGCCGCCGGAGGCCAGCGTCGGGCGCCGTTCGGACGGGGTAGGGCTCTTCTACCCCGGCAAGGTCCACACGGTGTCCAGTGAGTCCGAGGGCGGCAAGACCTGGCTGTGCTTGTCCGTTGTCCTCGACGAGCTCAAGGCCGGCAACAGCGTGGTCTACGTCGACTTCGAGGACGACGAGGGCGGCATCGTGGGCCGACTTCTCACCTTGGGCGCCGACCGTCTGGCCCTCGCTGAGCGGTTTCACTACGTGCGGCCCGACGACGCGCTCGGCACCGGCGTCCATCTCGACGACCTCACCGACCTGCTCCGAGACGTGCGACCGACCTTGGGGGTGGTCGACGGGGTGACCGAGGCGATGACTCTGCATGGGTTGTCGCCGAACGACAACTCCGACGTCGCGAAGTTCGGTCGAATGCTGCCGCGTCGGCTCGCTGCTGCTGGGGCGGCCTCTGTCTCGCTGGACCACGTCACCAAGTCCAGCGAGACTCGGGGTCGCTACAGCCTGGGCGCCGTCCACAAGCTCAACGGCCTCGACGGTGCCGCCTACGTGCTGGAGAACCGCACCTCGTTCGGTGTCGGACTCACCGGACGCTCGACCCTGCGGATTGCCAAGGACCGGCCGGGGCAGCTTCGCAAGCACGCGCTCTCGCATTCCAGTGGCCTGCACTGGATGGGCGACCTGGTGCTCACCTCGCACGGAGAGGGGTTCGCCGAAGTTGAAGTCGCCGCGCCCGTCGAGACGGCCGCGACCGAGTTCCGTCCCACGTACCTGATGGGCCAGATCTGCGAGGTGATCGAGAAGGCCGGCAAGCCGCTCTCGGGCGCCCAGATCGAAGCGCTCGTGAAGGGCAAGGCCACCTCCATCCGGCAGGCCCGGGCGCTCCTCCAGGTCGACGGCTACCTCACCGACAGCACGCCCTTCTCGCTGCTGAAGCCGTGGGATGGAGGCGGTCAGGATGACTAGCCCTCGTCCCCTCGTCCCCGCCTCGTCCCGCGTCGTCCCGGACGACCCTCGACCTACCTCGTCCCTCGTCCCCCTCCCTAAGGGGGGACGAGGACGAGGGTCGGGTCAACGGTGGCGACTACGGCTTCGCCTCGTCCCTGATCCTTCGAGCGGCGGTGAGGAGCGATGAGCCGCATCCCCGAGCCTCCGGAGTTCATCACTAGCCCTGGCGACTACACGGTGGACCGCCTGACTGCGGAGATGGCCGGCTGGATGATCCGACGCCCAGAGTTCAAGGCACTTCGGATCGCCGCTCGAGGTGAGCACCCAACTGTCTTCAACTACCTCGTCGCGGTCTCAGCGCTCGGCGACAAATGGTGTTCGTCACAGGCACGAACACCCCTCACGAACACGGACGAACAGCCCACAGAGTTGAGGTCGTGGGTCACCTCGAGCGAGGCGGCCGACCTCCTAGGGGGCGGTCCCCGGGCGGTGCAGCAAGCCATCGCCCGGGGCCGGCTCAAGGCGACGAAGGTCAATGGGGTCTGGCGGATTGAGCGCGAGGACCTGGAGCACTACCGAGCAACACGAGCAGCGTGAGGAGTCGAGGGTGTCGAACCTGAAGCATCGCGAGACCGCCGACCGGATTCAGCGCGAGTACAACGAGAAGGTCGCTGCGCTCCGCGCCGATCGGGACCTGTCGGATGAGGGCCGCAGCCGTCAGCTCGCGGAGCTCTTCGACAAGACGCAGCGCAAGCTCGACGAGCTGGCTGAGGCTGAGCGTTCGGAGCTGTCGTCCCGGTACGCGGCGCTCGAGTCGAAGCTGTACAACACCCCGAGAGCTGGTGCTGACGCTGGGTCGCACGCCATCTCCATGCGAGACGCAGCGGACCGGGCCGCCCAGCTCGCCTCGCCCGAGGAAGCTGCGCGACTGATGGCGAGCGCGGAGTCCATGGGTGACTCCGTCCTGGCCCGAGCAATCCTGCGCCGCGTGGTCGAGCAGCCCGCCGGCCCGAGCCGTCACGCCAACGACGCATGGGAGGCGATCGCAGCCGACTACGTCGATCGACATGGCGAGGTGCGCTCCATCGTGGAGGAACTCGGGGAGATCGAGCGCCTGAGCAAGCCCCAGATGTTCTCGCCCTTCAAGGCTCACCGACCCGATGGTGTGACCCACCAGATGGTCAGCGCCGCTGCCGGCACGAAGCCGACGGCCGAACTCAGCGACGCTCTGCGAGGTGCCTGATGCGAGTCATGACAGCCGCTCAGTACGCCCGCATGCGTGCCAAGAACCACCCCGAGGAGGCCAAGCGCACACGTGAGCCGGTCTACCTGCCGGGCATGACCGCGGCGGACTCGACGGCCGGGGGCGACCCGCGGGACCCGCGTCCTGAGCCCAGGATCTACCGGTGAACGGGCGTCGGAGGGTGGGGGGTGGCCCCTCTTGTGCGCTCAGCCTGCCGGACTGCGGGAGGGCAACTCGTACTCCCGCGAAATCGTCGGTTCTGGGACAGGGGCGCCGATGAGCCGCCCCGGCCGGAAGCCGAAGCCGACCCTTCAGGTCGTCCGCGAGGGCAACCCGGGTCATCGGCCGGTCCGCGACGGCGTCACTCTTCCGCCAACCGCTCTCAAGGAACCGGACTGGCCCGAGTGGTTCGCCGGCGACGACGACGAGACGACCTACGCCCGCGACACGGCCGCGGAGCTATGGCGCCGAACAGCCCCGACCCTGAGCCGCTCGATGGGGCTGGTGAACGAGCAGGGCGAGGTGCTCACGGACTACTGCGTGACGTGGGCGCGCATCGTGCAGGGCGAGCGGTCCCTGACGCGCGACGGAGTTCTCGTCGAGTCAGGCCGCGCAGACCGCGGCCGCGTGAAGAACCCGTGGACAACGGTGCTGAATCAATACCGGTCACACATGCGGTCGCTCGCTGGCGAACTGGGGCTCACGCCTTCGGCGGCGTCCCGCCTGGTACGGCCGCCGGTGGATGGCGGGGAGGACGATCCCTTTGACTAGGCGGTCACTTCGACTCAAGCGCCGCCACACGCCCCTCAAGGCTGTCGACACGTTCGCCGAGCGCATCCACGATTCCAACGAGGCGCTTGAGTTGGCTCGCGACCTCGTTGCCTCCAGCGGCGAGGTTCTTCGTCAACTCCGCGTTCGTCAGCAGCGTGTTGTGCAAGCCGTCGAGGATCTTGACGAGTTCTGGGTCCATCAGTCTTCTCCTTGCTCCAGGTCGGTTGCCTCGAGCGTAGGAGAGTCCACCGGTCGGGGTAGGGAGCCTGCCCCGACCGGTCTGGAGGGCTCATGAGTACCGATCGGGCGCAGCGCCGCCTCGCCGACGCCCTCGGCGCACTTGACCAGGTCGACGGCGGCATCGTCGGTTTGTTCGCCGGCCTGGACGTCAACATCCCTGTTGCGCGGGCCGCTGGCTTGTGGCACCTCGCTGAGGTGTACGCGGAGTTGCGCAGTGTCGCGGAGGGCGTGCTGGCTGGAGACGAGCGGCTCGCCTCGGCCCAGCGGAGGCTCCTCGAAGCGCTCTCGGCGCTTGACCAGACTCCGGGCGGGATCGCTGGCCTTCAACTCGGCCTCGCGGCTGCGATCCCGCTCGCGGAGGACATGGGCTCGCCGGAGATGGCGAACGTCTATCGGGCTGTCGACCTGCTCGCCGCGTCAGTACACGACGACCTTACCGAGAAGTTGCTTGACCGGTAGGTGACTGCGGCCCGAGGGCCGCCCCCACAACTGAACACCCCCGCCTGGCCGCACACAGGCTCCATCACCCGGCCGCACACGGGTCCCTTCGAAAGGACCTCCTGTGTGCGGCCCACGGACTGACCACCGCCCCTCGCGTGCGGCTTGGGGCGGTGGTCTGCATGGTTGACCGCAGCGTCGTCTACCGATTCGTCGGGGACTTCAAGTCACTCTCGGCCGGCCTAGCGACCGCGGGTCGTAACGTCGCCGAGCTCGGCACGAAGATGACCGCGCTCGATCGCAACGGCGCCAAGATGCGCGCCGGCCTGACCGCTGTCGGATCCACGGCGGGCAAGGTTGGTCTGGTCGCCGCGGCGGGCGTCGGTGTCTTCATCGCAAGCGCCGCCCGGTTCGACAAGTCCATGTCGGCGGTCCAGGCAGCCACCCATGAGACCGCCGGCAACATGGAGTTCCTGCGCGCCGCGGCTATCAAGGCTGGCGCGGACACGGTCTACTCCGCGACTGAGGCCGCGGGAGCGATCGAGGAACTCGCCAAGGCCGGCGTCAGCACCCAGGACATCCTCAGCGGGGGCCTGTCGGGTGCGCTCTCCCTGGCTGCCGCTGGCGGGCTGGAGGTCGCGGACGCCGCCGGTATCGCCGCGATCGCGATGCAGCAGTTCGGCCTCTCGGGTGCACAAATCCCGCACGTCGCCGACCTCCTCGCAGCCGGAGCTGGGAAGGCCATGGGCTCCGTGTCCGACCTCGGGATGGCGCTGAAGCAGTCCGGGCTGGTCGCGTCGCAGGCCGGGCTGTCGATCGAGGAGACCACCGGTGCCCTGGCTGCGATGGCCTCGGCTGGCCTGCTCGGCTCGGACGCGGGCACCTCGCTGAAGCAGGCGATCCTGTCGCTGGAGAGTCCGACGACCAAGGCGCAGGGCGTCCTCGAGCAGTACGGCATCAGCATCTATGACGCCAACGGCCAGATGCGGTCCATGACCAACATCGCCGGCCAGCTTCAGGCGGCGTTCAAGGGCAAGTCCGACGCTGAGCGGAACGCCGCCCTAGCTACGATCTTCGGCTCCGACGCGATCCGGGTCGCCAACGTGCTCTACCAGCAGGGCGCCGAGGGCATCCAGGACTGGATCACCAAGGTCAACGACCAGGGCGCGGCGGCCGAGACCGCTGGCAAGCGGCTCGACAACTTGGCCGGTGACATCGAACAGCTCAAGGGCTCGCTCGAGACGATGTTCATCGGAACCGGCGAGGGCGCCCAGGGGCCGCTGCGGAAGCTCACCCAAGGGCTGACCGACAACATCAACGCCTTCAATGACCTCCCCGGCCCCGCGCACGACGCGACCCTGGCGCTCGCCGGCCTGACCGCCGTCCTCGGTGGCGGAGTCTGGACCACCGGCAAGGTCGTCTCCGGGATCTCCTCGACGAGCGAGGCCCTGACCAATCTCGGCGTCTCCTCCGAGCGCGCAGAGAAGTCCTCCCGGCTGCTGTTCCGCGGCCTTGGCACCGCCGCCGGGCTCGGCCTGTTCGCCCTCGGTGCCGAGAACGCCAGCACGGCCGTCGGCGCCCTGGAAACAGCACTGGGCGGCGCCCTGACCGGGTTCTCCCTCGGCGGGCCATGGGGTGCCGCGATCGGCGGCGCGACCGGGCTGCTCGGCGGGTTCGCCACCGCCAACCGTGACGCGGCCGCGAACGTTGACGCCCTGACCGCCTCCCTGGACCAGCAGACCGGCGCGCTGACCGAGAACACCCGGACCACCATCGCGAACATCCTGGAGAAGGAAGGTTCACTGAAGGCGGCCCGCGAGCTGGGCATCGGCCTGGACCTGATCACCGACGCGACACTTGGCAACGCCCAGGCCATGGCCCAGCTCGAGCAGATTCACGCCGCCTGGGTCGACTCCCTGCACACGGGCTCTCAGGAGTCCAAGGACGCCGCCTATGACCAGTGGGGCGCCTGGCAGACGCTGCTCAAGGGTATGGGCGAGGGCACTCACGACCTGGAAGAGGCGCGCGCCGGCCAGAGCCGTCTCTCGGAGGCCACCGACAAGACCACCGGCAGCACCAAGACCTACGGCGTCGCCGCGCGCCAGTCCGCCCAGGCCTCGAAGCAGGAAGCCGCCGCCGTCGCCGACGCCACCAAGGCCATGGAGGAGAAGCGGTCCGCCACACTCGCCGCGTTCGACGCCGAGACCTCCTACCGGCAGGCGCTCAAGGACGCCACCGAGCAGGGCAAGAAGAGCAACGCCGGCATCAAGGGGACGACGGACGAGGCGCTCGCGAACCGTGCCGCCCTGTCGCAGCTCGCCGCGGCATGGAACAACCAGTCGGCCGCGGTGCGCAACAACGAGCAGCGGTTCAAGGCAGCACGGCAGGCGTTCATCCAGACCGCCCAGGCGATGGGCGTGTCCGAGGCCGCCGCCAAGTCACTGGCCGATCGGGTGCTGGAGATCCCGAAGTCGCGCGTGATCGAAACCGACGTGAAGACGTCGAAGGCGCTGTCGGCGATCGACAGGCTCAAGCTCTCGTTGGCACAGGTGAAGTCGAAGGACGTCGAGGTGCGCGTCCACTACACGGCCATCGGCAACAAGATGGCCGCCCTGGCCGCGTCTGGTGCCATCCCGACACCCGGACACGCAACCGGCGGCTACATCACCGGACCCGGGACCAAGACCTCAGACTCCATCCCCGCGCTGCTCTCCAACGGTGAGTACGTGGTCCGAGCCTCGGCGGTCGACCAGTACGGCATCGAGCTGTTCAACGCCCTCAACGCCCAGAAGTTGGCCGCGGGCGGGATCGTCTCCCGCGACGCGCTCACCCTGGCCGCAGGCGGCACCGTGACCACTCTCGGCCCGTGCGCGGTGCCGGCCGAGCTGATCGGAGCCGCGGCGTGACCCTGATTGCGATCGCCTGCAAGGGCGACCATGCCGAGTTCGTCACCGACTCAATGTCCTACACCAAGAACCTCGGGAAGCTGGGGCACACCTCCAAGAGCATGCTGATCCCACACCTGGACGCGGCCGTGCTCACCGCTGGAGACGGTGCGTTCGGAGCGGAAGCGAAGTCGACGGTTCTGCACCAGTCCGGCATGGTCCAGACGTTCGACGACCTCGTCGAAGCGGTGCCCGCCTGGCTCGGAGACCTTGAGGACCACCTCCTCAACGAACTCGGCGATCGACACCTGAAGCTCGCCCCACCCACCGTGTTCCTGGTCGGCTGGTCCCACCGGCGTAAGAAGTTCGACGCCTACCATCTCGCCACCGAGAACGGCTTCGAGCCCGAGCGGATCTCTGGCGTCCACGTCATGCCCGCAACCTGGACCGAGCGCCCGACCACGATCGAGCTGAACCGCCTCCGCGACGAGGCACCCGACATCCACCCCGGCGTCTGGGACGAGTGGCGCAAGAAGCCCAAGCGCCCGGTCCCGCGCGGCCTAGGGGAGTGGATGACGCTCGGCTACGAAGTGCGCGCGCACCGGACCTTGCAGGACTTCGCCAAGACCATCGTCGGCGGCCGCCTCTACTACACCAGGCTCGAACGCGGCCACATCTCCACGATGCAGCTCGCCGAGTTCGACGACCACGGCGAGGAACTCGACAAGCTCGTCGGCTGGACCCAGCACCCGGTTGCCCAACAGCGTCCGTGCCACTGCGAGAGCGGCAAGACCTTCCTCGAATGTCACCTTGCCGAGTGGTACGCCGACGGCCACACCTGCGACTGCGGCTCCGGGAAGCCGTTCGGCGAGTGCTGCATGACCGCCACGTCGACCACGACCTAGTCCGATCGCTCACACGAGCCCAGCCACAGAACAGGACCGCTCATGAGACTTGCACCGATCCCAACCCCCGTCATCACCGGGCCGCGCAACAGCGGCGGCATCTCGTTCCGCGCGGTCCTCGGGACCGTCACGGCCGAGCTGCTCGAGGCGCGCAACGACGCTGAGACCGCGGCGACCGCTGCGGCGACCGCGCGGACCGGTGCCGAGACTGCCGAGACGAACGCCGAGACAGCGCAGGGGCTCGCGGAGGACGCGCGCGACGCTGCCGAGGCTGCTCAGGCGGCGGCCGAAGCGGTCGGGAGCACCAACGACTCGATCATCGCAGGACGGATCAACGACTCGGCTTCGGCGACGTCGGCTGCACTTACCGCCTCGACTGCGGAGCAGGCTGTAGGCCGCATGAGCCGCTCCAAGCATGCTCCCGCTCTCGGACTGTACTTTCCCGAGGCCGAGGGTGGCGGAAACGCGGCCAGCGCCGCGACGAACGATGCGGCTTTCGCGGCCGCGATGGCCGCCGCTGTAGCCGGTGGCGGTCGGTTGTACGCGGAAGGCGCCTACAGTCTCAGCTCAACGTTCGTCATCACTGGACCAGCGGACCTGTCCCTTGCGACGCTCACGGGCAACGCCTCGCCGCTGGTAAAGGTGGGCGACGGAGCCACGGTGCTCTCTCGTGCAACCGTGTACATCGGTGACGTTGTGCGGCTGGCCAAGGCCTGGGGTCTCTCGCCCGGTCCCGGCGCCGGGGTCATCGGGACCGACGTCGGCGTGCGGATCGATGACACCCGCACGTGCACCATCCACATCAAGCACGTCCAGAACTTCTCCGTCGGTGTCGACATCGCCGACGACGCCGGATCCCTCTACAACCGGTACTTCATCGGCCACCTCGACAACAACGCCATCAACCTCCGTGCCGCCACGACGGGCGCGGGAGGGGCAGCGAACGAGTCCCAGTTCCATGGTGGCCGGTACTCCCACAACTCCGGGGAGGGCACGAACGTCGCCGGAACCCGGCACATCGCCTTCCTCGCGGGAGCATCGAGCGGGCCGAACAACATGCAGTTGTTCGGTGGGTCCATCGAGGGCAACGTCGCCGAGTACCACGTGGAGTGCGCGGGCGGCTACAACCAGTTCATCGGCATGAGGTGGGAGGCCACGACGCCGAAGGTGCTGTTCACCAGCGCGTCCGCGCAGCGCAACTGCATCCGCGGCGGCTACGGAGCCGAATCCATCGTGGTCACCCAGACCAGCAGCGCCTCCAAGAACACCCTGGACGCCCCGGGCTCGAAGTACCGCACCGCATCGGCCGCCGGAACGGACGGCGTGTTCGTTGTCCAGAACACCAGCAGCAGCGACCAGCCGGCATGGACCATCCTCGACGTCACCGGCGACCCGTTCGGCTCTGGCGGAACCGCCCCATCGGCGACGTACTGCGTCACACTCACCGCCCAGCACCTGCGCGGCAAGCGGACCGCGGACGCCAACCCCCGAGTCGACCTCGACTTCAACAACGGCAAGATCGGCTTCGGCTCCGGCCCCAGTGCGATCACCCAGTTCATCCGCCAGGAGGGCGCGGCCCTCCTCGGCTTCCAGGGCACCGGCATCTGTGCCTCGACGGACGCCACCTACGACATCGGCCAGGCCGCGGCCAACAGGTTCCGCCACGCCTACCTGTCCGGAGACATCAAGGGCGGAGGCGTGGTCAAATCCGGCGCCGGCGCCACTGGCTCCCGACCAGGCGCCGGAGCTGCGGGTGCTGGCGCGATGTGGTTCGACACCACCCTCGGCAAGCCCATCTGGTCGACCGGATCAGCGTGGGTCGACGCTTCGGGGGCGTCTGTCTGATGGCCGACATTCAGATGTCCGCCGACGGACTCGCCGCTTTGGATGCCCTGGTGGAGGAGGTGGAACGCACACCGCTTCCCGCCACAATCGGTCCTTTCAACGATCAGGCGACGCGCGCAGTCTTCGCAAGCGGCTACCTCTACGCGACCCGTCAACTTCTAGCGCTAGCCCGATCGAACGCCGCTACGCCCCGTGCATCCGCATAGACATGGACGTGAAACCAGAGCCGTCCCAGGGCCCAATACCGGTGATCGCTGCCTGCGCATCGACGCCGGTGGGAAACACGACTTCAACGACGAAGCGGTTACCCGCCATCACTGGGTCCGGCCAGGACGTAGCAGCCCACGTGTCATGAACAGCCTCGTGCACAGAAGCCATCCCGGCATACCCGAGTAGCCAGCAGGAGATGTCTTCCACTCGAGTGGTCGTCTCGACCCTGACGGCCATCTTCTCTGCCCAGTGTTGGACCTCGAACTGATACTGGATGAGGGCTGGGTTGTGCGGGTCCACGACGGACCCGAGCAGTACGACGTTGGGAGTTGTCGCTACGCTGCTCGGGAGCTTTGTCCCCGTGGCAGCGGCGTAGATCTCTGCCACCCACTCGTGCTCGGTCAATCGATCGAGGTCGATGTACTTCTTGGCTTCGACGAACGGCGGCACTTCGGTCAACCCCCCCATCTTGATCGGCACCACGAAGTCGGGCCGCTCACCTCCGATCTCTTGTGTCAGCGCGCGCTTCAACTCAGCCTGGACCCACGGCTTCTTGATGGAAACCGGCGACAAGAAGACGAAGAACCGCTCCGCGGCGTCCATTCCCTCAGCGATCTTGTCGAGGAGGACTTGGCCACCGGTGATTTCGAACGTGTCCACCCACGGATCGAGGTCCGGATGGTGCTCGAGCAACTTGCCGTACACCTGAAGCATCCGGCCTTTGTCTTCGCTCGCATGGCTGAAGAAGATCCGTCGACGCTCTGCCACCTGCGCACCTCCCAGGCTTCATGCCCCTGCTTGCCAACGCTAGTTCCTACCCTCGGGAGACTACGGACTTCACGCATGCGCCACAGGGCAATCACAACACACTTCCGGCGGGGCTCAGGGCCGGTGGGCGAGGTCCCAGAGTTCGCGGACGATCGTCGTCGCACCGCCAGCCATGACGAAAAGTTCGCCCCGGCCGACGAGCTCCGGACCGTAACCGAAGAACATGCCAGCGCGGGGCTGTACGTCCACGTGGTTTGCCCGATCATTGATCTCGGATCAGATATCTCAAGAACTCGGTTCTTGTGCCCACCTGAAGTGGATCAGTGGAGAGAATCTCGTAATCGACGACGTTTGCGGAGCCCCCGACTTCATGATCGACCCGCCGGGCGTTCCGGCTGGGGGTCATGACGACGACCCGGCACCTCCTGATGCTTGTCGATGTTGTTGCCAGACGAGCTGGTCCAGCGCAGATCGCAGATTGTGGACGATGTCGCCCAATACGATGCCAAGCTCGGTCGGTGGCTCCTCACGAAGTTGAGCGCTGCATAACCCACCAACCGTCACTGTCCTGCTCCAAGAAGAGCCGCGGCCACATCAACCTTCCTGGGTCACCTTCGCAGGTGACTGTGCCCTCTCCTCGTGCCACCGGACCGCCTCTTGGCCGAAAGACCTGAGGTTCGGCCACGACAGCCAGGTCTGGTTGTTGTCGCGATCTGCGATAAACGGTTGCGCTTGCTGGAAGGCCCGGGCGAGGGTGTGTCCCCACTCCTGGAGTGCCTCCGCGCGGTCGATGTACCCCTTCTCGACATACATGGAGAAGACGTCGAACATCGCCAGTGCCCGGTTAATCGCCTGATAGATCTCGGCGTCGGCCTCGGCGGGCGACATCCTCAGCCGCCGAGCGCTGCCCTCGTCGTGGATGTGCTGGTAAAGCAGCCGACGTCCGCGCTGTAGGTCCTGATCGATAAGCCGCTCGTGCATCTTGAGGAAGAGGTCTCTGCGGTCTTGGCGACGGCGGTCCCGGAAGGTCAGTCCGTTGATCGTCAGCGCGAACAAAGCGATTCCGAGTGAGATCCATGGGAGTGCTTCGTCCATGGATCGAAACGTAGCCGCAAGATTAGAGTTCGCGCCATGGACGATGCGTCGTGGCTCACTCTCGCTGGCGTCGCTGTCGGCGCTGGGCTGTCATACGGAGCGAGCGCTTTGACGGAGCGATCCCGCTGGCGCAGGGAAACATCCGCTCGATGGGAAGACCGGCTTGTCTCGGCGGTCGCGGACTACGCCTCCGCGCTCAAGATGCAATCTCGGTTCTGTCTGAGAATCTCAGGCAGCTTCTGGCCCCGACATGACAACCAATCCGATAGACCCGCTTAAGGGGGCCAAGTTGGTCGCACAGTTCGAGGACGAACGGGCGGCGCACTTCGAGCGACTACTCCTGCTGGCACCTGGGGAGGTGGTTGCCGCAGCCCGGGCGTGGCACCAGGCGGTCTGGGATCTTCATGTCATCGCGGATGGTCCCGCCGCAATCGCGCAGCCGGAATTCCAGCTCCGGCTCGAACGAGCCGCGGAAGCGCGAGACCGGTTCTATGACGAACTGAAGAGTTGCCTGCGACCACGCATGTGGTGAAGGGCAGGTGGTTCCGCGGCATCCCGGACGAGGGTGATCGATGCCCGGGAGACCTTCTAGTTAGGGCCCGCCCCTCTTAGACGAGCCTTCTGGCGCCCTGGCGGGCGCCTGACTTCAACCTCGGCTCCGGGAACTTCTTGTTCGGCGTTAGCGCAGGCGCGTTCCCGACCTTCTGCATCTCTGAGTATCGTGCCGTCGTGGCAAGTGACGACGAGCGACTACTTGAGGTTCTTAAGTGGGAGTACGACACCTTGCGAACCGAGATCATGGCAAGGCAGTCTCCCGGCTATGGCTTCCTGACAGTCCCAGTCGCGGTTGTTGCGTTGATCGGCGCGCTCGCGACCTCTGACTCAATGGAGCCGCGGGCTCGATGGGTCCTAGTACTTCTGGCTGGGCTGGTGGTGTTCGCCAGTCTGTGGTGGGCCCTCAACGTGTCTCGCGGGATGGGCAAACTGTCGGAGCGCATCGCGGAGATCGAAGGGATCGTAAACGGCCTCCTCGGCGACTGGCCCAGCGGAGTAGGCCTGGTCTGGGAGACCCGGACCCGGGCGCAGCGATCGGCCTGGGGACGGTTCATTCACGGCGACACGCAAAGGCATCGTGGTTGAGGATTCCCGGCCACCGGGCGAGTCCCCAGCTATCTCGGTTCGGGGAAGTTTTCGTTCGTCAGCCCGCCGGCTGGCAGCTGCAACTTCGCACGCGCCTGCCCGGATCGGTGCGCGTTCCATGCCCGGATCGTTAGCGCCAACCCGACCGTCTCGTTGATCCGCCCGCCTCGCACCCTCAGGCGAGTGATCCGGGACCGAAGTTGAGCGATCGGATCCGAGCTCGCGATCCCGTCGCCGTCCGAGACGCGCATGAGGAACCAGGTAGCGGCCTCGGCATCAGTCTGGGCAAATAGGTAGTGACAAAGCCCGTAGACGGACGCGGGGAGGCTCTCGCGGGACGCCAGGTGCGCGGCCAGGTCGGCTGATGCCCGGATCTCGGGGTGGTCCGTCAAGAACTGGTTCATCTCGAGCGGCGTCGGCTTGATGGCACCCGTGTTCGTCTTCATCCCCCTGTCCCACATGACCGCGCGCCGGCAGACGGCTGCCAGGGTGGAGGTGTTCTCCTCGCCCATGAGCTTCAGCGCGTCGGAGTACGTGCGCTTGGCGCCGGCATCAACGGTGGGCATGACGTCAGGGGAGAGGCCGCGGACGATGACCATCGGAACCGTCTGGCCGGACTGCACGATGGCGTGCAGGCGGTGTTGGCCGTCGAACAGCTCGCCGCTGCCAGAGAACTTCACGGTCTCGCCGTTGAGCATCCAGTGGCCGGCTTCCATGTCGCGGGCGTAGGAGTCGACCACCGGGCGCCGCAGGTTGCGGTTGTTCGGGTTGCGTGAGAGCCAGTCCTCGGCGATCGCGGGGGAGACCTCGACGATCTCGACGGTGGGTGTGGGCTTGCTGGGCATGGGACGGCCTATCTTCAGTGCGGACTGAAATTGCGGTAGCCCGCCCCGTGCGGAGCGGGCGGGGCGGTGGCGAGCGCTCGGGCTGGTAGGTGCCGGTCATCGCAGATTCCGCACGTCTCCGTTGGCCCGGCTCTCCATCTGGGCGTTCCAGAGGGCGCGCGTTAGTCGCCGGGTGCGCTCGCCATCGCGGAGCACCGTCAGCGTGCTGCCTGCCACGCTTGCCGCAATCCCCGCGGCGAGAAGCCAGTCGACTCCGAGTGCGCCTCCTGCGAGCAAGAGCGCGATCGCCGCGAACCACGTGAGCGCGGTCAGGAGAGATCGAACGCTGATCTCAGCGTCCAAGCCGATCATGCCTGCACCTCGCTGATGGCCACATGCTCGGCGTGCGTCATCGGTACCTCCCCGGAGAGGATCCTGCGGAGGCGGTGGCGCGCGATGCCCGTCGCGCGCTCGACGTGGGCTCGTGTCACCCCATCGCGGGCCATCGCCATGCGGTGGACCTGGGCTAGGAACCTCGCCTGGCGCGTCGAGGTTTCCATGCCGGAAACGTTGTGCACGGCCTCGGCGAAGTCGGCAGCTTGCTCTGGAGTGAGCCAGAGGGTCTCGCCGGAGGTGCTCTCGATGAAGACCAACTCCTGGCGGCCGTTTGTCGCGCGGGTAACGGTGAACCTCTCGGTCCCGTAGCCGGTGACGGTGGCCTGGGCGATCGGTTGCGCCCACTCTCCGGTGAAGGTTGGCTGGCTCGTCTGGGATGCTGTGCTCATGGTGCTGGTCCTCCTAGGGACTGGTTCCTAGGCTCCGCTGGTCCTAGCCCGACCAGACGGAGCCGCTTCTGGTTAGAGGGTCGCGCTGTCCGCCGACAGTCGCGCCGTGGCTTCGTCGAGGGCGGCGCCGCGGGCCTTCGTCATGGCCTCGAGCACGGCGAGGACGATGTCGCCGGCGGCCACGCTGATCTCCATGCGCGGCCCGATCTGCTGGCCCTTGTCGTTCCAGCGCGGCTCGTAGATCAGCTCGAACGGCACGCCGCGGTTCTTGCACTCACGGGCGCACCAGTCGATGACGGCGGAGGCGGAGAAGACGCCGATGTCGTAGATGTCGCCTAGGAAGCTCTCGAACTCGCGCTGGTCGATGAACACGGGCGGTGCGGATGGGGGAGCGGTCATACTCATCTCACGGGTCCCTCTCTGGCGAGCCTGAAACTCGCCCGATAACCTGACCCACAACGCTTGCCCCACCGCCGCCTCCCGTGACTGACTTGCACAGCGCTCCCGGGGTAGGCACCCCGAAGATGCCGGGCGAGCCGCCGCGCGTGCAGCCGAGCAAGAAGGTCGCCGAGCACTGGGACGAGCAGGGCAACCGGGTGGAGTAGCCCAGCCCAGATCACCCCTACGGGTGTAGACGAGGTGGTTTGAACCCGCGGACCACCGGGCATCGAAATTCACGAACTCTGATCGTGGAGGTGATGCGCGGTGGTCCGCGTGGGCGTGATCTCCGAGCATGCGGTCGTACATGCAGGCGTTCGGAGCATGCTGGCGGCGTACGCCGACCGCATGGTGGTCGTGGACATCGGTCCCGGTGCCGATCAGGGCGACGCCGATGTCGTCCTGTACGACGTGCTCGGGCTGCAGCACGGCGACGGCAAGGACCTCGAGACAGCCGTGAAGGCCCACCCGGGGCGGGTCCTCGCGCTGGCTCGCGAGCTCCAGCCCGGCCTCGCCGCCCGCGCGCTCGCGATCGGAGCGATCACGTCGGTCTCCCTCGGCGCCGACGCCGAGGAGCTGGCGGACGCCGTCGAGGCGTTCGCCGACGGTCACCTCGAGGACGGGTCGCAGGCGGACCTCGACAACCAGGCCGAGCGGCGCCGGCAACAGGGGCGGGACGTCAACCTTTCGCCGCGTGAGCTCGACGTGCTCGGGCTGATCGTCGCCGGGCGGTCCAACGAGGACGTCGCGGCCGAGCTCTACCTCAGCATCAACACCGTGAAGTCCGTGATCCGGTCGGTGTACCGGAAGATCGGCGTCACCAGCCGGTCTCAAGCGGTGGCGTGGGGGGTCGAGCACGGGTTCCCCACGGGCGGCACAATCGACGGGTGACAGACGACAGGCGCGTCGCGCGGGCGGACGGAGAGCCGAGCAAGCACGGGCCGGCCGGGGCGGCGCGCTGGGCGGCGTACCTCGACTGGGTCCGGCAGGAGATCGTCGACGGCGTCCTCGGCCTGAGCGACGAGGAGCGGCGGACGACGCGGCTCGCGTCCGGGTGGACGCCGATCGAGCTGCTCAGCCACGTGCTCCACATGGAGCAGCGGTGGTTCGTGTGGGGCTTCCTGGGCGAGCACGTCGACCGGCCGTGGGGCAACTGGACCGTCGACGAGCCGTGGGATGCCGAGGCCGGCGGGCGCTGGGCGGTCGCGGACGAGGTGACCGTCGAGGAGCTGGTGGCGGCGCTGTGGGCGATGGGGGAGCGGACCCGGGCGGTGCTGCGTGACTTCCCACTGGACGCCACGGCCGCGCCGGGCGGGCGGTTCGCGGCGGACCCGCCGACGCTGGAGTGGATCTGCTTCCACGTGCTGGCCGAGTACGCACGACACGCCGGCCACCTCGACATCGTCGTGGAGCTCGCGAACGGGTAGCAGACATGGAGAAGGCCCGTCCCGCCTTCTCGGGGAACCGAGCGCGCGGGACGGGCCTTCCGGAACCGGCCGATGGCGCTCCCCCCAGCGCGCCCGCGGATCCCCACGTTCCGCGACGGTCGTTCCGAACCACTGATCTGAACTGCGGTGCCGGTCCGTGTTCCCCCTACCGACACCTGAACACTAGGGCGGCAACTTCCACGCGCCGCCCACGCCAGATCCACAGGACAGCCATGAATCACCCAGAAATCGGTGACGCGTTAGCCTCGGCGGCGTGCTGCTCGCGTTCGACACCGCCACCCCGCTCGTCACCGTCGCCCTCCACGACGGCGAGGACGTCGTCACCGAGCTGACCGCCGAGCGCCCCCTGAAGCACGCCGAACAGCTCGCGCCGCTCATCGAGCGCGCGCTCACCGACACCGGCCTGGTCCGCCAGGACCTCACCGCGATCGCGGTCGGGGTCGGACCGGGCCCGTTCACCGGCCTGCGGGTCGGCCTGGTCACCGCGCGGACCCTCGCCTACGCGCTGGAGATCCCCGTGTACGGCGTGTGCTCGCTCGACGTGCTCGCCGTCGAGGCGGCCGCTGCCGGGGTCCCGGGAGAGTTCGTCGTGGCGACCGACGCGCGGCGCAAGGAGGTCTACCTCGCCCGGTACGACGAGCAGGGCGCCCGGCTGGACGGCCCGCTGGTCGGCAAGCCGGCCGACCTCGCGACCGAGCAGCCGGTGGCCGGCCCCGGCGGGGACCTGTACCCCGACGCGTTCCCGCGCCGCATCGGCCCGCAGGCGCCGAGCGCCGGCTGGCTGGCCCGCGCCGTCGCCGAGGAGCTGGCGGAGCTGCGCGACCCCGAGCCGCTCTACCTGCGCCGCCCGGACGCCGACGCGCCGCACGCCCCGAAACGCGTCTCGTGACGATCCGCCCGGCGACCACGGACGACGTGCTCGCGATCGCGGCGCTCGAGCGGGACGCCCTGGGCGACGACGCCTGGTCGGCCGCCCTGGTCGAGGAGGGCGTGGCCGGCAGGCTGCCGACGATCAGCTACCTGGTCACCGAGGTCGACGCCGGCGATGGGCCGAGTGTCGTCGGGCACGCCGTCGCCAGCGTGGTCGCCGACATCGCGGAGCTCCAGCGGATCGCGGTCGACTCCGCCCACCGGCGTACCGGCCTCGCGAGCCGGCTCCTGGACGCGGTGGTCGGCGCCGCCCGCGAGGGCGGCGCCGACCGGTTGCTGCTGGAGGTGCGTGAGGACAACGCCGGGGCGCTGGCCTTCTACGCGGCCCGGGGCTTCGTGGAGGTCGACCGGCGCCGCCGCTACTACCGCGACGGCACGACGGCCGTGGTGATGCGCCGCAGCCTCGTTCGAGGCTGCGGCGCATCCGGCTAGATCGCCGCCGACTTCCCGGGTCACCGGGTCTCGACACGCTCCGTCGGGTCCGCTGACGCGTCCCCGGTCGCTGCTCGACCACCAACGATCGGGTCCGCTGGCGCGGCCCCGATCACGGCAGGTAGTACGTCGGGTTCGGCAGCTTCACGACCCGGGCGGACGAGCCGCCGATCAGGTCGCTGAACTGGTCGCCGAAGTTCGCGACGATGTGCAGGCCCAGCTTGTCCTGCACGTACTTCCGGGTCGACGCCTTGTAGTCGATCGTCGAGTAGCCGTCCTTGCCGTCGAGCGCCGGGTCGACGTACGCCGGCGGCGTGTCGCTGCTCGTCCACTTGGTGAAGTAGTACGCCGACTTGAACAGCGGGTTGCCGTCGCCGTCGTGGTAGTACCGCGCCAGGTTGTCGAGCGTCGCCACCCGCTGGGCGTTGTTGCGACCGGTCAGGCCGACGATCTTGCAGCCCGCCTTGGCGGCGGCGTTGACCACGCCCGGCATCTTCGGGGTCGCCGGGAAGCGGCCCTCCTGGACCCAGGTGTTCTGGAGGGCCGGGTCGAAGTTGAACTTCATCGCCCCGTCCTCCATGTCGTAGGTCATCAGCGTCGTGTCGTCCGCGTCGAAGACGACGGCCGGGCGCTGGTGCTTCTTCACGCCCTTCGTGCAGACGGCCGTGAGCTTCTGCTTCCAGTGCTGGGCGATGCTCGTCATCTGGGCGATGTACGGCGAGGTGTCCTTGTTCGCGATCCCGCTGGAGGCCCCGTAGTACGCGCGGATCTCCGCCTTGACGTTGTCGATGTTGGGGATCTGGTCACCCGGGGTGGTCAGGCCGCTCGAGCCGTCCGCCGCCATGTCGAACTCGGTCGGCAGCGCCAGGTCGGCATCCGAGGCCGGCGCGCCCTGGATGTCCGGGCTCGGCAGGTAGTACGTCGGGTTCGGGAGCTTGACGTTGTTCAGCGCGTGGCCGCCCTGGAGGTCGGAGTACTGGTCGCCGATGTTGAGCACGATCGTCTCGCCGGTCGACTCGATGTAGGCGCGCGTGCCGGCCTTGTACTCGACGGTGTTGCACTTCGCCGGGTCGTCGTTCGGGTCGACGCTGCTGTGGCAGTCGAGGTACGACGGCAGCGTGGCGGGCTTGGTGAAGAAGTTGTCGGCGTTGAACTCGTCGTAGCCGACCTTGGTGAGGTTGTCGAGCGTCGCCTGCTCCTGGCTCTCGCCGCGGCCGGTGATGCCGTAGACGTCGTACCCGCGGTCCTGGACCTCGTTCACGAAGGCGACCATCCCCGGGGTCGCCGGGAACTTGCCCGGGAGCACCCAGTCGTCGTTCTGGACCTTGGGGTCGAAGTTGAAGTGCATCGCCCCGTCCTCCATGTCGTAGGTCCAGAGCGTCGTGTCGTCGGCGTCGAACACCACGGCCAGGTTCTCGGCGGGCGCGGGGTCGGGCAGCTGCGCGAGGATCGCCTGCTCGATGCCCTGCATCTCGGTGATGTAGGGCGAGGAGGCCTTGTCGGCGATGCCGGCGCTGCTGGCGTTGTAGTACTTCCGGATCGTCGACTTCACCGAGTCGATGTTCGGGATGTCCTCACCGTCGGCCGCCGGGGCCGGGGTGGAGCCGTCCGGGTTGAGCGGCTGCACCACGAAGTGCGTGTGCGGGGTGAGGGTCGAGTCGTCGACGGTGCGGGCGGAGGCCAGCCCCGGAGACGAGAGCACGAGCGCGGCGCTCGCCGTGACGGCGAGGGCGGCACTCGTCCGAGAGATTCCCGGGATGTGCATGTAGTGCTCCCAAATGTGCGAAGTGAGTGAAGCCCCGACAACGTACGTCCGCGACCCGCCCCTGGGAAGCAGTTCGCGCAGACCTCATCCGGTGGGGGGCCGCGTGCGCGTGGTCGGCACAATGAGCACCATGAGCGAGCCCCTCGTCCTCGGCATCGAGACCTCCTGCGACGAGACCGGCGTCGGTCTCGTGCGCGGGCACACGCTCCTCGCCGACGCGGTGGCGAGCAGCGTCGACGAGCACGCCCGGTTCGGCGGGGTCGTCCCCGAGGTCGCCAGCCGTGCCCACCTCGAGGCGATGGTGCCGACCATCGAACGGGCGTGCGAGACCGCGGGCGTACGCCTGCACGACGTGGACGCGATCGCGGTGACCAGCGGTCCCGGGCTGGCCGGGGCGCTGATGGTGGGCGTCGCCGCCGCCAAGGCGCTGGCGATCGGACTGGGCAAGCCGATCTACGGCGTCAACCACCTCGCCGCGCACGTCGCCGTCGACCAGCTCGAGCACGGGCCGCTGCCGGAGCCGTGCCTGGCGATGCTGGTGTCCGGCGGGCACTCCTCGCTGCTGCGGGTCACCGACGTGACGATCGGCGTCGACCCGCTGGGCGCGACCATCGACGACGCGGCGGGGGAGGCGTTCGACAAGGTCGCCCGGCTGCTCGGGCTGCCGTTCCCCGGCGGCCCGCACATCGACCGCGCCGCTCGCGAGGGCGACAGCGTGTACGTCGACTTCCCGCGTGGCCTCACGTCGCGGCGCGACCTCGAGCGGCACCGCTTCGACTTCTCGTTCTCCGGCCTCAAGACCGCCGTCGCGCGCTGGGTCGAGGCGCGTGAGCGCTCGGGCGAGCCGGTGCCGGTGAACGACGTCGCCGCGTCGTTCCAGGAGGCGGTCTGCGACGTGCTCACCCGCAAGGCGATCGACGCCGCGCAGACCCAGGGGATCGAGGACATCCTGATCGGCGGCGGGGTGGCCGCCAACTCCCGCCTGCGGGCGATGGCCGAGGAGCGGGCCGCCGCGAAGGGGATCCGGGTGCGGGTCCCGCGCCCCGGCCTCTGCACGGACAACGGCGCGATGGTCGCCGCGCTGGGTGCGGAGATGGTCAGCCGCGGGCGGACGCCGTCCGCGCTGGACCACCCCGCCGACTCCTCGCTGCCGGTGACCGAGGTCCTGGTCTGAGGCCGGGACCTCGGAGAGCTCGCCGGAGGTCAGCCGAGCGGCAGCTGCAGGGAGGGCTCGAGGAGGTCCATGTCCGTCGTGGGGCCCTCCAGGACCGTCGTCGTGCCCTCCGGGCCCCAGCGCTCGAGCAGGGTGCCGCCGTCGTCGGCCACTCGCACCACCAACAGGTGGGTGGCGTCCTCCCAGGCGAAGCTGGAGATCCAGCCGCCCTGCACCTCGCCGACCACCCGGCCGTCCGCGGCGTCGCGCACCGTGATCCTGGTCGGCCCGAGACCCTCCGCGAACGTGGTGGCGACCAACCCGCCGTCGGGCGCGAACTCGAAGACGTTGTCGTCGCAGCCGTGCCACCGGAAGTCACCGAGGCCCGGGTCGTAGGCTCCGCTGCACACGTGGATGTCGTCCGGGGCATAGCCGTCGATGACGGCGAGCAGGCTGCCGTCAGCGGTCGCGTCGATCACGGCCGGGATCGACCCCGGCAGCGCCTGCACGTCTCCGTCGGTCGACACCGACCAGCTGCTGCCCAGCCCCGCTCCGCCCGCGTCGCGGCCGATGACCCGGCAGTCGTCGGGGCAGGCTCCGACCAGGGCGACCGCTGTCGGAGACCGGCCCTCGACCGGGGGCAGCGACAACGGGCGCTCGGCGCCGGCCACGAGCACCTGCGGCGCACCCGCCGGGTCGACCCAGGCCACCGCCTCGTGGTCGTCGGCGGCCACGAGTGCGCCCGAGATCGGGTAGCGGTCGAGGGCCTGTCCCGAGTCGTCGATCACGACTGCTTCGGTCTGCCCACTGTCCGGCAGCACGCTCACGACCCAGCGGTCGGAGCCGAGCGTGGTGAACCCGACGATGCGGTCGTTGCCGACGCGGGGCCTGATCCGGGTTCCGTCGTCGTAGGTGATCGCGCCCTCGCGCAGCACCGGTACGCCGTCGTGGCCCGGGTCGACGCCCTTCGTGGACGACGGGGCGACCGGCGGCTCGTCGGAGCGGTGGCCGCCGCCACCGGCCAGCACCGACGGCACGATCACGACCAGCGCGGCGGCGGCGGCCACGGCCCCGGCGGCGGCGGTGCGCCGCCTGCGCCGGATGGAGCGCGCCTTGCCGCGCACGTCGTCGAAGGTGAGCGGGGCGCCGTGCACCCCGTCGGCGTGGCGGGCGAGCTCACGCTCGAAGGTCTCCTGGCTCATCGCGCCTCCTCCCCGATGCGCTCACGCAGCGAGGCCAGGGCCCTGCTGCACTGGGACTTCACGGTGCCGACCGAGATCCCGAGGACCTCGGCGGTCTCGGCCTCGGACAGCTGTTCGTAGTACCGCAGCACGACGACCGCACGTGCCTTGCGCGGCAGGGTCTGGACCACCGCCCACACGGCGGCGCCGGTGCCGTCGTCGTACCGGTCGTGGAACGGCGCCGTCTCGGGCACCGTGTCGGTCGTGAGCTCGCGCCGGCGCCAGCCGCGCCGCCACAGCGAGTTGTTCTCGTTGACCATGATCCGCCGCACGTAGGCGTCGACCGACTCGCGGTCGCGGACCCGGTCCCACGCCAGGTACAGCTTCGCGAGCGACGTCTGCAGCAGGTCCTCGGCCTGGTGCTGGTCGCCGGTCAGCAGGTACGCGGTGCGCAGCAGCCGGGCCTGGCGGGCCTCGAGGTACGCCGTGAAGTCGGCGTCCCGATCCACCGCCATCACCCCTGTCCGCTCGGTCCGCTCCGTCAGCACACCACCCAGACGCCACCCCGTCCACGATGGTTGCAATTCTGACGTGATTGGCTGGGGCCCATGCATCAGGTGAAGGGCGTGGTCGCCCGTGCCAAAGGTCAGCCGGTCGAGGTCGTGACGATCAACGTGCCGGATCCGGGTCCGGGGGAGGCGCTGGTGGCGGTCCAGGCCTGCGGCGTGTGCCACACCGACCTCCACTACCGCGAGGGCGGGATCAACGACGACTTCCCGTTCCTGCTGGGTCACGAGGCCGCGGGTGTGGTCGAGGCGGTCGGCGAGGGCGTGACCGGCGTGGCGCCGGGCGACTTCGTGGTCCTCAACTGGCGTGCGGTCTGCGGCGAGTGCCGAGCCTGCAAGCGGGGCGACCTGCAGTATTGCTTCAACACCCACAACGCCACCCAGAAGATGACGCTCGAGGACGGCACCGAGCTGTCCCCGGCGCTGGGCATCGGCGCCTTCGCGGAGAAGACCCTGGTCGCCGCCGGTCAGTGCACCAAGGTCGACCCGTCGGCCCGCCCGGCCGCCGTCGGCCTCCTCGGCTGCGGCGTGATGGCCGGCATCGGCGCGGCGATCAACACCGGCGCGGTCTCGCGCGGCAAGTCCGTGGCGGTCATCGGCTGCGGCGGCGTCGGCGTGGCCGCGATCGCCGGCTCCCAGCTGGTCGGCGCGAGCCCGATCATCGCGGTCGACATCGACCCGAAGAAGCTCGAGACCGCGAAGAAGATGGGCGCCACGCACACCGTGGACTCGTCGAAGGTGGACCCGGTCGAGGAGATCAAGCGGATCTGCGCGGAGTTCTTCGACGGCGCCGAGGGTGCCGACGTGGTGGTCGACGCGGTCGGCCGCCCGGAGACCTGGAAGCAGGCGTTCTACGCCCGCGACCTCGCCGGCACCGCCGTCCTGGTCGGTGTCCCCACCCCGGACATGAAGGTGCCCGACCTGCCGCTCATCGACGTGTTCGGACGAGGCGGGGCCCTGAAGTCCAGCTGGTACGGCGACTGCCTGCCGACGCGCGACTTCCCGATGCTGGTGAACCTGTACCTGCAGGGCCGGCTCGACCTCGACACGTTCGTGTCCGAGGAGATCGGGATCGGCGACGTCGAGGCGGCGTTCGAGAAGATGCACCATGGCGACGTGCTCCGCAGCGTGGTGATCCTGTGAGCGCCCGGGTCGACCACGGCGTCACCAGCGGCACCTTCAGCCTCGACGGGCAGACCTTCGACGTCGACAACAACGTGTGGGTGGTCGGCGACGACAACGAGTGCGTGGTCATCGACGCGCCCCACGACGTCGACGGCATCCTCGCGGTGGTGGGGGACCGGAAGGTCAAGGCGATCGTGTGCACCCACGCGCACGACGACCACGTCCGCGTCGCGCCGCAGCTGCGGGAGAGGGTCGTCGCGCCGATCATGCTGCACCCCGACGACAGGCCGCTGTGGGAGCTCACCCACGGCGACTCGGAGACCGGGGACCACCTGTGGGACCTCGACCTGGCCGACGGCCTCCGCATCGAGGTCGGCGGTACGGCGCTCGAGGTCCTGCACACGCCCGGCCACGCGCCGGGCGCCGTGTGCCTCTACGCCCCGGACCTGGGCTGCGTGTTCACCGGCGACACGCTCTTCCACGGCGGTCCGGGCGCGACCGGCCGCTCGTACTCCGACGCCGACCTGATCGTGCAGTCCATCCGCGCCCGGCTGTTCGCGCTGCCCGACGACACCGTCGTGCACACCGGCCACGGCGAGGACACCACGATCGGCGCCGAGAAGGCAGCGCTGGGCTGAGCCGCAACTGGGGACCTTGGTCCCCCGGCCTGCGTCCTTCGGGCCCTCGCCGTCGGTGGTTGCAATTTCTAGCGTTGTCCATGAAGCGAGGACGACAAGGAATTCCCCGCCACTATGAGGGAGGCGCACGATGCGCTCGGCATTCGACAAGTTCATCTCGTGGACGGGACTGGCCATGGCCGCCGTCCTCATCCTGGCCGGCGGCCTGCTGCTGTGGGCGAACTCGTTCATCGGCAACCAGGTGCACGACCAGCTGACCATGCAGGGCATCACGATGCCCGAGGGCGACGCGCTCTCCGGCCTGCCGAAGGCCGACGCGGACGCGCTCAAGCAGTACGCCGGCAGCCCGCTGGACACCGGCCCCGAGGCCAAGGCGTTCGCCAACCACTACATCCTCGTGCACATGAACGAGGCCAGCGGTAACCGGACCTACGAGGACGTCAGCGGCGAGTACATCGGCATGAGCGACGAGCAGAAGGCCTCCGAAGAGGGCCAGGCGCTCGCCGGCCTGCGGCAGACGCTGTTCATGGGCAACACCCTGCGCGGCCTGCTCCTGTACGGCTACGCGTTCGCGACCATCGGCACCATCGCCGGTATCGCGTCGGTCGTGGCCTTCGGCGGCGCCGCCCTGCTGCTGGTCCTGTTCGGGCTCGGCCTCTGGCACGCCCGCAAGGTCGAGAAGACCGCGGACGTCAAGGTCAGCGGCGCGATTCCCCACACCGCCTGATCACGCACTGCGTACTGGACCCTCCCGGGGCGGCGCCCCGGGAGGGTCCGGCGCGTCTCAGAACGGCTTCACCAGCAGCGCGATCCCGTGGCCGCGGGCCCGGGTCAGCACCAGCGTCGCCTCGTCCTCCCCGTGGAGGTCGAGGCGTTTGCGCAGCTGGTCCGGCACCACGTCGACGCCGCGCTTCTTGATCGTCAGCCGGCCGATGCCGCGCTCGCGCAGGGCGGCGCGCAGCGCCCTCTCCCGGTAGGGCAGCTCCTCCCGGACGACGTACCCCCGGGCGAACGGGGTGCGGTACGACGCGTCCGAGGTCACGTACGCGATGTGCTCGTCGATCAGCCCGCCCTGCACGCCGGCCGCGACGGCGGTCACGAGGCCCGCGCGAATCACCGCGCCGTCCGGCTCGTAGAGGAACCGGCCGACGTCGCGGACGCCGGCGCCCGGGTCGTCCTCGTCGGTGATGGTCGCGAGGCCGCCGTCGCCGATGACCGTCGCGCGGCGCGCGGTGGTCGCCAGCCGGCCGGACCACAACGCCGCCTCCTTGACGTCGCCCTGGTCGCTCACCCACTCCGCCTCGACGCCCTCGGGGACCAGCTCGTGGGGGATGCCGGGCGCGACCTTGACGCAGGAGTCGCGGCGCAGGAGTCGCTCGACGAACGACCACGGGGGCGTCCACCCGTCGGCGTCGAAGGTCCGGCCGCGCGCCGTCCGCCGGGACGGGTCGGCGAACGCCACGTCGAACGGCGACGGGTCGACCGTGGTCGCGTCCGCGACCGTGACCGCCCCCGGGAGGCCGAGGGCGGCGAGGTTCGCCTCGGCCACCGCCACCCGCACCGGGTCGATGTCCACCCCCGCGGCGGTGAGCCCGGCCCGCGCGCACGCCAGCAGGTCGCCGCCGATGCCGCAGCCCAGGTCGATCACGGTTCCCACCGAAGCGGCGACCAGGCGCGCCGCGCGGTGGGCGGCGACCCGCTGCCGGGTCGCCTGCTCGAGCCCGTCGGGGGTGAAGTACATGCGGTCGGCGTCCGGACCGAACTTGTCCCGGGCGCGGATCCGCAGCGTCGCCTGGGTGAGCGCGACGGCGACGTGCTCGGGAGCGGCGGTGCGCCGGAGCCGGTTCTGGACCGCGAGCACGTCGCCGCCCTGCTGAACCTCCCTGCTGGCCTCCGCGAGCAGCCGCTGGCCGTCCTCGGTGAGCAGCCAGCGGAACGACTCCAGGTCCATCCCGGGATCCTCCCCCAGGGGTCTCTCTGGCACTCCGGCGGGGAGAGTGCTAGTTTCTGATTTGGCACTCTCCCCGTGAGTGTGCCAGCGCTTGCGACAACGGTGCGACCCCCGCGACGGCGTACCCGACCCGCAAGCACCAGACGTGCCTCACCCAACATCGAAGTGCCAGAAAGTGGAGGTCGACACGTGTCGGTCAACATCAAGCCCCTCGAGGACCGCATCGTCGTCAAGCCGCTCGACGCCGAGCAGACCACGGCCTCGGGCCTGGTCATCCCGGACACCGCCAAGGAGAAGCCCCAGGAGGGCGAGGTCCTGGCGACCGGTCCCGGTCGGATCGACGACAACGGCAACCGCGTCCCGCTCGACGTGAACGTCGGCGACAAGGTCATCTACAGCAAGTACGGCGGCACCGAGGTCAAGTACGCCGGCGAGGAGTACCTCATCCTTTCCGCGCGCGACGTCCTCGCCGTCGTTTCCTGAATCACCGAACGGGTCGTCCGCCTCTCCCGGGTGAATACACCCGCCTGAGGCGGACCACCCGATCTTCGTCAGAGGAGAGCAATGCCCAAGATCCTGGAGTTCGACGAGAGCGCCCGCCGTGCTCTCGAGCGCGGCGTCGACGCGCTCGCCGACGCCGTCAAGGTGACGCTGGGGCCCAAGGGCCGCTACGTCGTCCTCGACAAGAAGTGGGGCGCCCCGACCATCACCAACGACGGCGTGACCGTCGCGCGTGAGATCGAGCTCGACGACCCGTTCGAGAACCTCGGAGCGCAGCTGACCAAGGAGGTCGCCACCAAGACCAACGACATCGCGGGTGACGGCACCACGACCGCCACCGTGCTGGCGCAGGCGATGGTGCACGAGGGTCTCCGCGCGGTCGCCGCCGGCGCGAACCCGATGGGGCTCAAGCGGGGCATGGACGCCGCGGCCGAGGCCGTCGGCGACGCGCTCAAGGAGGCCGCCCGCGAGGTCGACTCCGTGGAGGACATGGCGTCGGTCGCCACCATCTCCAGCCGCGACAGCGTGATCGGCGAGTTGCTCTCGCAGGCCTTCGACAAGGTCGGCAAGGACGGCGTGATCACGGTCGAGGAGTCCAACACCATGGGCACCGAGCTCGAGTTCACCGAGGGCATGCAGTTCGACAAGGGCTACATCAGCCAGTACTTCGTGACCGACCCGGAGCGGATGGAGGCCGTCCTCGACGACCCGTACATCCTGCTGCACCAGGGCAAGATCTCGGCGGTCTCCGAGCTGCTGCCGCTGCTCGAGAAGGTCATCCAGTCCGGCAAGCCGCTGTTCATCCTCGCCGAGGACGTCGAGGGCGAGGCGCTCTCGACGCTGGTCGTCAACAAGATCCGCGGCACGTTCAACGCCGTCGCGGTGAAGGCCCCGGCGTTCGGCGACCGCCGCAAGGCGATGATGCAGGACATCGCGACCCTGACCGGCGGTCAGGTCGTCGCCCCCGAGGTCGGCCTCAAGCTCGACCAGGTCGGCCTCGAGGTGCTCGGCCAGGCCCGCCGCGTGGTGGTCACCAAGGACAACACCACGATCGTCGACGGTGCCGGTGACCCGGCCGAGGTCGCGGCCCGCGTGAACCAGATCAAGGCCGAGATCGAGAACACCGACTCCGACTGGGACCGCGAGAAGCTCCAGGAGCGCCTCGCGAAGCTGGCCGGCGGCGTGTGCGTGATCAAGGTCGGCGCCGCCACCGAGGTGGAGCTGAAGGAGAAGAAGCACCGCATCGAGGACGCCGTCTCCGCGACGCGTGCCGCGATCGAGGAGGGCATCGTCCCCGGCGGCGGCTCCGCGCTCATCCACGCGGTGTCGGTCCTCTCCGACGACCTCGGCCTGACCGGCGACGAGGCGCTCGGCGTGCGCGTCGTGCGCAAGTCCGCCGACGAGCCGCTGCGCTGGATCGCCGAGAACGGTGGTGAGAACGGCTACGTCGTCACCACCAAGGTGCGCGAGCTCGGCCCCGGCAACGGCTACAACGCCGCGACCGGCGAGTACGGCGACCTGGTCGCCCAGGGCGTCCTCGACCCGGTGAAGGTGACCCGCTCCGCGCTGGTCAACGCCACCTCGATCGCGGGCATGCTGCTCACGACCGAGACCCTCGTCGTCGACAAGCCCGAGGACGAGGAGCCCCAGGCGGCCGGCCACGGCCACGGGCACGGTCACGGCCACTGAGTGATCGATGAGGAAGGCCCCGCCGGCACGGCGGGGCCTTCGCTCATTTCAGGCGGACGACGAGGTCCTTGCCTCCGCTCTGCGGCCACACCTGCACCGGGTGCTCGCCGGGGCCGCCGAGCGGCCAGATGTCGCCGTACCCGATGTCCGAGACGTCCAGCAGCCGCCCGGTCGCGAAGTCGTAGAACCTGTCGTAGAAGAAGACGCCGCGGTCGCTGGTCCCGAAGGCGCCGTCCTCCATGGCGATCTCGAGGATCGCGGTCGTCGCGCCGGAGCGGTCCACGACGATCGCCTTCTGCTCGGGGTGGTCGCAGGCGAGGACGGCGACGAACTCGCTGCCGTTGCTCTGGATCGGGTTGCTGCGCTGGGAGCACCCGGCCGGCATCTCGGTCGTGGTGACCGCGCCGGTGGCGACGTCCTGCAGCAGGACCTGGCCCGGCCGGTCGACGTCGGGCTGCCTCGTCCAGGCGAGGATGCCGTCGGCGTAGACCGGGTTGCCGCGGTGGCGGCCGCGCGGCGTGAGGGTCCCGGAGTGGCCGAACCGGATCGACCAGACGTTCCTGTCGGCGTGGTCCTCGCGGGGCGGGGCGCTGCCGTACCAGACGGTGTCGCCGTCCAGGCCGATGACGTAGGACACCTGCCGCTCGAACTCCTCGGGCAGCCGGAAGGAGCGCACCCGGCCCGTGTCGCGCCGGTAGCGGAGGATCGTCGTGCGGCCCGTCCGGGAGTTGACGTCCTCGTACCAGGCCTCGCTCGCCGTGACCCGGAGGAGGCCGGAGCCCCTGTCCGGCCCGGGCAGCCTCTTCCGGTGCCCGGACTCCGGGTCGAGGACCGTGAAGGTGTTGCCGCCGTGGGCGTACCGCTGGAGCACGATCCTCCCTGCCGGCGTCACCCCGACCGGGTAGCCGTCCTCGCCGGGGCGGATGGTCGCCAGTCGCGTGTAGTCGCGTCCCGGACGGGCCTTGACCGCGTCGTCGGGGGTGACCACGACCGGGTCGGCGAGGGCCGGCGAGGACCCGAGCAGGAGGACGAGGGCGAGGGCGAGTCCGAGAGCACGCATCGAGCGAGCATACGTAAACCGGGCGAAACACGCCGGACTTCGACGCGCAACGTCGCCGGTCCACGCTGACGCCATGTTGTGGCGAGTACGGACGACCCTGCCCGACCGGCCCGGTGCGCTGGCCGCGTTGGCGGCGGCCTGCGGCGAGGCGGGCGTGAACATCTTGGGCCTGCAGATCTTTCCCGGCGTCGAGTCGGTGACCGACGAGCTGGTGCTGCGCACCCCGGACGGGTGGGGTGAGGCCGAGATCGCCGACCTGCTGGGGCGCTCGGGCGGCCACTCGGTGAGCGCCGCCCCGTGCACGGAGGCCGCGCTGATGGACCAGCCGACCCGGTACGTGCAGGCCGCGCGGTCGATCCTGGGGCAGCCGGCGTCCTTCCCCGAGGTCGTGGCCCGGCTGTTCGACGCCGAGGCCGGCTCGTCGCCCGAGCTGGACGTGATGGACCTGGTCGTCGGGGACGTGCGGGTGCAGGTGAGCCGTACCGCGCCGTTCACGGCGACCGAGCACGCGCGCGGCGCGGCGATGGCGGACCTGGTGTCGGACGTGCTGGCGCGCGGCCATGCACCCGCACCCCCGGCGGCCGGCAGGCGCGTCGGCGCGGGCCGCACGCCCGAGTACGTCGCCGACGGCGACTCGGTGTCGGCCACGGTCGACGGCGTCTCGGTCGGGTTGGCGGTGGTCGCGGCCGACGGCGAGGTCACGCTGCGGGTCGACCCCGCGTGGCAGCGCCGCGGCATCGGCACCCGGCTGCTCGTCGACGCCGCGCGGCTCGCGAGCGGGCTCGGGACCGACGAGATCGTGCTGACCACGCGGTCGGACAACCAGGCCGTGCTGCCGATGGTGATGGCCGCCGGTCTCCGCGGCCGGATCCGGATGGCGGGCGACCTCCTGACCGTGCGGATCGCCGTCCGCGACCTGAAGCCGCTGCACGCGTAGCCGGTCGGTAGGCTGGGGGAGTGGAGGTTCCCGAGAAGTTCGCCACCCTGGGCCTGACCTACGACGACGTCCTCCTGCTGCCCGGTCACTCCGACCTCGCGCCGGCCGACATCGACATGACGACGCGGCTGACCCGCGAGATCAGCCTCAACGTCCCGCTGGTCAGCGCCGCGATGGACACCGTGACCGAGTCGCGGATGGCGATCGCGATGGCCCGCCAGGGCGGGCTGGGCGTCCTGCACCGCAACCTCTCGATCGAGGACCAGGCCTACCAGGTCGACCTCGTGAAGCGGACCCAGACCGGGATCATCCCGAACCCCGTGACGATCGGCCCGGACGCGACGCTGGAGCAGCTCGACCAGCTGGCCGGCGAGTACCGCGTCTCCGGCTTCCCGGTCGTCGACAGCGACAACCGGCTGCTCGGCATCATCACCAACCGCGACCTGCGCTTCACCCCGGTCGCGGAGTGGGCGACCACCAAGGTCGACGAGGTGATGACCCCGATGCCGCTGATCACCGGCCCCGCCGACATCAGCCGCGAGGACGCGACCCTGCTGCTGCGCCAGCACAAGCGCGAGCGGCTCCCGCTCGTCGACGACCAGGGCCGGCTCGCGGGCCTGATCACCGTCAAGGACTTCGTCAAGGGCGAGCAGTTCCCGCACGCGTCGTACGACGGTTCGGGCCGGCTGCTCGTGGGTGCCGCGATCGGCTACTTCGGCGACGCCTGGCAGCGCGCCACCACGCTCATCGAGGCCGGCGTGGACGTGCTCGTCGCCGACACGGCGCACGGGAACGTGCGGATGCTCCTCGACATGGTCCAGCGCCTCAAGAGCGACCCCGCGACGCGCCACGTCCAGGTCGTCGGCGGCAACGTCGCCACCAGGGAGGGTGCCCAGGCGTTCGTCGACGCGGGCGCGGATGCCGTCAAGGTCGGCGTGGGCCCGGGCTCGATCTGCACCACGCGGGTCGTCACCGGCGTCGGCGTACCCCAGGTCACTGCGGTCTACGAGGCCGCGCTGGCCTGCAAGGCCGCCGGCGTCCCCGTGATCGCCGACGGCGGGCTCAAGCACTCGGGCGAGATCGCGAAGGCCATCGTCGCCGGCGCCGACACCGTGATGATCGGCTCGCTGCTGGCCGGCTGCGAGGAGTCGCCGGGCGAGCTGGTGTTCGTCAACGGCAAGCAGTTCAAGTCCTACCGCGGCATGGGCTCGCTGGGCGCGATGTCGAGCCGCGGCAAGAAGTCGTACTCGAAGGACCGCTACTTCCAGGCCGAGGTCGAGAGCGACGACAAGATCGTGCCCGAGGGCATCGAGGGCCAGGTCGCCTACCGCGGCCCGCTCGCCGCGGTCGCCCACCAGCTGATCGGCGGCCTGACCCAGTCGATGTTCTACGTCGGCGCGCGGACCATCCCCGACCTGCAGGAGAAGGGCCGCTTCGTGCGGATCACCCAGGCCTCGCTCCAGGAGAGCCACCCGCACGGCGTGCAGATGACCGTCGAGGCGCCGAACTACTCGGGACGCTAGACCGCGTAGCCCACCTGGTCGATCTTCACCCGGGCGCGCTTGGTGAGCTGCACGGTCAGCGGGGTCTGCGGCGCGACCGGCACCTCGAGCTGGCGGGCGACGGTACGCCGCCTCGGCACCTGGACCGTCACCGTGCCGCGACCGGCCGACAGCTTCAGCGTGGCGCCGCGGGGCGCGCCCGAGACCGTCACGTCGACCAGGATCGACACCGTTGCGTCGGGGAGCCCGAGATCCACCCTCCGGGTGCCGCTGAACGCGGCCGCGAGGACCGGCTTCGCCGCCGGCCGCAGGCAGTCGGACACCCGCGTCTCGATGGCGCGCAGCCCGATGCCCGTGGGGGCGGGGTCGAGGATCATGCCGCCGGCGATCGCGCAGCGGTAGTCGCCGGTGATGCTGCCGGCCTCGAGCACGACGACCCGGCGGCCCACGGGGTAGGTCGTGTCGCCGATCGGCTGGAGCCGGCCCGCCAGGGCGGCGTCGCCGGTCACGACCAGCCGCCCGGCAGCCTTCGGCTCGCTGCGCAGCGTCGCCAGCAGCGGCCGGTAGCGGCCGGCCTGGTTGGTGGTGAGGTCGCCGTCGACGGTGAGGACGCCGGTGGGCCGGATCTCGGCCGGGCCGGCGGGCAGGTCGCCGGTGATGGTGCCGTCGCCGGTGATCCGGGCGCCGCTGGTGAACGTCGTCTCGGCCAGGTCCCAGGTCGACGAGCCGGAGTGCTCGATCGTGCCCTGCCCGCCGAGGGCGATCCAGCGCAGCACCGCGGGGTCGCCCTCACCCTCGCCGATCTTCATCGTGGCGCCCGTCTTGACGATGACCTGCCCGCTGTCGAAGCAGCAGCCGCCCGCGTCGACGGTGGCGCCGGCCGGCAGCTCGAGCGTCGCGTCCTTCGGCACGGCGAGGCGCCCGCCGCCCCCGAGGACCCGCAGCGTCGATCCCGGCGCGATGCGCAGGCCGCCGGCGGGCGTCAGCAGCCCGGTCTGCCCGGGCAGGTCCCGGTCCCAGACCGCGATGGTCGTCTGCGTGCCCGCCTCGGTCGTCGCCGGGACGCCGTCGCCGATCGTGAGCCGGCCGCGCACCGTCGTACCGGCGAGCGTGACGGATCCCTTGCCCTCGATGCTCCCGACGCCGGACACCTCGCTGTACGGCCCGAGCCGGAGGACGGTGTCGTCGGCGAGGGTCAGCTTCTCGCCGTCCTCGATGAACTTCAGCGTCCCGTCGGGCAGCAGCGGGTGGTCGGGGTCGTAGGCGTCGCCGTCGGTCTCGTTGACGTCCACGACGCCGCCGCCCTTGACCGAGGCGTCGCCGACGGTGCCGTTGATGGCGTGGCCGCCGACCCGGATCGGACCGCCGGTGATCTCGAGCGTGTTGCCCGTCGGCACGACGACGTCGCCGGCGAGGTCGAAGCCGAGCTGGTCGAAGCGTGCGGTGTAGCCGGTCGCCCCGGTCGCCGAGAACACCTCGAGGGTGCCGTCGACGACGACCGTGGAGGTGGTGCCGCTGCAGCAGCGGCTGCCCAGCACCCGGGCGGCGGGGTCGACCAGCAGCTTGCCGGTGCTGGAGATCCGCAGGTTGCTGTCGAACATGAACGTCAGCCACGGGTCGTCGCCGGCCGCCGGACCGGTCATCAGCGACAGGGTGCTGTCGACCGTGAGCGTCTGGTCCCCGCCGCCGCCGAAGCGCATCGGCGTCTGGCCCATCATGATGAACGACGGCGTCGGGTCCCCGGGCGGCGCCGAGACCTTCAGGCCGGTGTTGATGTCACCGCCGTTCCACTGCAGGCTGCCGGTGATCACCTCGCCCGGCCCGGACATCGACACCAGTCCGTCGGTCGAGCCGGTCACCGTCAGCATGGCCAGCTGGATGTCCGGGACGTCGGTGATCGTGGGCCGGGGCCCGTAGGCGAGCTGGACCGAGTCGCCGTTCTGCGGCACCCCCTCGGGCTGCCAGTTCTTCTTGTTGCCCCACACGCTGCTCTCGGTGCCCTGCCACGTGTACGTCGTCGCCGCGTGCGCCGGTGCCACCGGGACGAGGACGGCGGTCACGAGGGCCGCGACGACCGTGCCGAGCAGGGGGAGCGGACGCATGGGGCCTCCTCGAGAGCGGTGGCCCATCGTCCACCGCGGCCGCCGGCCCCCACCAGGCCCGGTCGGACCATTGACGCCCGACTACTCGGGACGCTGAGCCTCCGGCCGGAAGCCCAGGGCCGCGCTGGCCCGGAGGGCCGCCGCCACGACCGCGGGAGCGAGCTCGTGCTCGCGGCCCGGCCCGACGCGCTGGAGCGGGAAGCCCAGCCCGATGACCGCCTCCAGCTCGCCCTGGTGGTCGAAGACCGGCGCGGCGATCGAGCCCACGTCCTCGTGGCGCTCCCCGAACGCCGCGAAGTAGCCCTGCTCCCGGGTGACCCGGCGCTGGCGGTCCAGGCTCGCCATCGAGGTCGGCGTCGCGTCGGTGAAGCGGGCGAGGGAGGAGCCGGCCAGGTCCGCCCACGCGTCCGGGTCGAAGGCCAGGAACACCTTGCCGGGCGCGCCGGCATGGATCGGCATCACCTGGCCGACCATGAACGGCCGCATGACCACGTGCCGGGTCGGGGCCACCGCGATCACGGTCCGGAAGACCCCGTCCCGGGCGTACAGGCACGCGGACTCGCCGGTCTGGTCGCGCAGGTCGTCGAGGATCGGCCGGACCAGCCGGACGACGTCCATCCCGAGCGTGCCGGGCGTCGCCCAGCGCACGAGCGCGACCCCGATGCGGTACCGGTCGCCGTCGCGGTCGAGGAAGCCCTCCAGGGTCAGGTCGGTGACCAGCCGCTGGCAGGTGCTGGCCGGCAGCCCGGTCCGACGGATCAGCTCCTGGAGCGTCGGCTCGGGGCTCTCCACGGTGAAGCAGTTGAGGATCGTCGTGACCTTGCGCAGGACGAGCGTCGAGCCCTTGCGGGCGCCATCGGTAGCTGCCACGCCGCCCAGCGTAGGCGCCGGATGCACCCTTGACGTGAGCTGGTCTATCCCACAAGGTGGGTTGGGTACTCACGATACGGGTGACGGAGGACAGCATGGGGAATCGAGACGAGCTGCTGGCGGCCGAGCAGGTGACCGCCGAGAACGGCGCCGAACCGCGCCGCCGGGACGTGACACGGGTCGGCCTCATCGTGCCGAGCTCGAACACGACCATGGAGACCGAACTGCCCGAGCTGTTCGCCCGCCAGACGGCGGCCACCGGTCAGCGCTACACCTTCCACTCGGCGCGGGCGACGCTGAAGAGCGTCACCCGCGAGGAGCTCCTCGCGATGGTGGACAAGGCTGCCGACTGCGCCGTGGCCGTCTCGGACGCCGACGTGGACGTGATCGCCTACGCCTGCCTGGTCGCGGTCATGGCCCAGGGTCCCGGCGCGCACACCGCCTCCGAGGACGTGATCGCCCGGGCGGCGTCCGACAACGGCCATCCCGCCGCCGTGACCAGCAGCGCCGGGGCGCTGGTGCGGGTCCTCCAGGGCCTCGGCGCCGGCCGGGTGGCCATGGTCGCGCCGTACATGAAGCCGCTGACCGCCATGGTCCGTGACTACGTCGAGGGCTCCGGGATCTCGGTGCTCGACGCGGCCAGCCTCGAGGTGGAGGACAACCTCGCCGTCGGCTGTCTCGACCCGGCGCAGCTGCCCCGGATCGCGCGGGAGCTGCGCCGCGAGGGCGCCGAGGCCATCGTGCTGTCGGCCTGCGTCCAGATGCCCTCGCTGCCCGCCGTGCAGGAGGTCGAGGACGAGCTCGGGGTGCCCGTGGTCACCGCGGCCACCGCGACGACGTACGAGATCCTGCGGCACCTGGGCCACGAGCCCGCCATCCCAGGCGCCGGCGGGCTCCTCGATGGTCGGTTCAGCCCGGTCGAGGCGGTCCGGTGAGCCCGGCCGTCCTCGCCTTCGCCATCCTGGTCGTCGCCTTCGCCATCGGGTCCCTGACCCGGATCAGCGCCGGCCTGCTCGCCTTCGTCGGTGCCTTCGCCGTCGGCGCCTTCGTGGCCGACCTCTCCACCGAGGAGGTGGTCGGCGTGTTCCCCGGCGGGCTGTTCCTGATCCTCGTCGGTGCCACGCTGCTCTTCGGGATCGTCCGCCTCACCGGGACGATCGACCTGCTCGCGTACTGGGCGGAGCGACTCGCCGGTGGGCGCCGCCTGCTGGTCCCCGTGCTGATGTTCGCGCTCACGGCGATCCTGTCGTCGGCCGGCGCCTTCACCCCGGCGGCGATCGCGATCGTCGCCCCCGTCGCGCTGGCGCTCGGGTCGCGCTTCGAGATCAGCAACCTCGCGATGGGCCTGGTCGTCGTGCAGGGCGCGAACGCCGGGGCCTTCTCGCCCGTCAACCCCTTCGGCGTGCTGTCGAACAAGATGCTCGACGACGCCGGTGCGCCCGAGGGCACGCTGCCGCTCTACCTGCTCTGCCTCGCCTTCAACGCGGTGCTCGCCGTGGTGGCCTACGTCGTGGTCCAGGGGCTGCTCTCCCGGCGCCGGCGCCGGCGCGGGGCCGGAGCCACGAGGTCCGCCGAGCGAGGGGGCTCCGAGCAGGTGCAGCCCACCCGCGTGGAGGTGACGCCCATCCGGGTGCTGACCCTGGTCGGGCTGGTGGTGCTGCTCGTGCTCACCACCGGCTTCGGGGTCGACGTCGGGGTCGCGACGCTGATCATCGCGCTGGCCCTGATCGTGGTCCGGCCCTCGCTGCAGGACGAGGCCATCAAGCACATGCCCTGGTCGGCCGTCCTGCTGGTGACGGGCATCGTGACGTACGTCGGCGTCCTGGAGGCCATGGGCGCCCTCGACGAGCTGCAGGTAGCCATCGAGCGCCTCGGGAACGGATCGGTCGCCGCGCTGGTCGCCTGCTACGCGGTCGGCGCCGTCTCCGCGTTCGCGTCCACGACCGGGACGCTGGGCGTGATCAGCCCGGTCGTGGTGCCGATCGCGATGGACCCGGCCCTCACGCCCCTCGGCGTGATCGTCGCGCTCTCGATCAGCGCGTCGGTGGTCGACACCAGCCCGATGTCGACCAGCGGCGCCCTGCTGATGGCCAGCGCCGAGCCGGAGGACGAACGGGTCTTCTTCCGGGCCCTGCTGGTGTGGGCGATGGCGATGGTCCTCGTCGTGCCGGCGCTGGTGTGGGTCCTGTTCGTCCAGCTGGGCGTGGTGTGACGGTCGTCGGGCGCCGGGGCGCGGCGGATAGTCTTCTCCGGTGACCGACATCGAGATCGGCCGGGCCAAGCGGGCCCGCCGCGCGTACTCCTTCGACGACATCGCGATCGTGCCCTCGCGGCGCACCCGCGACCCCGAGGAGGTCAGCACCGCCTGGCAGATCGACGCCTACCGGTTCGAGCTGCCGGTGCTCGCGGCGCCGATGGACTCGGTGATGTCGCCCGCGACCGCCATCGCGCTGGGCCGGTACGGCGGTCTCGGCGTGCTCAACCTCGAGGGCCTGTGGACGCGGTACGAGGACCCGGACCCGCTGCTCGAGGAGGTCGCCGGCCTGGAGGGCATCGACGCGACCGGCCGGCTCCAGGAGATCTACCGCGAGCCGGTCAAGGCGGAGCTGATCGCCGAGCGGCTGCGTGAGATCCGGGACGCCGGCGTGACGGTGGCCGGGTCCTTGTCCCCGCAGCACACCAAGGAGTTCGCCAAGACGGTGGTCGACGCCGGCGTCGACATGTTCGTGATCCGCGGGACGACCGTCTCCGCCGAGCACGTCTCGTCGCAGGCGGAGCCCTTGAACCTCAAGGAGTTCATCTACGAGCTCGACGTCCCGGTGATCGTCGGCGGCTGCGCGACCCACCAGGCCGCGCTGCACCTGATGCGCACCGGCGCGGCCGGCGTCCTCGTCGGCTTCGGCGGGGGAGCGGCCCACACGACCCGCACCGTGCTCGGCGTCGCCGTCCCGATGGCGTCGGCGGTCGCCGACGTGGCCGCCGCGCGCCGCGACTACCTCGACGAGTCCGGCGGCCGCTACGTGCACGTGATCGCGGACGGTTCCATCGGCAAGTCCGGCGACATCGCCAAGGCGATCGCCTGCGGCGCGGACGCGGTGATGGTCGGCTCGCCGTTCGCCCGGGCCAGCGACGCGCCGGGCCGCGGCTTCCACTGGGGCACCGAGGCGCACCACCACGACCTGCCGCGCGGCCAGCGCGTCCAGTTCGACACCGTCGGCACCATCGAGGAGATCCTGTTCGGCCCCTCGCGGGTCGCCGACGGCACCATGAACCTGATGGGCGCCCTGCGCCGCTCGATGGCCACCACCGGCTACACGGAGCTCAAGGAGTTCCAGCGCGTCGAGATCGTCGTCGAGTGAGGCCCGCGTGAGGCCCCGCCGATGAGGGTCGCGGCCGGCCAGGCCGTCTCCGTCGCCGGCGACCTCGCGGCCAACGTCGCCACCGCCGCCCGCCTCACGGCCCGGGCCGCGGACGAGGGCGTGCGGGTGCTGGTGCTGCCCGAGGCGTTCCTGACCGGGTACGACGCGGGCGCGTTCGCGGGGCCGCTGCCCGAGGCCTCCGCGCTGGGTGACGCCTGGCTCGACCCGCTCCGCGCGGCGGCCGCGGCCGGCGACGTGGTCGTGGTGGTCGGCACCGCGCTCACCCGGGGCGCCGCCCGGCGCCTGTCGCAGGTGGTGGTCCGGCCGGACGGCAGCACGACCGCGCCGTACGACAAGCAGTTCCTCGACGGGCTCGAGAAGCGGGTGTTCACGACCGGCGACCACGGCACGTCGGTGGTCGTCGACGGCGTCGAGCTCGGGCTGTCGATCTGCTACGACGGCTGCTTCCCCGAGCACGCGCAGGCCGCCGCCCTGGACGGCGCCGTGGGCTACCTCAGCTCGGCGGCGTACTTCCCGGGCGGCGCGCACCGGCGCGACCTCTACTACGCCGCGCGGGCGCTGGAGAACGGGATGTACGTCGTGTTCTCCGGGCTGACCGGACCGTGCGGCGAGTACTCCTTCATCGGCGGCTCCGCCGTGTACGACCCGGAGGGCCGGCCGCTCGCGCGGCTGGGCGAGGAGGAGGGGCTGGCCGTCGGCGAGATCGACGTCGAGCTGGTCGCGGCGACCCGGGCGCGGCACACGATGGTCCACGACCACCGCGCCGGGCTCGGCACCCGGGTCCGGGTCTAGTCCTCCTGCAGCCCGGCGTTGCCGCCGACGCCGTCCACGGCCGCGCGCACGGACGCGAGGTGGCTCCCGGTGGCCCGGGCGATGCGGATCGGGTGGCCCGGCGACCAGTGGTTCCACTGGGTCGGCAGGTACGACGCGCGGGCGACCCGCCAGCCGCCGCCCGGCCGCTCGGTGAAGTCGAAGGTGACCGTGATGCCCTCGTAGGCCGCCGGCCGCTCCAGCTCGCTCTGGGCGACCATGTTGCCGAGGCCGTACACGACCCACTTCCCGTTGACCCGGGTGATCGGCTGCACGACGTGCGCGTGCTCGCCGAGCACCAGGTCGACGTCCGGCGACGCGGTCAGCCGGCGCGCGAGCTCCACCTGCTGGGCGTCCGGGACGTGGCTGTACTCGATGCCCCAGTGCACGTGGGCGACCACGATGTCGGCCCCCGCCTCGCGGGCCCGGCGGGCCTGCGCCAGCAGGTCGTCGGCGTCGCCGAGATGGGATACGGCGTACTCGTGCCCCGCGGGGAGCACGTAGCCGTTGAGGCCGTACGTCGCCGCGACGATCCCCACGCGCACGCCGTCCTCCGTCGTGACGATCACCGGCTCCCGGCGCTCGGCGGGGGTGCGGAAGGTGCCGACGTGGTCGACACCGGCGGCCTCGAGCAGGTCCGCGGTCTCGTCGATGCCCTCGACGCCGTCGTCCATGCTGTGGTTGGACGCCGTGGTGCAGGCGTCCCAGCCCATCGAGCCGATCCACGGGGCGATCGCGCGTGGAGCGCGGAACACCGGGTAGCTGTGCAGGCGCTCGCCGGGTGACGCGAACGGCACCTCCTCGTGGCAGATCGCGACGTCGGCGGACGCGATGACCGGCCGCAGCCACGCGAACATCGGGTCGAAGTCGTACCGGCGCCCGGCGCCGGTCCGGGCGTGGTCCTCGGCCGCGCTCGCCCAGACGGTGTTGTGCCAGAGCAGGTCGCCGCCCATCACCAGCGAGACCGTGCGGGGCTCGCTCGGCGTCGGCGTCGGCGACGGCGTCGGCGTCGGGGTCGGGGTCGGGCTGGTGGTCGGGGTGGGCATCAGCGCCGGCACGACCGGCGTCACCGCGGGCGACTCGGCGGCGACCGGCTCCATCCGCTGGGGCGCCGTCGCCGCGCAGCCGGTCGCGGCGAGGGCGAGGACCAGCGCCAGCGCCGCTCCCGTCCTGCTCACGTCCTCATTGAATCCGCTCCGGGTGACGTGGGAGGCCACATTGCGGATACGCGCGTTTGCGAGACTGGAGCCATGAGCCAGCTCAGCGCCCTCAGCCCGCAGGCTCGCGACGACGCCCTCGCCGCGATGGAGGGTCCGGGCGAGCTCGACCTCCTCGTCGTCGGGGGCGGGGTGGTGGGCGCCGGCACCGCGCTCGACGCGGTGACCCGCGGCCTGAGTACCGGGCTGCTCGAGCAGCGCGACCTGGCCAGCGGCACGTCGAGCCGGAGCAGCAAGCTGATCCACGGCGGCCTGCGGTACCTGGAGATGCTCGACTTCGGGCTGGTCCGCGAGGCGCTCCAGGAGCGCGGGCTGCTGCTCACCCGGCTCGCGCCGCACCTGGTCCGGCCGGTGCCGTTCCTCTACCCGCTCATGCACCGGGGCTGGGAGCGGCCGTACGTCGGCGCAGGGCTCGCGCTCTACGACGGCATGGCCATGGCGGGCAAGTACGACATGGGGGTCCCGCGGCACCGGCACCTCACCCGCGCGGGGGTCCGGCGGATCGCCCCCGACTTCGACTCGGCGACCCTCGCCGGCGCGATCAAGTACTGGGACTGCCAGGTCGACGACGCCCGCCTGGTCACGACGATCGCCCGCACCGCCGCCGCCCACGGCGCGCAGGTGGCCACCCGGGTGCGGGTGACCGGCTTCCTGCGCGAGGGCGAGCGGGTCGTCGGCGTACGCGCGCGAGACCTGGAGTCCGGCCGCGACCTCGAGGTGCGGGCCCGGGTCGTGGTCAACGCGGCCGGGGTGTGGACCGACGAGATCCAGGAGATGGTCGGTGGCCGCGGCGCCCTGCACGTGCAGGCGTCCAAGGGCATCCACCTCGTGGTCCCGCGCGACCGGATCCGGTCCGAGGCCGGTGTCATCGTGCGCACCGAGAAGTCCGTGCTGTTCGTGATCCCGTGGGGCCGGCACTGGATCATCGGGACCACCGACACCCCGTGGGACCTGGACAAGGCCCACCCGGCGGCGTCGCGGGCCGACATCGACTACGTGCTCGACCACGTCAACGCCATCCTGCGCGAGCCGCTCGACCACGCGGACGTGGTCGGCGTGTACGCCGGCCTGCGGCCGCTGCTCTCCGGCGAGTCCGAGCCGACCTCGCGGATCTCCCGCGAGCACACCGTCGTCACGCCCGTGCCGGGGCTGGTGATGATCGCCGGCGGCAAGCTCACGACCTACCGCGTGATGGGCCGCGACGCCGTCGACGCGGCCGCTCACTCGCTGTCCTCCACGCTCGGCCTCACGGTCCGTCCCTCCATCACCGACCGGGTCCCGCTGGTCGGGGCCACCGAGTGGGAGACGCGCTCGAACCAGCGGGTGTTGCTGTCGCGGCGCTCCGGTCTGCACGTCGCGCGCATCGACCACCTGCTCGGCCGGTACGGCGGGCTGGTCGACGACCTCCTCGCGCTGGTGGCGGAGCGGCCGGAGCTGGGGGAGCCGCTGCGCGGCGCCGAGGACTACCTGGCCGCCGAGGTCGTCTACGCCGTGACCCACGAGGCCGCGCGGCACCTCGACGACGTCCTCACCCGGCGTACCCGCATCTCCATCGAGACCTTCGACCGCGGCGTCTCCGCCGCGCCGGCCGCCGCGGCCCTCATGGCCGCCGAGCTCGGCTGGGACGACGCCCGCACCGCCGACGAGGTCGACCACTACCTGCGCCGGGTCGAGGCCGAGCGCCAGTCGCAGCTGATGCCCACCGACCAGGAGGCCGACGAGGCGCGGGTGTCGGCGCGCGACATCGTCTGACACTTCGCCGCGGGGTTCGGCTGCTGGCAGCCGATCCCCGCACGACACGCCGGGGGGACGCGGCGTGTCGTGCGGGTTCGGGCTGCCAAGTGATGCGAGCCGTCTCACGCAGCGGACCACCGGCCGGCGGCGAAGGCGGCGCGGATGCGCGCCGCAGTGCGTTCGGCCTGGAAGAGGTCGGCCCAGACGATGCGGATGCACCGCCAGCTGGTGGTCTCCCGGATGGCGTCCTCCCGCGCCTTCTCCCGGAGTACGGCGTCCGCGACCGACTCCCCCGGGCGGCGGTAGCGCTCGTACTTGAGCTTGCCGTCGAACTCCACGAAGACGCCGAGCTCCGGCCAGGCGAAGTCGACTCGGCCGATCAGGCGACCGTTGCGGTCCCGGATCTCGAACTGGGGGATGGGCATGGGCAGTCCCTGGGCCCAGCAGAGGTAGACCGTCAGCGACTCACCGGCGGACTCCGGACGTGGATCGGCGAGGTCGAGCACGATCGCGGTGTCCGCGGTGTGCGGGTCGTGCTGCAGACCAGCCGCGCGCCGTCGCAACAGCTCCGGAGTCGTCTCGCGGACATGCAGCAGGCCGTTGACGGTCACCAGAGCATGGGCGATGTCGGTGATGGCGATCATGTCGAGCGCGGTCCTGGTCCCGCTGGTGATGGGAATCCCGCCGCGGACGGTGAGGTCCTCGACGAGGATCGATCCGCGGTGCTGGACCTTCTTGCACTTGTGGCGATTGGCCAGCTGGTCCAGACGGACCAGGTGCGTGGTGTCGCCCATGTCCCAGACCGGCACCCCGAGGACGTCAGCCGCGCTCGGCCCCGCCAGCGCCGCCGGCGACCGGGCACTCCGCAACGTGGCGTGGGCGACCAGCTTGCGGCGCCCGACCTCGTCGAGCTCGCGCCAGAGCTGCCCGAAGGTGTAGGCACCGTGCCGGAGCCGGTGAAGCTCGCCACTGCGCACCATGCGGGTGATGTCGCGATCGGTGTAGCCCGCTGCCAGGAGCTCGTGGGTCATCAGCACGTCGTCCCGGCGAAGCTGGACGGTGCTCAAGGAGATAGTTGTCATGGTCGGCGTTCTCGCCCGTGCGCCGGCGCCCCTACCAGCGCCCCGCCCCGCCTGTGGGCGACGTGGTCGGCGGCCCCGCTGTGGACGGCAACCGGCTAGTTGTACCCAGCCAGGACGTTGGTAGCGGGCGCGTCGGCTTGAATGGGTGAGAGCCCCCGGGT
>NZ_BAAAJE010000021.1:0-37340 GCF_039526625.1 Nocardioides aquiterrae
GGAGGCCTTCACCTATCTACGGCTCGCCGTATCCGATCGCACAACGTGCCTGGGCATCACATCTAGACGTCGTCGGTCGACCGGGGGAATGTCGCCTCGCCGGCCGCGATCGCGCCGGCCGGGAGCATCCACGGCAGCGCGACCAGCTCGAACACGCCAGCCTGCACGGCCGGGTCCTCGCCCTTGAGACGGAGCGCCTCGTCGGGCTCGCAGCGCAGGATCGACAGCCCGCGGTAGTGCCGCCGCCCCTCCGCGAGATCGCCCACCGGCCCCGCGGCGAGCAGCACACCCTCGTCGTGCAGGTGGGCGAGGTGCGCCAGGTGGGCGTCCTGGAGCCGGTCGGCCTCCTCCTCGCTCAGCTCGGGTGGGTGCTCCGGCGTCACCAGGAGGACGACGGTGTACCGGTCGAAGTCCATGGGCCCGATCGTAGAGCGGGTGGTTGCTCCGTTGGTCGAGGTCGTCGAGGCCCCGGATGCCGGGGGACTGCCGGCGGCCTGCGGGTTGCTGGGGGTTGCGACCGGCGTGGCAGCGAACGGGGGCGGTGGGTGGGTGGTTGCGGTCGGCGCCCGGCTTGCGGTTCGCGGTTGTTCGGGTCGTGTGCCTGAGAACGCGCTATAGCGCGGGCTCAGGCACACGACCCTGAAAACCAGCGATGCTCATCCCCGCACGTCGGCCCGGCCGAGCTCGCCCAGCTCCCCATCGGTCGGCTCGCAGGGCCGGTGGCGGGTCACCCGCCCGGCGCAGATCAGGCCGGGCGTCTGCGACACCACGGTCAGGTGCCGGTCCCCGACGCGGTAGTCGATGCGGATCGACGGCCGGAGGTGTCGTCCGGGCCGGGTCACCTCGTAGCCGATGAGCAGCAGCCAGTCCTGCCCGTCGTCCGTCGGCCCGAGGTGGGCGCCGCGCGCGGGCAGGGTGCGGCTCCAGTCCAGCTCGCCGGTCGGCCACCCGTGCACGAGGACGCCACCGATCTCCCGGTCGGGCCGGGCCATCCGGGTCCCGAGCACCCGGACGCCGCTGTCGAAGGGCGCGCGCACCCGCTCGATCACGACGCCGCGCCGCGCCGCGACCTCGACGCGGGCCAGGCCGTCGGTCATGCGCAGGCCGACCGCGCGCCGGTCCGCCCAGCCGTAGGCGGCGCTGAGCGTCAAGGGCGGCTCCGGCTTCGGCGGTGCGGGGCGCACCCGCGGGCTCCACGTCGTCGGTGGAGCGTCCTCGCCGACGGCGAGGGCGTCGTCGTGGAACGTCCCTTGGGGAGCGGGGTCGTCCGGGCCGTCGAACCGGGTGTACGACGCGCCGACCCGGACCCACCGGGGATCGTGGAGGCAGGTGCGCGGCAGCCGGACCCGCACCTTGTCCCGCCGGGGGCGGAAGTGCGCCGACATCCGGGCGCAGCTGACGTGGACCTGCCCGTGCGAGAGCTCGACGGAGCCGGGGTCGTCCGGCGCGTAGTAGGCCAGCGCCTGGTACGTCCGGTGCGGGGTCTGCAGTCGCACCACGCCGTCGGCGTAGCCGACGGGCTGGAGGTCGCGCAGGTACAGCTCCACCAGCACGGCGTGCGACGTGTGCCGGACGACGAGCCGGGTGATGTCGGCGCTCGTGTTGCTCGGGTCCACGGTGGAGCCGTCCTGGTGGACCGCGACGGCGTCGTGGCGGGCGTCCCGGTGCCGCCAGCCCTCGGCGTGCGCCGGGCTGCCGCGAGCGTGAGGGCGAGCGCACCGACACCGGCCGCCAGGATCCGGGACCGCACCCGCTCACCCCCTCAGCTCAGCGTCATCACGGGCTCGCCGTTCACCAGCCCGGTGCCGGAGATCCGGCACGAGCCACCGCGCGGCGTCCCGTTGTTCCAGGCCTGCCGGACGCAGGAGCGGGTGGCGAGCTGGGCCCAGTAGTTCGGGTGCAGCGACTCCTGGATGTAGTACGGGCTGTTCGAGCAGCAGGTCGACACGGTCCGGATCTGGTTGATCCACTCGGTCTGGTCGACCGCGCCCGGCGAGCGCCAGTCCGCGAGACCCTTCTCCTCGTACAGGCCGACGGTGTTCTCGCACAGCCGGCGGCCGTTGAACGCCGCGGACAGGTCCAGCACGCGGGAGTTGGTCACGCCCGAGTCGGTGAGGGCGCCGCGCACCGCGCCGTTGATCGTCGGCAGCGCGGTGTCGTTGGCCCAGTCGGCGTCGCCGTTCCAGAACCCGCAGCCGCCGGTGCTCTGCCGGGTGTAGCCGCTCTCGGCGTACCGGAACCCGGAGCCACGCGGGATCGGGCTCGGGTAGGTCTGCACGAGCAGCGTCCACTGCGCGTCGGAGTAGCCGGCGTTGCGCATCGCGGTCTGGACGTTGCGGAAGGCGCCGGCGATCCGGGCGCGTACGGCGGCGACGTTCGCGGACGTGAAGTTCGAGGTCACCGAGCTGTCGTCGCGGCAGTAGTCCTTGGCCCAGGTCGGGGAGTACAGGAAGTCGACCACGCACGACTGCACGATGTCGGCGAAGTTGAAGTCGTTGCCGCCGATGCTGACCACGACCATCCGGACGTTGTGGGTGCCGGCGAAGGAGCGCAGCATCGCGGCCTGGCCGCGGTGGCCCGCGCCGTCGTCGTAGAAGTCGAGGCCGGGCTTGAAGTACGACCCGTTGCTGGTCGCCGTGGTCGCGCCGGAGCAGGCCAGGTTCAGCCCGCTGAGCCCGCCGCCGACGTACGCCTCGGCGGACCTGCTGCGGTGGCACCGCTCGATCTGCTCGCCGGTGCCCGAGGCGTTGTCGTAGTACGCCGTCGGGCCGAGCGCGTCCGCGCGGCTGGACGAGGCGTTGCTGCTGCCCGCCCAGCGGCCGGCCTCACCGGAGATGTAGGAGTCGCCGAGCGTGACGACCCAGGGGGAGCCGGCCCCGGGGCCGTCGGCGTGGGCGGCGGGGGCGGGGACCGTCAGGACGGTCGTGAGAGCTGCGGCGCAGGCGGCGAGAGCCGTGGTGATCCGAGAAGACAGCACGCGCCGGACACTAGGGCTGCCGGCTACCCGAAGGGAAGAGGCTCCGGTGCGAGCGACACCGCCTTGGCGCGGGCGGCGGTGAGCCGGCGGCGGTGGTGCTGGCGGCAGAGCACCTCGTAGGCGACGTCCGCCGGCGGCTGGTCGATCTCGTCCACGTCCCCGACCACGATCACCTCGCCCTCGACCACCATCACGCCGTTCTCGGTGCGCGCGTTGTGGGTGGCGCGCTTGCCGCACCAGCACAGCGCCTCGACCTGGAGCACGTTCATCCGGTCGGCGAGCTCGACCAGCCGGGCGCTGCCCTCGAACAGCTGGGTGCGGAAGTCGGTCAGGATCCCGAACGCGAACACGTCGATCTGCAGCTCGTCGACGATCTTCGCGAGCTGGTCGACCTGGTCGCGGCTGTAGAACTGCGCCTCGTCGCAGACCAGGTAGTCGATCCGCGCGCCTCTCGTGAGCGAGTCCACGACGTACCGCCAGAAGTCGAACTCCGGCGACACCTCGATGGCCTCGTGGGTGAGCCCCAGGCGACTGGAGAGCCTGGCCTCGCCGGCCCGGTCGTGGGTGGTGAACAGCCGGCCCACCAGCCCGCGCGCCGCGTGGTTGTGGTTCGTCTGGAGCGCCAGCGTGCTCTTGCCGGAGTCCATGGTGCCGGTGAAGAAGGACAGTTCAGCCACGGGGCAGAATCCTCTCATGCCCTCTCCGCTGATCTCCGCCGCCGAGCTGCACCAGAGCCTGGGTGGCGTGACCGTCCTCGACGTCCGGTACCGGATGGGTGGTCCGGGCGGCCGCCAGGAGTACGAGAAGGGGCACGTCCCGGGCGCGGTGTACGTCGACCTGGACACCGAGCTCGCCGCGCCGCCGGGGGCGGGCGGGCGGCACCCGCTGCCGCCGGCCGACGTCTTCGAGACCGCCATGCGCCGGGCCGGGGTGCGCGGCGACCGGCCGGTGGTCGTGTACGACGACTGGTCTGGGCTGGCCGCCGGCCGGGCCTGGTGGCTGCTGCGCTACCACGGCCACCCGGACGTGCGGGTGCTCGACGGCGCCTGGCCGGCCTGGGTCGAGGCCGGGGGAGCGGTGCACACCGGGACGACGCTGCCGGGGCGCGGCGACTTCACCGCGCGGCCCGGGCAGCTGCCGGTGGTCGAGGCGGACGACGTGCTCGGCGTACCCGTGCTCGTCGACGCGCGGGCGCCCGAGCGGTACCGCGGGGACGTGGAGCCGATCGACCCGGTGGCCGGGCACATTCCTGGCGCGGTCAACGTGCCGACCACGACCAACCTGCGCGCGGACGGGCGGTTCCGGTCCGCCGAGGAGCTCCGGGCGCTGTACGCCGCCGCCGGGGTCGCGGGCGACGAGCGCGTGGCCGTCTACTGCGGGTCCGGCGTCACCGCGGTGCACGACATCATCGCGCTGGAGGTGGCCGGGATCCCGGCCGCGCTCTACCCGGGCAGCTGGTCGGGGTGGATCGCCGACCCGGACCGGCCGGTGAGCCGGACTACCAGTGAACGCCCTTGAACAGCTTCGCGAGCATGATCTGCTCCGACTCGCGGGTGCCGCCCTCCGGGACCTGACCCTTCGCGGCCGCCGAGTCCGGGAAGACGTGGTAGGCCATGTTGAGGACCCGGAACGCCAGCTTGGGCGTCAGCGTGTGTGCGACCGCGCCGGCGTTGCCGAGCAGCGTGTTGATCTCGTGCGGCCGCTCGACCATCGCCTCGATGACCAGGTCCGCGGCCTGCGCCGGTGAGATCGTGGGGAACTTGTCGTAGAGCTTGGTCGGGGCGATCATCGGCGTCCGCACCAGCGGCATGTGGACGTTCGTGAACGTGATGCCGTCGCCGACCAGCTCCGAGGACACCACGTTGCTCCAGGAGTCGAGGGCGGCCTTGGAGGCGACGTACGCCGAGAACCGCGGCGGGTTCGTCTGCACGCCGATCGACGAGATGTTCACGATGTGCCCGCGCTTCTGCTGGCGCATCGCGGGCACCAGGCCCATCACCAGCCGGATCGCGCCGAAGTAGTTGAGCTGCATGGTGCGCTCGAAGTCGTGGAACCGGTCCTGCGAGAGCCGCAGCGACCGGCGGATCGACCGCCCGGCGTTGTTGACCACGAAGTCGACCGACGGCAGCTCGGCGGTCAGCGTCTCGCAGAGCGCGTCGATCGCCTCGAGGTCGGACAGGTCGCACGGCTGGACGACGGCCTGTCCGCCCCGCTCCTCGATCACGGCTCGCAGCTCGTCGAGCTTCTCCTTGCCGCGGGCGACGAGCACCGGCGTACCGCCCGCCTGGGCGACCTTGAGGGCGGTCACCTTGCCGATGCCGGACGAGGCGCCGGTGACGACGACGTACTTGCCGGTGAGCTTCTCCCGGACCCGCGGGTCGCGGCCGGTGGAGTCGTCGAGGTGCTCCTCCCAGTAGGTCCACAGGTTGCGCGCGTAGGAGTCGAGGTCCGGGACGCCGATCCCCGAGCCGGCGAGCGCCTGCTCGGTGCGGCGGGCGTCGAAGGTCGACTGGAACGACGTGTGCGCGAGCACCTCGGCCGGGATCCCGACCCGGCTGGTCGCGACGTCGAGGACCGACTGCACCAGCGGCTGCTTGGTGAGCAGGTTGAGTGCACCCGCCGGGGTCAGGGGCCGGGGGACGAAGCGGGTCCGCCGGCGGTCGATCGGGGTCATGAACCGGGGCGCGCCGGCCGCCGCGCAGAACGCGTTGATCATCTCGTGGACCGGCTGGGGCTCGGGGTTGACCAGGTGGAACGCCTCGCCGTCCCGGTCGGGCAGGTGCGCGATGTGGTCCAGCGCCGCGCTCACGTAGTCGACGGGCACGACGTTCGTGTCGCCGAGGTCCACGCCCGCGAGCGGCAGCCAGGCGGGCAGCCGGTCGCGCAGCGCCTTGATCACGCCGAAGAAGTAGTAGGGCCCGTCGACCTTGTCCATCTCGCCGGTCTCGGACGCCCCGACCACGATCGCCGGGCGGTAGACCCGCCACGGCACGGTCGCCTCGGTGCGCACGATCTTCTCGGACTCGAACTTGGTCCGGTGGTACGGCGAGGGCAGGTGCTGACCCTCGTCGAACATCGACTCGTCGAAGCGGCCCCGGTACTCACCGGCCGCGGCCACCGAGGAGACCTGGTGGAAGCAGCCGACCTGCAGCGCGTCCGCGAGCTCCAGGGCGTGGCGGGTGCCGCCGACGTTCAGACGCTCGTTGGTCTCGTCGTCGGCGGTCATGTCGTAGATCGCCGCGAGGTGGAAGAAGTGGTCGATGCCCTCCCCGGTCCCGGCGCGGTGCGCGTCGACCCAGTCCGGCTCGACGCCGAGCGCGTCGGCGGAGAGGTCCCCGACGACGGGGATGACCCGGTCGGTGCCCCAGCGGGCGATCAGAGCCTCCATGCGCGGCAGCGAGGACTCGCGCACGAGCACGAAGATCTCGCCCTCGCGGTGGTCGAGCAGCTCGCGGACCAGGTGCCGGCCGATGAAGCCGGTCGCGCCCGTGACGAAGTACGACATGGGGGGACGCTACCCGCTGGTAAACCTGTGGGTCACGCCCTGCGGGCTACTCCTTGCCGCCGCCGCCGAACATGATCTCGTCCCAGCTCGGCACCGACGCGCGGCCGCGGGTCTTCTTCACCGGTCGGCGGGACGGGGCCTCGTGCTCGTGCTCGTCCTCCGCGGAGTCTCCGTGCAGGTCGTCCTCGGCCGCCGCCTCCGCGGCGTCCGCGCGGACCTCGGCCTCGTGCGCCGCGACCTCCGGGTCGGTCGGCGGCTCGTCGGTCAGGAACGCCTCCACGGGCTGCTCCGAGACCAGGTCGATCGCGTCGGCACCCAGCTCGTCGCCCAGCGGCAGCTCCTCCTCTTGCACCGCGGAGAGCCGGCGCTGACGGACGCTGCGCAGGTCGTCGCGCGGCTCGGGAGCGGCCGCGACCGACTCGCCGACCAGCCAGCGGGCGTCCTCGTTGTCGAGGGTGACGTAGTTGCCGGGGGCGTCGAAGGTGAGCTCCGCCGTGCCGCTGCGCTCGGAGGAGGAGTAGCTGCCCGTCAGCGACCAGCGGCCGTCCTCGCGGCGCCAGGCGTCCCACTCGACGGTCTCGGGGTCGACGTTCAGCGAGCGCAGGTGCGTCGCCACGGCGTCGCCGAGGGTGCGGGCGCCGTGCGGGGCCGCACCCTCGCCCCGGCGTACCGACGACCGCTGGGCACGCTCGGCGACGTGCTGGCGCTCGGCGAGCACCGGCGCGGCGAAGGCCATGATCTTGTCCACCGACGTCTGCGCCGCCTGTGCCACCGCCTCGGGAGTCTCGCCCGATCGGATCCGAGCCTGGATGTCTCGGGGCCGGAGGGCACTGGCATTGTCCATCGGTTTCTCCAATCGGCGGGGCTCACCGCGGACGGCGGACCGGAGACGCTCGTCGAGCTCGACGGTGTGCTCGTTCCCGTCCTCGTCGACCAGGCGCAGGCGCTTCCCGTCCTCGCTCACTCCGGCGAGCGTCAGGTGCGCCATGGTGGGTCGTGCTCCTGTCCCATCGTGCGGGGTACGTCCTCGGTGCGCCGAGCCTACGCCAGCCGACGGCGTGTGGCCGGGAGCGCCGCCGCGTGGCACCGGACACTCTCGGACGCTCTCGGGGACACGTACTCTCCACCCGTGTCGACCTCCGAGCCCTCCGCGATCCTCGTCGTCTTCGACCTGGTGGGCATCTTCGTGTTCGCGATCACCGGCGCCCTCGTCGCGGTCCGCAAGGGCCTCGACGTGTTCGGCGTCCTCGTCCTGGCGGGTACGACCGGCCTGGGCGGCGGCTTCCTGCGCGACGTGCTCATCGGCGCGACGCCGCCGGCCGCGCTCGCCGACTGGCGCTACCTCGTCGTCCCGGTCGCCGCGGGGGTGCTCGCGTTCTTCTACCACCCGGTGCTGGGCCGGGTGGAACGGTCGGTGAACGTGCTCGACGCCTTCGGCCTCGGGCTCTTCTGCGTCACCGGCGCGCTCAAGGCGCTCGACTACGGCCTCGGGGTGGTGCCCGCCGCGCTGATGGGCATGGTCACCGGCATCGGCGGCGGCATGCTCCGCGACCTGCTGGCGGGCCGGGTGCCCCTGGTGTTCCGCGGCGAGCTGTACGCGACCCCGGCGCTCGCCGGCGCGGCGCTCGCCGTCGCCGGCGCGCACGCCGACCTGCCCACGCTGGTCGTGGCCCTCGCCGGCGGCGGGCTGTGCACGGCCTGGCGGCTGGTCGCGATCTGGCGGCACTGGCAGGCGCCGGTGCCCACCGGCCCGGCGTCGGTGTAGTCGCCGACTCGGCGCTACTGCAGGCGCGCGAGGGGCCGAGTCGGCGCTACTGCAGGCCCGCCACCTGCATTCGCGCCGACTCGAGGCCCTCTGGACCTGCATTGGCGCCGACTCGGCATCCTCCTCAGTCGCCCAGGACCCGGCGCAGGTAGGGGTTCGCGAAGACGCGGTCCGGGTCGAGTCGGTCGCGCAGGGCGAGGAACTCCTCGAAGCGCGGGTACGCCGGGGCGAGGTCGGCCGCGGTGCGGGTGTGGACCTTGCCCCAGTGCGGGCGGCCGTCGTGGGCGCGCAGGATCGGCTCGACGAGCGCGAAGTACTCCCGGTGATCGGCGTCGCGGTGGGTGTGGAACGCCAGGTAGAGCGAGTCGCGGCCGGTCGAGGTCGACAGCGGGATGTCGTCGGCGGGCGTCACCCGGATCTCGACGGGGAAGGTGACCCGCAGGCCCGAGCGGTCGAGGGCCGCGCGGGCCTCGCGGAGCGCGGTGAGGCCCGCCTCGCGCGGGACGGCGTACTCCATCTCCCGGAAGACGACCGTGCGCGGCGAGGTGAAGACCCGGTGCGCGACGTCGCTGTAGGTCCGCGCCGACAGCAGCCGGCTGGAGAGCTGGTTGAACGACGGGATGATCGACGGGACGGCGTTCGTCAGGTGGTTGAGCGCCCCGAACAGCGAGTTCGACAGGAACTCGTCGTCCCACCACTCACGCAGGCGGGACAGCGGCTCCACGTCGAGGTCGTCGAGCCGGTCGTTGGTCTTCACCATCAGCCGGTCGGTGTGCGGGAACCAGTAGGTGTCCACGTGGTGGTGGGCGGCGACCCGCTCGTCGAACCCGTCCAGCGCCTCGTCCCAGGACATCGGCGTCTCGTTCGCCTCGAGGGCGAACAGCGGCTCGACGCGGAACGTCAGCGTCGTGAGCACCCCGAGCGCGCCCAGCCCGACCCGGCCCAGCTCGAGCAGCTCCGAGTTCTCGGTCTCCGTGGCCCGCACCACCTCGCCGGTGCCGGTCACGAGCTCGAGGCCGCAGACCTGCGCCGACAGCGACGCGGCGACGCCGCCGGTGCCGTGGGTGCCGGTCGAGGTGGCGCCGGCCAGTGTCTGCTCGGCGATGTCGCCCATGTTGTGCAGGCTCAGCCCGAGGCCCTCGAGCCGGGCGTTCAGCTCGCTGAGCCGGGTGCCGGCCAGCGCCGTCACCGTCATCGCGTCGCGGTCGACGGCGAGGACGCCGCCGAGGTGCGTGGGCCGGAGCATCGTGTCCTCGGGCGCCGAGATCGCGGTGAAGGAGTGGCCGGTGCCGACCATCTTCACGGTGGACCGCTCCGAGCGGGCCCGCTCGACCGCGGCCACGATCGCGGCCGTGTCGGCCGGCTCCTCCACGCGCCGCGGCCGGGCCGACTCGAGGCCCGACCAGTTCCGCCACTCGGTCACGGGCGGGAGCCTAGTGGCGGTACGGCGCCCGCTGGCGCGGGATCGCCAGGCCGGCCAGCGCCGCGACGATGCCCGCCGCGACCGACACGAGGTACGCCGCCGACGCGCCCTGGTGGTCGACCACGAGTCCGCTGAGCGTGGCGCCGGGCGCGACGCCGGCGACCAGGCCGGTCTGCATGATCGCCATGCCCTCGGTGAGCCGCCCGGCCGGCACGACCTCCTCGGTCAGCGACATCGCCGCGATCATCGTCGGCGCGATCGCGAAGCCGGCGACGAACAGGGTCAGGCCCATCAGCGGCAGCGTCCCCACGAAGGCGAGCGGGCTCATCGCGCACGCCATCGCGAGCGCGCCCCACCGCACCCGCACCGACGGGCCGCGCCGCCAGTGGACCGCGCCGGTGATCACCCCGGACGCCAGGCTGCCGAGCGCCCACAGTGCCAGCAGCGCGCCGGACACCGCCTTGTGCGCCCGCTCGTCGGCGAACGCGACCGTGGTCACCTCGGCGGCGCCGAACAGCACCCCGAGCGCCGCGCACACGACCGCCAGCGGGATCACCGTCGGCCACGGCATGTCGCCGCGCGGCCCGGTCGCACCGCTCCGCGCGTGGGCCGGCGGCTCGGTGGCCCGCTGGCTGGTGAACCACAGGGTCCCGCTCACGCACGCGACGACCGCGACCACGATGCCGGCCACGGGGTGCCACACGGTCGCGAGCACGGTCACGACGATCGGGCCGAGGATGAAGACGGCCTCGTCCAGCACGGCCTCCAGCGCGTACGCCGTCTGCACCTGGCCCGGCTGGTCGAGGACGTGCGACCAGCGGGCGCGGACCGCGGAGCCCACCTGGGGCAGGCAGCCGCCGGCCAGCGCCGCGAACACGTAGGTCGTGCCGATCGGCCAGTCCGCCTGCACCGCGACCACCAGCAGGATGACCGCGACGGCGAAGCCGAGGCTGGCGGCCGTGAGCACCCGGCCCTGCCCGAACCGGTCCAACAGCCGGCCCTGCAGGATCGCCAGGCCGGCGTTCGCGAACATGTACGCCGCCGAGACCGCGCCCGCGACGCCGTACCGCCCGGTCGCCGCGGAGACCAGCAGCACGATGCCGAGCCCGACCATCGAGATCGGCAGCCGGGCGAGCAGTCCCGCCATCGAGAACCGGAGCGTGCCGGGGTAGCCCAGGATCCGGCGGTACGACGTGAACATCGCGCCGAGCGTATTGGCCCGCGCCGACCCCGACCCAATCGTTAACGGCCCCTCCCTACGATGAGGGTCATGACCCCCGACACCACGCCGTACGACGCCGTCCTGCTGGTGTCGTTCGGCGGCCCGGAGAGGCCCGAGGACGTCGTGCCGTTCCTCGAGAACGTCACGCGCGGCCGGGGCATCCCGCGGGAGCGGCTGGAGGAGGTCGGCGAGCACTACTTCCTCTTCGGGGGCCGCTCGCCGATCAACGACCAGAACCGGGCCTTCCTCACGGCGCTCCGCGAGGACCTCGCCGGGGCCGGCGTCGACCTCCCCGTCTACTGGGGCAACCGCAACTGGGACCCGTACCTGACCGACACGGTCCGGCAGATGGCGGCGGACGGCGTGACCCGCGCCGCCTGCTTCGTCACCAGCGCCTACTCGTCGTACTCCTCGTGCCGGCAGTACCGGGAGAACCTGTTCGACGCCGTTGCGAGCGTCGAGAACGCGCCGCAGCTGGACAAGCTGCGCCTCTACTTCAACCACCCCGGCTTCGTGGAACCGGTCGTCGACGCGGCGCTGACCGCGCTCGCCGACCTGCCCGAGGACGTGCGCGAGGGCGCGCACCTGGCGTTCGTCACGCACTCGATCCCGGAGTCGATGGCGGAGGGGAGCGGGCCGGACGGCGACGCGTACGTCGAGCAGCACCTGTCGGTCGCCGCCGAGGTCGTCGAGCGGATCCGCCAGGAGACCGGCCGGCGGCACCCGCACGCGCTCGTGTACTGCTCCCGGTCGGGCGCCCCGCACGTCCCGTGGCTGGAGCCCGACATCAACGACCACCTCGAGCGGCTGCAGGCCGACGGCGCCGCGGGCGTGGTGATGGTGCCGATCGGGTTCGTCTCCGACCACATGGAGGTCGTGTACGACCTCGACACCGAGGCGCTGGCGACCGCCGAGAAGCTCGGCCTGCCCGCCACCCGCGCCGCCACCGCCGGCGTCGACCCGCGCTTCGTCGCCGCGGTCCGCGACCTGCTGCTGGAGCGTGCGGCCGTCGAGCGCGGCGAGGAGGTCGTGCGGGCGACCGTCGGCGGCCTCCCGGCCTGCTGGGACCGGTGCGCCCCCGGCTGCTGCCCCAACCCGCGCGGCGACCGCCCGGCGCTGGCCGGCGCATGACCGACGCCACGAACCGGGAGCTCGCCGGCCTCGCCCTGGACGTCGCCCGCGCGGCCGCCGCGCTGGTCCGCGACCGGCGCCGCGGCGACGTGACCGTCGCCGCCACCAAGTCCAGCGAGGTCGACATCGTCACCGAGGCCGACCGCGCCAGCGAGGAGCTGATCCGCGACCGGCTGCTGACCGCGCGCCCCGACGACGGCGTGCTGGGGGAGGAGGGCGACGACGTACCCTCCCGCTCCGGCGTGCGTTGGGTCGTGGACCCGATCGACGGCACCGTGAACTTCCTCTACGGCCTGCCGCAGTACGCCGTGTCGATCGCGGCCGAGCGCGCCGGGGAGGCCGTGGCCGGCGTGGTCATCGACGTCGCGAGCGGCGCCGAGTACGTCGGGCACCTCGCCGACGAGCACGGGCCGGCCGCCGCCACCCGGGACGGGGAGCCCCTCCAGGTCCGCACACCGGCCGCGATGGAGCAGCGCCTGGTGGCCACCGGGTTCAACTACGACGCGACGATCCGGCAGCAGCAGGCGACCGCGCTGGCGCGGCTGATCACCCGCGTGCGCGACGTGCGCCGCCTCGGCTCCTGCGCACTCGACCTCTGCCACGTGGCTGAAGGCAGCGTGGACGGGTACTTCGAGGAGGGCGTGAACCTCTGGGACCACGCGGCGGGCGGCCTGATCGCCCGGTTGGCCGGCGCGCGGTTCGAGGCCCACCCCGGGGTCGGGGGTACGCCGATGATCGTGTGTGCTCCGACACACGGCTTCGACGATCTGCTGACCTCCCTGAGGTCGGCCGGTTTCTTCACCGAACCGGGGGAATAGCACTCCGTCATCCGATGTTCATGCTCCGCCATGCGGATCGGGTGTGCGAAGGACCTACCGCATGGTGCACAATCTGGCGCCGACGACGGCGCAGAAGCAGGGAACGGGAGTGGAGTGACGGATGGCGACTGACTACGACGCACCGCGCAAGAACGAGGACGAGCAGTCCGAGGAGAGCATCGAAGAGCTCAAGGCGCGTCGTCACGACAAGAACTCCGGCAAGGTCGACGAGGACGAGGCCGAGGCCGCGGAGTCGTTCGAGCTGCCCGGCGCGGACCTCTCGCACGAGGAGCTCGCCGTCGAGGTGAAGCCCAAGCAGGAGGACGAGTTCACCTGCATGAGCTGCTTCCTGGTGCACCACCGGAGCCAGCTGGCGGACTCGAAGAAGATGATCTGCCGCGACTGCGCGGCCTGAGAGCCGACGGCAGGAGGCCGCAACCCGCCGGGTTGCGGCCTCCTGTCATGTCAGGGGCCGGGGGTCAGGCGCGCTGGCCGTCCTTGCGCAGGTCCGGCGGCAGGTGGCCGGTGGAGCGGGCGTAGTAGGACGCCGCCTTGCGCTGGGCGATCATCCGGGCCAGCCCCACGGCGATGCCGCTGGCGACGGCCCAGCTGACCGCCTCCCAGATCTCGACGTCGGGGTCCGCCGGGTTCTCCGGCGGCTGCTTGCCGGTCGCGAGCTGCCATGCCTTGTCCAGGCCCTTCTTCGCCACGGCCGCCGCCCCCAGGGCGGAGACCAGCGAGAAGACCGTCCAGACCTTCGAGGAGTCCTGTGCCATGGCGGCACAGTACCCAGCCGCCTCAGGTGCGACTCAGGGCCGTCAGCGCCCGGGCGAGCTCCTCGGGGTGGCGGGTCGCCACCAGCCAGTACGGCGCCGGGTCGGCCGGGTCGGTGATCTCCACCTTGACCGCGCGCTTGAGGTAGGGCCGGAGGAGCAGGTACGCCCGGGCGTCGGCGTCCACCCCCGCCGTCCGGCGGGTCTCCTCGGCGTCCAGGGCGGTCGCGGTCCCGAGGTGCTCGGCGCCGATGTGCGCCCGGCCGGCCCGGAACTCTCCGTCGGAGACCACGATCCGCGCCGAGCCGATCGCGACGAGCAGGAAGGCCATCAGCCCCAGCGCCACCAGCGTGACGATCCACGCGGCGGGTGCCGGGAGCGCGACCACGACCGCCAGCCAGAGCGTCGCGACCAGCATCGTGCCCTGCACCCACCACCGCAGCGGGACGCCGAGGCGCTCGGCGTAGGCAGGCGTGAGAGTCACGGCCGGAATCCTTCCATTGGTGCTCCGGGTCCGGGCCGGTAGGGTCCCGCGTCGTGTCCGACGTCCACCCCCTCGCCGCCCCCTCGGGTCAGCTCGAGGTCCTGGTGACCCGTCTCGACCCGGACCTCCCGCTCCCGGCGTACGCGCACCCCGGCGACGCGGGGGCCGACCTGCTCACCGCCGTGGACATCACGCTGGCGCCGGGGGAGCGGGGCCTGGTGCCGACCGGCATCGCGATCGCGCTGCCCGACGGGTTCGTCGCGCTCGTCCACCCGCGCTCCGGGCTGGCCGCCCGGCACGGGCTGTCGATCGTGAACACGCCCGGCACCGTGGACGCCGGCTACCGCGGCGAGATCAAGGTGATGCTGATCAACCACGACCCGCGCGAGCCGATCGAGCTGCGCCGCGGCGACCGCGTCGCGCAGCTGGTGATCCAGCGCGTGGAGCGGGCCCGCTTCACCGAGGTCGGGGAACTGCCCGTCTCGGTCCGTGGGGACGGGGGCTACGGTTCTACCGGGGGCTTCGGAGCCCCCTCCGCCCCGACCGAGGCCCCGACCGAGGAGTAGTAGTCGTGAAGTTCCGCCGCAAGTCCGCCGAGACCGAGCCCGACGCCGGTCCCGGGGACGAGGTCACCCCGGAGCCCGGGCCGACCACCGGGCCCTACGACATCGACGACCTCCCGGACGACGACGTCGCGCGGATGGACCTCGGCTCGATGCTGATCGCTCCGGCCGAGGGCAGCGAGATCCGCCTCCAGGTCGACGAGGCGACCGAGGCCGTGCAGGCCGTGCTGCTGGCCGGCGCCGAGGGCGCGCTCGAGCTGCGCGCGTTCGCCGCCCCCCGCAACGGCGACCTGTGGAGCGAGATCCGGCCCCGGCTGGCGGCCGACTTCGCCCAGCGCGGCGGCACCGCCGACGAGCGCGAGGGCCGGTTCGGCACCGAGGTCGTGGGCCGGCTGACGGTGCGCAACCCCGACGGCAGCACCGGGACCCAGCCGTCGCGGATCATCGGCGTCAACGGCCCGCGCTGGATGCTGCGGGCCACGCTGCTCGGCCGGCCGGCGGTCGAGCCCGAGAGCGCCCAGGCCTGGGAGGACGCCATCGCCCAGGTCGTCGTCCGCCGCGGCTCGCAGCCGATGCCGTCCGGCGGCGAGCTGCCGCTGACCCTGCCGCGCGACGGCACGCTCATCGAGCACCCCAACGCCTAGGCTTCGGGCCATGGCGGAGAAGAGCCGGCTGCGGCGGAGCATCAGCCGGTGGGCGAGCACGGACGACCAGCACGCGCGCGACCTGCGCAAGGAGTACGGCGCCGACGCGGAGCACGACCTGATCGGCGAGGCTCCCGACCGGGAGCGGGTCACGCTGCGGGGCACGCTGCGGACCGTCACCCTGCGCCCGCGAGGCGGCGTCCCCGCCCTCGAGGCGGAGCTGTACGACGGCACCGGCACGCTGACCGTGATCTGGCTCGGCCGCCGGCGGATCTCCGGGGTCAACCCGGGCCGCTCGGTCGAGGTCCAGGGCCGGATCGGCCGGCACGACGGCCAGCGGATCATGTACAACCCGCGCTACGAGCTGATGCCGTGAGCGACGCACCCGCCCCGGCCACCGTCGACACCGTCGAGGCCGTCGTCCGGGCGCAGATCTCGCGCGCCCTCGGCGGGCGGCGCGGCATGGTCGAGGCCGCGGTCCCGACGATCGTCTTCACGGTGCTCTGGCTGACCACCAAGGAGCTGCGCTACGCGCTGGCCGCGAGCATCGCGATCGCCGTGACGCTCCTGGTCGTGCGGCTGGTGCAGCGCTCGACGGTGCAGTTCTGCATGAACGCGCTGTTCGGCATCGGGATCGGCTGGGTCTTCGTCACGATCTCGGCCCGCCAGGGCGGGAGCGCCGACGACCAGGCGCTGGCGTACTTCCTGCCGGGCATCCTCTACAACGCCGGGTACACCGTGGTGCTCTCGCTGACCTGCCTGGTCGGGTGGCCGCTGGTCGGCTTCATGGTCGGCAGCGTCACCGGCGACCCGACCGCCTGGCACCGGGACCGCCAGGTCGTCCGGCTCTGCAGCATCCTCACCTGGCTGCTCGCGGTGCCGTGCCTGCTCCGGGTGGTCGTGCAGGCGCCGATCTGGTTCGCCGGCCACGCCGGCACCATGGAGCCCGACCGCGCGGTCGCGCTGCTCGGCGTGCTCAAGATCGTCATGGGCTGGCCGCTCCAGCTCGGCGCCCTCGCCGCGATGGCGTGGGTGCTCAGCCGCAACAGAACGCCCGTCTCACCCACCGTGTGAGGAGGGCGCGAGCATCCGCTCGAGGTCCTCCTCCACGTCGCTGGGCACCACGAACAGCAGCTCGTCACCGGCCTCGACGGGCTGCTCGGGGTCCGGGACGTAGACCTGGCCGTCGCGCAGGATCGTCACCAGCGCGCAGTTCTCGGGGAACGGGATCAGGCCGGTCGGCTTCCCGACGTACGGCGAGTCGGCCGGCAGCGTCATCTCGACCAGGTTCGCGTTGCCCTGGCGGAACGTGAACAGCCGGACCAGGTCGCCGACCGTCACCGCCTCCTCGACCAGCGCCGACATGATCCGCGGGGTCGAGACGTTCACGTCCACGCCCCACGCCTCGGTGAAGAGCCACTCGTTGTTGGGGTGGTTGACCCGGCCGACCGTGCGGGGCACACCGAACTCGGTCTTGGCCAGCAGCGAGGTGACCAGGTTGACCTTGTCGTCGCCGGTGGCGGCGATGACCACGTCGCACCGGTCGAGGCGGGCCTCCTCGAGCGAGGAGAGCTCGCAGGAGTCGGCGAGCAGCCACTCCGCGTCGGGCACCCGCTCGGGCTTGATCGAGTCGGGGCTCTTGTCGATGAGGAGCACGTCGTGGCCGTTCTGGATCAGCTCGCGGGCGATCGAGCGGCCCACGGCTCCGGCACCGGCGATGGCGACACGCATCTTCGGTCTCCTAGCTCTCGTCCGGGCCGGCTTCGATGACCCTGTACGCCTGGGCGGCGCTCTCCTCGCGCATCGCCACGTGGAGGGTGTCGCCCTCCTGGATCACGCTCTCGCGGGTGGGCAGCATGCCCTCGCCGAGCCGGTCGATCCAGGCGATGCGGGTCTGCGACTGGATCTGGAAGTCGATGGTCCGGTGCCCGATCCACGCCTCCGGCGCCGGCAGGTGGTCCACGCGGATGGTGCCCGACGGGTCGCGGAAGTCCGGCTCGGTGCCTGCCGGCAGCAGGCGGCGGAGGACCTGGTCGGCGGTCCACTTCACGGTCGCGACCGTCGTGATGCCGAGCCGCTGGTAGACCTCGGCGCGGCCCGGGTCGTAGATGCGGGCCACGACCTGCTGGATGCCGAACGTCTCCCGGGCGACGCGCGCGGCGATGATGTTCGAGTTGTCGCCGCTGGAGACGGCGGCGAACGCGTCGGCACGCCGGACGCCGGCCTTCTCGAGGACCTCCTGGTCGAAGCCCTGGCCGGTGACCTTGTCGCCGTTGAACCCGGGGCCGAGCCGCCGGAAGGCGTCCGGATCGGCATCGATGACGGACACGGTGTGGTTGCGGTCCTCGAGGCTGCGCGCCAGCGTCGAGCCGACGCGCCCGCAGCCCATGATCACGACGTGCACGGTCCGAACGCTACAGCGTCCCGACTCAGCCGGTCTCGACACGCCGGTCGCGACCTCGTCCCTCGGTCGCGCGGCTCGCTCGACCACCAGCACCGCCCCCGCTGGCGCGGTGGCGCTAGCCTTGCCGGTCGTGGGCATCGGCGATGTTTCGAAGCGGATCCTGCTGGGGCGCAAGCTCCGCAGCTCCCAGCTGGGGGAGACGTTGCTCCCCAAGCGGATCGCGCTGCCCGTCTTCGCCAGCGACGCGCTGTCGTCGGTGGCCTACGCCCCCGACGAGATCTTCATCATGCTGTCGCTCGCGGGCGCCTCGGCGTTCGTCTGGTCCTGGAAGATCGGCATCGCGGTCGCCCTGGTGATGGCCGCGGTCGTGGCGTCGTACCGCCAGACCGTGCACGCCTACCCGAGCGGGGGCGGCGACTACGAGGTCGCGACGGTCAACCTGGGCGCCAAGGCCGGCACCACGGTGGCCAGCGCCCTGCTCGTCGACTACGTGCTGACCGTCGCGGTGTCGATCTCCTCGGGAGCCCAGTACGCCGCCGGCGCGATCCCCGCGATCAGCGGCCACGAGGCGACGGTCGCGATCGCCTTCGTGATCCTGCTCGCGGCGATGAACCTGCGCGGCATCCGCGAGTCCGGGACGTTCTTCGCGATCCCCACCTACGCCTTCATGGTCGCGGTGCTCGGCATGTGCGCCTTCGGCCTGGGCGAGTACGTCCTCGGCGACCTGCCGCTGGCCGAGAGCGCCCAGTACGACCTGATCCCGGCGCCCGGGTACGGCGACGCGATGACGACCGCCGCGCTGGTCTTCCTGCTGGCGCGCGCGTTCTCGTCCGGCTGTGCCGCGCTCACGGGTGTCGAGGCGATCTCGAACGGCGTGCCGGCGTTCCGGCGGCCGAAGAGCAAGAACGCCGCGACCACGCTGCTGCTGCTCGGCATGATCGCGATCACGATGATGCTGAGCATCATCGTGCTCGCCAAGCAGATGGGCGTGCAGATCGTGGACCCCGGGGACATCGACCGGCTGACGATCAACGGCCAGCCGCTCCCCGCCGGCTTCGACCAGCACCCGCTGATCGCGCAGCTGGCGGACGCGATCTTCCACGACTTCCGGCCGGCGTTCTACGTGGTCATCACCGTCACCGGGATCATCCTGGTGCTGGCCGCCAACACCGCGTTCAACGGCTTCCCAGTGCTCGGCTCGATCCTCGCCAAGGACGGCTACGCGCCGCGGGCGCTCGGGTCGCGCGGCGACCGGCTCGCGTACAGCAACGGCATCGTGTTCCTGGCGGTCATGGCGATCATCCTGATCTACGTCTTCGACGCGGAGCCGACCCGGCTGATCCAGCTCTACATCGTCGGCGTCTTCGTGTCGTTCAACCTCAGCCAGCTCGGCATGATCCGGCACTGGACGCGGCACCTGAAGACCGAGACCGACCCAGCGGTACGCCGGCGCATGGTCCGCTCCCGGGCCATCAACGCCGTCGGCCTGAGCTTCACCGCGGTGGTGCTCGTCGTCGTCCTCATCACCAAGTTCCTCGCGGGCGCGTGGATCACCATCCTGGCGATGGCGGTCTTCTTCGTGATCATGCGGGCGATCCGGCGTCACTACGACAACGTCGATGCCGAGCTCGCCGCGGACGAGGAGGACAAGGTGCTCCCGACCCGGGTGCACGCGATCGTGCTGGTCGGCAAGCTGCACAAGCCCACGCTGCGGGCCCTGGCGTTCGCGAAGGCCACCCGGCCCAACGTGCTCGAGGGCGTCTACGTCTCCATCGACCCCGACGCCACCGCGCGGCTGATGGAGGAGTGGGACGAGCGCAACCTCGGCGTACCGCTGAAGGTGCTGCACTCGCCCTACCGCGAGCTGGTGCGGCCGATCGTCGACTACGCGATGGAGATCAAGAAGGCGAATCCGCGCGGCGTGGTCGCGGTCTACATCCCGGAGTACGTCGTCGGCAAGTGGTGGGAGCAGCTGCTGCACAACCAGACCGCGCTGCGGCTCAAGGGCCGGCTGCTGTTCGCGCCCGGCGTGATGGTCACGTCGGTCCCGTACCAGCTGCGGTCCTCCGAGCTGGTGCGCGAGCGCGAGGAGCGCCTGGGGGTCTGGACCCGCCCGACCGACTACCGGCTCGGGAACGTCCGCGAGCGGCCGGACACGGACCGGCAGATCCAGAAGTGACGCACCCGAAGGCGAGCCGCCGACCGCGCCAGCGCAAGGCCCGTGGCGGATCCCGGGTGGGCGAGCGGTTCGAGGCCGTGGTCGGCCCGGTCGCGCACGGCGGACACTGCATCGTCCGGCTGGAGGGCACCGCCGACGGGCCGTCGGACCGGCCGCGGGTGGTGTTCGTGCGGCACGCGATCCCCGGGGAGCGCGTGATCGTCGAGATCACCGAGGGCACCGACGGCGACCGGTTCTGGCGCGGTGACGCGGTCGAGGTGCTGCAGCCCTCCGCCGACCGGGTGGAGCCGCCGTGCCCGTACGCCGGCCCCGGGAAGTGCGGCGGCTGTGACTTCCAGCACGTCGCGCTGCCCCGGCAGCGCGAGCTGAAGGCGGCGGTGGTCCGCGAGCAGCTCGACCGGTTGGCCGACACCGACGTGCACGCCGAGGTCGAGCCGGTGCCCGGTGACGTCGAGGGGCTCCGGTGGCGGACCCGGATCCAGTGGGCGACCGGCCCGCGCGGCCGGCGCGGGCTCAAGAAGTACCGGTCCAACGAGGTCGTCCCGGTCGACGACTGCCTGATCACCCACACGGACGCCCGGGCGGTCTCGCGGGCGGGTACGACGCTCGACCGGCACGCCGCGGGGCTGTCCACCGTGGTCGGGGAGCGGGTCGAGGCGCCGCCGTACGGCGAGCACCTGTTCTCGGTGGAGGCGGACGGCTTCTGGCAGGTCCACCCCGGCGCGCCGCGCGTGCTCGTCGAGACCGTCATGGAGATGCTCGCGCCCCGCCCGGGAGACGTGGTGCTCGACCTCTACTCGGGGGTCGGGCTGTTCGCGCGGTTCCTCGCCGACGCCGTCGGGCCGTCGGGGCGGGTGCTCTCGGTCGAGGGCGACCGGACCGCGTCGAAGCACGCCCAGACCAACCTGGCCGGGCTGCCCGGCGTGGTCGTCGAGTGCGGCGCCGTCGACCGGGTGCTCGCCTCGCCGCTGCCGGCCGCGTTCGCGGACGTCGACCTGGTCGTGCTCGACCCGCCGCGTGAGGGCGCCCGGGCACTCGTGGTCGAGCAGGTCGCCGAGCGGTCGCCGCGGGCGATCGCCTACGTCGCCTGCGACCCCGCCGCGCTGGCCCGCGACGTGGCGACCTTCCAGAAGTTCGGCTACCACCTGCGGGCGCTGCGGGCGCTCGACCTGTTCCCCATGACGCACCACGTCGAGTGCGTCGCGCTGCTGGAGCGGACCGGCTCCGACCTCAGCTAGGCGCAACTCGTGTGCTTTTGGTCTCAAGTCCGCCGGTCGTCCGGCCGATCGTGAGGTTGGGGAAGGCCTGACGGCCTGGGACTGGGGCCTCGCGACGCGTACGACGCGTGCGCGCGGTGAGGGGTGGGGAGCATGGTGTCCACGCGGGTACGCGTCGCGGCCGGACTGGTGGCGGCGCTGGCCGTCGTGGCCGCGACGTACGCGGGCCTGGCGGCGTTGCGCGACGACGCGCGTGCCGCCGACGACGCCGCGAACAGACTCGTGGTCGTGCGGATGGACATCATTCGGTTGCTCGACGTCCCGTGGGGAGCGTCGCCGGAGGAGACCGACGACCCGGACCTGGTCGCCGAGGAGCTCCTCGGTGGCGTGCAGGGCGTGCGCAGCGAGCTCGAGGACATCGCCGGCTCGTCGGGGCTCCCCGAGCGCGAGGAGTTCCTCCTGCACTTCGACAGGTCTGTCGCGGCCCTCGACCAGATCCTGGCCGCCGTGTCGGCCGGGGACGACGTCGGCAACGCCGGGACCGTCTCGGCGCGGCAGATGTACCGGGCGGACTCGGTCCTCGAGCAGGCCGCGCGGCGGCTCCGTGCGGACGCGGACCGGTCGGCGTCCCAGGAGTCCCAGGGGTCGGCGGTCCTGGTCGGGTGCCTGTTCGTGGCGTTCGCCCTCTACTTCGTCCGTTCGGTGCGCTCCCGGGCCAAGCTCGCGGGGGCGGCCGCGGAGCTGGCCGAGTCGCGGGACGCCGCCGTCGTCGCCGCGCAGGAGAAGTCCGCCTTCCTGGCCACGATGAGCCACGAGATCCGGACGCCGCTCAACGGGCTGGTCGGGCTCAACGAGCTGCTCCTGCGCACCAGCCTGGACACCTACCAGGAGCAGCTGGTCAAGGGCGCCGAGACCTCCGGGCGGACCCTGCTGCGCCTGATCAACGACGTCCTGGACCTGTCCAAGATCGATGCCGGACGCCTGGTGCTCGAGAGCATCGACTTCGACCTGCGCCAGCTGCTCGACGAGATCGCGGTGGTGCTCGGCATCCAGGCCCGGGAGAAGGGCGTCCAGTTCGTCGTCTCCTGCCACCCGGACGTGCCGGACCTGCTCCGCGGGGACCCCACCCGTCTCGGGCAGGTGATCTACAACCTCAGCTCCAACGCCCTGAAGTTCACCTCGCGCGGCGAGGTCTCCGTCCGGGCGCTCGCCTACGACCACGCCACCCGCCAGGCCGTCCTCCGCGTCGAGGTGAACGACACCGGGCCGGGAGTGCCGCCGTGCGAGCGGGAGCACATCTTCGAGCCCTACTCGCAGGCGGACGCGTCCACGACGCGGAAGTACGGCGGCACCGGCCTGGGGCTGGCGATCGCCCGGCAGATCGTCGAGGCCATGGGCGGGGCGATCGGCGTGGAGGACGGCCCGCAGGGGGGAGCGCTGTTCTGGTTCACCGTGCCCCTGGTCCCCGGCGAGGACGCGACGACGTCCGCGGCCGGGCCCGGGCCGGAGCTCGGGGCCGGCCACCGGGTGCTCGTCGTGGACGACAACGAGGTCAACCGCCTGGTCGCCGGCGGCTTCCTGGCCGCGATGGGCTACGAGCCGGTCGAGGCGGTCGACGGGGTCGCCGCCCTCGACGCCGTCCGGGCCGCGGGGCCGGATGCGTTCGCGGCCGTGCTGATGGACGTCCACATGCCGCGGATGGACGGGTACGCCGCGGCCCGGGCGCTGCGCGAGCTGGAGGGCGGCCGGTCGCGGGTGCCGATCCTGGCGCTGACGGCCACCGCCGCCCCGTCCGAGCGCGAGACCTGCCTGGAGGCCGGCATGGACGACTTCCTGACCAAGCCGTTGCGTCGTGAGCAGCTCGAGACGGCGCTCGAGCACTGGGTGCGGGCGTAGCCGGGAGTCAGCGGCGCGCGGCGTAGACCCGGCGGACGACCTCCTCGACGTCCGGCTCCTCGACCGCGAGGTCGACGACCTCGGCGCGGCCGGACAGCGCGGCGAGCACCCGGGCGGCCGTGGTCGTGTCGGGGTCGAAGGCGAGCCGCTGGCGCAGGCCGCCGCCCTCGCTGCCGAGGTGCCGGGTGTCGGGCACGTCGAGCAGGTCGGGCGTCGGCTCGGCGAGGTCGACCACCAGCACCCGGTCCGCCCCGACGGTGCGCGACAGCCCGGCCAGGGTGCCGTCGAAGACCAGCGAGCCCCGGTCGACCAGCAGGATCCGGTCGCACAGCCGCTCGACGTCGCCCATGTCGTGGGTGGTCAGCAGCAGCGTGGTGCCGTGCAGGCGGCGCTCGGCGAGCAGGAACTCCCGGAGCCGCTGCTTCGACAGCACGTCCAGCCCGATCGTCGGCTCGTCGAGGATCACCAGGCGGGGGGAGTGCAGCAGCGCGGCCGCCACCTCGGCGCGCATCCGCTGGCCCAGCGAGAGCTGGCGCACCGGCGTCCCGAGGAACTCGCCGAGCTCGAGCCTCTCGACCAGCTCGTCGGTCCGCTCGCGCTCGGCGGCGCTGCCGAGGGAGTGGATGGCGGCGAGGATGCGCAGCGACTCGCGGACCGGGAGGTCCCACCAGAGCTGGGTGCGCTGCCCGAAGACGACGCCGACCTGGCGGGCCAGCCGCCGCCGGTCGGCCACCGGCCGCAGCCCGCAGGTCGTGACGCTGCCGCGGGTCGGCACCAGGATGCCGGTGAGCATCTTGATCGTGGTCGACTTCCCGGCGCCGTTGGCGCCGATGTAGCCGACCGCCTCCCCGGCCTCGATCCGGATGCTGAGGTCGTCGACGGCGACGACGGTGCGCCGCCGGACCCCGTCGCGGACCTTGAAGTCGCGCCCGAGCCGGTCGGTCTCGACGATGTGCTCCGTGTGCTCGGTCATCCGCCGCCTCCCTGGTAGTGACGTACGCCGGCGCGCCAGGTCATCAGCGCCAGCGCCCAGGCCCACACCGCGGCGAGCGGCGCGCACCAGCCCAGCCAGCCCGGCATCCAGTCCGGCCCGGGCAGCCCCAGCAGCGTGACCACCGGCAGGTAGGCGGTGAACGCCATGGGGAAGAAGAACCCGAAGACCACGACGAGCGGCCGGCTCCAGACCGAGGCGGGCTGGGTGGCGGCGTACCGGCCGCCGTACACGAACGCGTTGGTCGCCTCGGCGCCGTCGACGAGGTAGAACTGCGCGCCGCCCGCCCACACGAACATCGCCGCGAACGTCGCGAGGGCGCTCACCAGCGCGAGCGCGAGCAGGGCGACCGCGCCGACCGACCACGGGACGTCGTTCACGACGAGCCCGGCGACGAGCGCGGCCAGCCCGACCGCGGCGCGGGCGATGCGCCGCAGCGTGATGTCGCTGGTGACCAGCTGCAGGAGCAGCGGCTGCGGCCGCAGGTAGAAGACGTCGAGGGTCCCGGTGCGCAGGTAGGTCGGGATCGTGTCGCAGTGCCCGAACGCCAGGTCGGCGAGGGAGAAGGTCAGGTCGGCCAGCCCGAACACGAGCAGCACCGCGGCGAGGTCGAGCCCGCCGAGCGAGGTCACGCTGCGGAAGACGACCCAGACCTCGGCGAGCTCGACGAGCGCGACCAGGAAGGAGCTGGCGAGGTCGACCGCGAAGTTCGCGCGGTAGCTGCGCTGGGAGCGCATCCGCGAGGCGAGGACGGCGCGGTACGGCGCGGTGCGGGCCGCGAGGTCAGCCACCCTGCACCTCCAGCCGCTTCCGCCCGGCGCGGGTCGCCAGCTGTCCCGCGGTCACGGTCAGGGCCAGCCAGAGCAGCTGGAGGCCGACCAGCCCCACCGCCGCGAGGCCGTCGACGCGCCCGGACAGGATGTCGACCGGGTACATCATCATCGACGGGAACGGCGTCGCCGTCGCGATCGCGTGCAGCCAGCCGGGGAACAGCCCGATCGGCACGAACAGCCCGGCCAGGAACCCGGAGACCACCATGTAGAGCATCGCGAGGCCGCGGGTCTCGACCAGCCAGAAGCCGGTGGCGCCGACGAGGAAGACGGTGGTCGCGGAGACCACGAGCCCCAGGAGCAGGCTGACCGCGCCGATCGGGTACGACGACCAGTGGTCGGGCACCGCCATCCCGACCACCAGCGCGCCGATCGCGACCGACGGCAGCCCGCGGGGGATCAGCGCGAACACCGACCGTCCGACCTCGGTGGTCACGCTGGCCAGGTGGACGTCGACCGGCCGGAGGAAGTCGACGGCCACGTCGCCGGACTTGATCCGCTCGGCGATGTCGGTGCGCCCGCTCAGGTTGACCGAGCCGAGCAGGCCCTGGGAGATCCAGATGTACGCGCTCATCGTCGCGACGTCGTACCCCGCGAGCTCGCCGCCGGAGGCCTCCACGGCCGCGAAGAGGAGGGCGACCTTGAGGAGCCCGAAGGTCGTGTTCGCGACCAGCCCACCGAACGCGGCGAGCCGGTAGGTCGACTGGCGCCGGAACCCCGCGACGAAGAGCCGGAGGTAGGTGCGCACGAGGACGAGAATCTACGCGCCCGCGGGGGTGCCCACAACGGAGTTCGGGGGAGTGCCGCGAGCCGCCTACCCGGTTCCTCTCGGCGTCATGTATCTTGACATCAAGAGATATCGCGACCCGCCTCGGTGGGTACCGGATTAGGGCAGCCTTCCTTTTGCCGCGCTCCCGCGCGGCGGCAGGATGGGGACGCGATCAAGACCGGGACGACGAGTCAGGAGATGACTGCTGTGGCCAGTCAGGACAGCTTCGGTGCCAAGAGCACCCTGGACGTGGACGGAAAGTCCTACGAGATCTTCCGCCTCGACGCGGTGCAGGGCGAGGGCCTCGACGTCGCGTCGCTGCCGTTCAGCCTCAAGGTGCTGCTGGAGAACCTGCTCCGCACCGAGGACGGCGCCGACATCACCGCCGACGACATCAGGGCGCTGGCCGGCTGGGACGAGAACGCCGAGCCCGACAAGGAGATCCAGTTCACGCCGGCGCGCGTGATCATGCAGGACTTCACCGGGGTGCCCTGCGTCGTCGACCTCGCCACGATGCGCGAGGCGATGGCCGACCTCGGCGGCGACCCGTCGAGGATCAACCCCCTCGCGCCCGCCGAGATGGTCATCGACCACTCGGTGATCGCGGACGTCTTCGGCACGCCGGAGGCCTTCGAGCGCAACGTCGAGATCGAGTACGAGCGCAACCGCGAGCGCTACCAGTTCCTGCGCTGGGGCCAGGGCGCCTTCGACGACTTCAAGGTCGTCCCGCCGGGCACCGGCATCGTGCACCAGGTCAACATCGAGCACCTGGCCCGCACCGTCTTCACCCGTGAGGTCGATGGCGAGCTGCTCGCGTACCCGGACACCTGCGTCGGCACCGACTCCCACACCACGATGGTCAACGGCATCGGCGTGGTCGGCTGGGGCGTCGGCGGCATCGAGGCCGAGGCCGCGATGCTCGGCCAGCCGGTGTCGATGCTGATCCCGCGCGTCGTCGGCTTCAAGCTCTCCGGCGACCTGCCCGAGGGCTCGACCGCGACCGACCTGGTGCTCACCATCACCGAGATGCTGCGCCAGCACGGCGTGGTCGGGAAGTTCGTCGAGTTCTACGGCCCCGGGGTGTCCGCGCTGCCGCTGGCCAACCGCGCCACGATCGGCAACATGAGCCCGGAGTTCGGCTCGACCATCGCGGTCTTCCCGATCGACGAGGAGACGACCAAGTACCTCGAGCTCACCGGCCGCTCCGCCGAGCAGCTCGCGCTCGTCGAGGCCTACGCCAAGGCGCAGGGCCTGTGGCACGACCCCGACGCCGAGCCGCGCTACAGCGAGAAGCTCGAGCTCGACCTGGCGACCGTCGTACCGTCGCTGGCCGGCCCGAAGCGCCCGCAGGACCGCGTCGAGCTCGCCTCGGCCAAGGAGGGCTTCCGCGCGGCGCTGACGGACTACGTCGACACCGAGGGCAACGAGAACGGGTACGACGAGGCGGTCGCCGAGTCGTTCCCCGCGTCCGACCCGCCGGCGAACGGTCACGGCGAGCCCGCGCCGGTGCACTACAGCGCCGCCGCGACCGACGGCGGCCGCCCGAGCGACCCGGTCGAGGTCACCCTCGAGGACGGCACGAAGTTCACGCTCGACCACGGCGCGGTCACGATCGCGGCGATCACGTCGTGCACGAACACGTCGAACCCGTCGGTGATGATCGGCGCCGCGCTGCTGGCCAAGAAGGCCGTCGAGAAGGGCCTGCAGCGCAAGCCGTGGGTCAAGACGACGCTGGCGCCGGGCTCGAAGGTGGTCTCGGACTACTACGAGAAGGCCGGGCTCACGCCGTACCTCGACAAGCTCGGCTTCAACCTGGTCGGCTACGGCTGCACCACCTGCATCGGCAACTCCGGCCCGCTGATCCCCGAGGTGTCCGCCGCGGTCAACGAGAAGGACCTCGCGGTCGTCTCGGTGCTGTCCGGCAACCGCAACTTCGAGGGCCGGATCAACCCGGACGTGAAGATGAACTACCTCGCGTCCCCGCCGCTGGTCGTCGCCTACGCGCTCGCCGGGTCGATGGACCTCGACCTCTTCAACGACCCGCTGGGCCAGGACACCGAGGGCAACGACGTCTTCCTCAAGGACGTCTGGCCGGCGCCGTCGGAGGTCGAGGAGGTCATCGCCTCGTCGATGTCCGCCGAGACCTTCGCGAAGGAGTACGCCGACGTGTTCGCCGGCGACGAGCGCTGGCAGTCGCTGCCGACGCCCGAGGGCGACACCTTCGAGTGGGACCCGGAGTCGACGTACGTCCGCAAGCCCCCGTACTTCGACGGGATGCCCGACGAGCCGCAGCCGGTCTCGGACATCGAGGGCGCGCGGGTGCTGCTCAAGCTGGGCGACTCGGTCACGACCGACCACATCAGCCCGGCCGGCGCGATCAAAAAGGACTCGCCGGCGGGCAAGTACCTGGCCGAGCACGGCGTCGAGCAGCGGGACTTCAACTCCTACGGCTCGCGGCGCGGCAACCACGAGGTGATGATCCGCGGCACGTTCGCCAACATCCGGCTGCGCAACCAGCTGGCCCCGGGCACCGAGGGTGGCTTCACGCGCGACTTCACCAACGGTGGCGAGGTCACCACGGTGTTCGAGGCGTCGGAGCACTACCTCGCGGCCGGCACGCCCCTCGTCGTCCTGGCGGGCAAGGAGTACGGCTCCGGCTCGTCGCGCGACTGGGCGGCCAAGGGCACCTCGCTGCTGGGCGTGAAGGCGGTCATCGCCGAGTCGTACGAGCGCATCCACCGCTCGAACCTGATCGGCATGGGCGTGATCCCGCTGCAGTTCCCGCAGGGCGAGAACGCCGAGTCGCTGGGCCTGACCGGGGAGGAGGAGTTCTCGATCACCGGCATCACCGAGCTCAACTCCGGATCCACGCCGCGCACCGTCAAGGTGAAGGCGGGTGACGTGGAGTTCGACGCGGTCGTCCGCATCGACACCCCCGGCGAGGCGAACTACTACCGCAACGGCGGCATCATGCAGTACGTCCTCCGGAACCTCCGGAAGGCCTGAAGCAACGCCGAGTCGGCGCAGTCTCAGCCTGAGACTGCGCCGACTCGGCATTTCGGACCCCTCCTTTCCGGGGGCTCGGGGCGTGGGTAGGGGTGAGACCACCTCACGGAGGACGCGATGACCACGCTGCACGACCGCCTGGCCGACCTGGCCGACGACGCCCCGCCGGGCGGGCCCGCCCCCGGCCTGTGGGAGCGGGGCCGGCGCTACCACCGGCAGCGACGCGCGGGAACGCTGGTGATCGCGGCGGCGGTGGTCCTCGGCCTGATCGCGCTCGGCAGCCTCGACTGGTGGCGCGCGCGCCCGGAGCCGATGCCGGCGAACGGCGCACCCGCCCTGCCGCAGCGGATCTGGATGCCGAGCCCGTGGCTTCCGGGCACCGACGAGACGGGTCCGCTCGGCCAGCTCGCCGCGCTGCAACCCGCCGCGCGCCGCTCCTGGACGGCCGTGCACGACGGCGTGGCCGGCGTCTCCGCCACCACCGGCGAGTACGCGTTCCTCGACCTGCCGGACCTCGTCCTGACCGGCCTTCCGGGCATCGCCCTCGCACCCGACGGCGGGCACGTCGCCTACTGGTACTCGGGCGAGACGGCGAAGTCGCCGAACTCCGCGACCGGACCGGTGGTGGGGCTGGCGGTGTACGACACCTCGACGGGCGCCGTCGTGCGACACCCGGTGGAGACCGACCACGGCGTGGATCCCGTGAGTTTGTCGTGGGCCGACCCCGCCCGCGTCGTCTACGCCTACTACCAGTGGGCCGGTGGCGACGCGGACAGCGACATGGAGCGGAGCTCGGGACGCGATCCGAGCGGACTGCGCGTCTGGGCCCCGTCCTCGGGTCGCGACGACCCGGTCCGATCGCCCGGCGGTGCCGACGACGTCGAGGCGTCGACAGCCCATGGTCAGGTGCTCGTCGGCTCCGGCGGCTCGGCGATCGTCGATGTCGACCGGCCCGACCACGCAGTCCGGTTCACGGTGCCGAACCACGGCTTCGGGAACACGACGGCGATCGACGACCACGGGACCTGGATCGCCTGGCCCCACGGCAGCTCGAACCCGGGCCCCATCGCCTACGGCCGGATCGTCGAGGGTGAACGGGTCGACTACCAGGAGGTCCCTGGCACGAGGCGGGCCTTCTCCGTCCGTGCCTGGCTCGACCGGCATCACGTCGCGGCGGTGCAGAGGGTCGGCGGTGGCATCGGTCCCTCGGCACTGTTCTCGATCGATGTGCGCACCGGCACGAGCACCGAGATCCTTCGCTACCCCCTCGACACGTACGGGACCACGACCCTCCTCGCGACCGATCTGATCGGCGCGCCGACGGCCGAGCGGCCGGCGCCACCGACGCCCCTGGACCCGCGCAAGGTCGCGGGCGGGGCCGTGGCCGTCGTCCTGGGCGGGCTCGGGGCGCTCGTCCTCTGGAGGCGCCGTGTCCGGGCCTGAGTCGTTCGAGGAGTACGTCGCGGCGCGCCGGGGCGCGCTGCTGCGCACGGCGTACCTGCTCACCGGCCACCGCGAGGACGCCGAGGACCTGGTGCAGGTCGCGCTGGTCAAGGTGGTGCCGAGGTGGGGCCGGATCGCCGGCGACCCGGAGCCGTACGTCCGGAAGGTGCTCGTGCACGAGAGCGTCAACCGGTGGCGGCGCCGGCGCTGGCGCGAGGTGCACACCGACCGGCTGCCCGAGGCGCCGGTCGCGGGCCCGGGAGCGGACCGGGTGGCGCTGCAGCAGGCGCTGGCCCGGCTCGCCCCACGGCAGCGGGCGGTGATCGTGCTGCGGTACTACGACGACCTGACCGAGGCGGAGACCGCACGGGTGCTCGGCGTCGCGGTCGGCACCGTGAAGTCCCAGGCCCGCGACGCGCTGGTTCGGCTCCGTGAGCTGGTCCCGGACCTCGGGCACGAGCTGGAGGACGTCGGGCGTTGACGGCGCGGGCCGATGTGCCCTCCGGCTCCCGGGACATTCGTCTCTGGCGACCGGACGGCGCGCGGGCTAGGACGGAGTCGCGGGGGGCGCCCGTCGGTGGCCCGCCCGCGAGGAGGTCACCATGTATCGACGGTCACGAGTCGCGGGCGTCAGCGTCGCCGCCGTCGCGGCCCTGGTCTGCTCGGTCCTGCCAGCCGCCGCCAGTGCACCCGCCCCCGAGGCGGGAGCGGCCTACCAGGGTCACATCTCGGGTACCTCGCCCAGCCAGGACTCGGTCACGTTCAAGGTCTCCGAGGACGGCAACCGGGTCGTCGACCTGGAGATCGGGCCCTACCCGACCGACGGCTGCGGCAGCGGCGGTGACGTCCCGGACCAGTCCTCCGAGCCCGCCCGGATCAGGCACGGCAGGTTCACGGCGCACGTCGTCTTCAGCGGCGAGCCGGGGATCGTCGCCCGGTCGACGGTGACCGGGACGTTCCTCCGCCACGGCAAGGAGAAAGGAAAGGTCACCACGCATCCCACGGGCTCGCCGGAGTGCGACATCACGCTGCCGTACACCACGCACGCCCAGTGAGCGGGGACGCGGGACTGCTGGCTACCGTTGCCGCATGATCGTCGCGTTCAGCATCTCCCCGACCACGGGTGACGAGACCGGCAGCGTGTCCGAGGCCGTCGCCGCCGCGGTCCGGGTGGTCAAGGAGTCCGGCCTGCCCTACGAGCTGAACTCGATGTTCACCAACGTGGAGGGCGAGTGGGACGAGGTGATGGCGGTGGTGAAGCGCGCCGTCGACGTCGTCGCCGAGGTCTCGCCGCGGGTGGGCCTGGTGCTCAAGGCCGACATCCGGCCCGGGTACGACGGCCAGCTGACCGCCAAGGTCGAGCGGGTCGAGCGGCTGCTGGGCGACTGACGTGTCGGACCTGCCCACGCACCCACGGCCGGCGTACCCGCCGCCCCCGCCGCCGCCCGCGCCACGGCGGCGGGCGCTGCCGCTGGTGCTCGCGCTGGTCGCCGCCGTGCTGCTGGTCGGCGCCGCGGTGGCGGTGCCGCTCGCGCTGCGCTCGGCCGGCGAGCCGGCGGCCGGCCCAGTGAACCTCGACGACGTGCGCGTGTACGACGACCTCGAGGTCACCCACACGCCCGGCGACGTGGACTACCCCCAGAGCCCGCCGGTCGGCGGCCCGCACGCCCCGGTGTGGCTCGACTGCGGCGTGTACGACGAGCCGGTGCGCGACGAGAACGCCGTGCACGACCTCGAGCACGGCTCGGTCTGGATCACCTACGACCCGGACGCCGGCGTCGACGTCGCCGCGCTCGAGGAGGCGCTGCCGCAGAACGGCCTCCTCTCGCCGTACGACGGCCTCGACGCACCGGTGGTCGTGACCGTGTGGGGGCGCCAGCTCGAGCTGGACGGCGCGGACGACCCGCGGCTGGAGCTGTTCATCGACACGCTGGGCGGCGGCGAGACCGCGCCGGAGCCGTTCGCCTCGTGCGCGGGCGGCATCCAGGACCCCGACGGCGAGCCGGGCGCCAACGTGTGAGTCAGGCCGGCCGGCGCTGGGCCTGCAGCTGGGTCTCGGTGTCCTCGAAGCCGACGGAGCGGTAGATCCGGATCGCGAGGTACTCCGGGTCCGCGACCATCACCAGCGTGTGGGCCCCGAGCTCCTCGAAGCCGTACCTGCTCACGCGGTGCACGAGGGTGCCGGCGAGGCCGCGGCCCCGCGCGTCCGGATGGGTCTGCACCTGCTGGAACCGCGCGAGCCCGGGACTGGCGGCGACCAGCCCCATCGACGAGAGCAACCGGCCTCCGAGGAACGCGCCCCACCAGGCGCCGTCCCCGGTCTCGGTCATCCGCCGCTCGGCGGCCACCTTGGCCACCACGAAGTCGTGGTGGACGCGGTCGTCCTCGCTGTCCGACCACAGCGCGACCTGCTGCGCCCAGTCGTCGTCGCCGGCCAGCGGCCGGTACGTAGCGTCGCGGTTGGGGCGCGGCGGCTCGTAGACGGCGGTCGCGGTCATCACGCTGGACGCGTCGGCCTCCATCCCGGCGTCCGCGAACGCGGCCAGGTCGTCGCGGGTGCCGTCGGCGGTCGCGACGCCGTACGCCCGGTGCCGTGAGCGGGGGAAGGTGCGGACGAACGCCGCCTCCCAGTCCGGCAGCTCCGCCGCCGTCGGCGGCCGGGGGAGGAGCAGGTAGTTGCCCCAGTAGTAGTCCGGGTTGTCGGGCGTGCGCACGACGACGTGGTCGCCCCGGTCGTCGACCTCGCTGCCGGCCAGCCGGGCGAGGGCGAGGTCGGTGCGGAAGGCGAGGGAGGGGACGTCCACGCGGGGACGGTAGCGGCCCGTGGCACGATCGTCGCGTGGATTCCGAGACGCGCAGCTACCGCACCGGCGACCGCGACACCGTCCTCGACATCACCCGCGACTGCAGCGACTTCGTGGCGTCGCGCGGCGACGGGCTGCTGCACGTGTTCGTGCCGCACGCCACCGCCGGGATCGCGATCATCGAGACCGGCGCCGGGAGCGACGACGACCTCGTGGCGGCGCTGGCCGACCTGCTGCCCGCCGACGACCGGTGGGAGCACGCGCACGGCAGCCGCGGGCACGGCCGCTCGCACGTGATGCCGGCTCTGGTGCCGCCGTACGCCACCGTGCCGGTGCTCGGCGGCCGGCTCGCGCTCGGCACCTGGCAGAGCATCTGCCTGGTCGACCTGAACCTGGACAACCACGAGCGCGACGTGCGGCTGAGCTTCCTGGCCGGCTGACGGCCCGTTTGTCGACAAGTGTATGAATATCTCGATGTCGAGCTACTTCCTGCGCACCGGTCCGTCCACGTTCGAGCCGACCCCCCACGTCGGGGGCGCGTGGCAGCTCGACGAGCAGCACATCGCGCCCGCGCTCGGGCTCCTCACCCACGCGGTCGAGGCCGAACGCGGGACCGCGCTGCCGATCTCTCGGCTGTCCTTCGACATCCTCGGCGTGGTGCCGCTGGAGGAGGTCGCCGTCTCCGTGCGGGTGCTGCGGCCCGGGCGGACCGTCGAGCTGGTGGAGGCCGAGCTGTCCCACGCCGGTCGCGCGGCGGTGCTGCTGCGGGCCTGGCTGATGGCCCCCCGCGACACGGCCGCCCTCGCCGGGACCGGCCTGCCGGCCCTGCCGCCGCCCGACGCGCTGCCCGCCTGGGACCCGACCACCGTGTGGCCGGGTGGCTTCATCAGGTCGACGGAGCTGCGGCGGGAGCTGGACGCCCCGGGTCGCGGACGGTTCTGGGTCCGCACCGACGTCGCGCTGCTCGACGAGCCGGTCAGTCCGCTGGCCGCGGCGGCGGGGCTCTTCGACATCGCCAACGGCATGGCCGTGCGCGCCGACCCCCGCACGGTGTTGTTCCCGAACGTCGACCTGACCGCGCACCTCGTCCGTACGCCGGAGCCGGGCTGGCTCGGCTTCGACACCACGGTGACCTTCGGCCCGACCGGGCACGGCCTCACCAGCAGCGTCCTGCACGACGAGCGGGGCCCGTTCGGCACGCTCGCGCAGTCGCTGACCGTGCGGCCGATGTGACCTCTCGCGTCGTCCCTCCGGCGGAGAGGGACGGGACCCTGGTCGCGCGACCAGGCACCTGCGGCCGAGGTGCGAGCGGGCCGCCGATTCCTACGTTGCTGGGGTGTCCAAGATCCTCGCCGTCCCCGTGTCCCTGCTCGTCGTCGCGCTCGTCGCCGTCGCCTGCGCCTCGTCGCACCCGGTGGCCCGCGCGCACGCTGTCCTCCGCCCCGCCACGGCCCTGCCCGGCGACCCGTCCGCCATGTCCCGGCCGACGATCCGCAAGCTCGACGCCGACCTGCGCGACGCGGTCGAGGCCGCGGCGCGTGCCGCCCGGAAGGACGGCGTGACGGTCATCCTGAACAGTGGCTGGCGCAGCGCGGCCCACCAGGAGCGCCTGTTCCGCGAGGCGGTCAGCAGGTACGGCAGCGAGGCGGAGGCGCTCCGCTACGTCGCCACGCCCGACACGTCCGCGCACGTCACCGGCGACGCCGTCGACATCGGCCCGGAGCAGGCCGACGAGTGGCTCCGTGAGCACGGCGCCGACTTCGGGCTGTGCCAGGTGTTCGCCAACGAGATCTGGCACTTCGAGCTGGCCACCACGCCGGGCGGCACCTGCCCGCCGATGTATCCCGACAGCAGCTACCGGGGCTAGGGCGTCCCGCCCGTCGCCGCCGGACGGAAGCCGCGCGCGATCATCCAGACCGCCAGCACCATCTCCTGCACGGCCAGGGGCAGGCACAGCAGGTTCACCGCGGCCGAGCTGATGCCGACCACGCCGTACATCGCGAGCAGGTACGCGGCCGCGTAGGACGCGAGGCCCGGGAACCCCCACCACACGATCCAGCGCGGCACGATGCGCGACCGGAAGAGCAGGACGTAGAACAGGGCTCCGCCCAGGCAGAAGACCAGCGACATGATGATGCTGGCCCCGTCGGAGTCGATCACGAGGGTGCCCAGACGAGTGCCGGCGGGCGAGGCCGTACCCGGGCCTGCTGCCGTGGTCTCGGCGAGTGGCACGAGCAGCAGCCAGGCGACGGCGACGATGACGTAGGTGGTCGCCTCGACCGCTCCGCGGATGATCAGGTAGCCCGTCGCCAGCACCTCGTCCAGCCGCCGCAGGACGGGGAAGAGCACGGCCGGGACCATCGCGAGCGACATGCCCATGACGAGCACGAGCAGCGCCCCCGTCGCGACCCTGCCGGAGTGGTTCGCGGCGTAGGCGAGCGGGTCGTCCGCGTCGTGCACCGGGAAGTAGGTGACGGCCTTGCTCAGGATGCCGGAGACCGTCCCGACGATGTAGAGGATCCCCGCTGTCGTGGCGGCAGCCCGGTGCTCACGCACCCTGGCGCCGGATGGGGTCCCGCCTCGAACCAGTCCTGGATGCGATGTCGTGGCTGACATGGTCGACACACCTCCGCTCGACATCCCATTGTTCGGCGGCGTCCGCCCGGTGATCAGGGGCAAAGGGCCCACGGCCGAGGCGCCGAACGTCCGCATCCTCGGTCTGGGCAGCACGCCGTCCCGTGGCTGCAGAGCCGGTCGGCCTACGTTCGTCGGTGGTAGCGGGCGTGGTGTCGGGGGCAGAGGAGTCGGGCGTGGGCTACGTCGGTGGGGCCGCCGTGGGCCCAGGGCTGGTCGTGGTGGGTGTGGCACATGGCGGGTGGCCAGTCGCAGCCGGGTTCGGTGCAGTGCTGGTCGCGGAGGGCGATGGCGATCCGCTGGGCGCGGGTGTGGAAGCGGCGTTTGCGGCCGAGGTCGAGGATCTGGGATCTGCCGCCGAGGACGACGGGGAGCAGGCCGGCCTCGCAGGCCAGTCGGCGGGCCAGGGCGGGGCTGATCTTGCCGCCGGTGTCGAGGAGGCAGGCCTGTTCGAGGCGTTCTTCGAGGACCTCGAGGGGGATGGTGACCACGACGGTGGCACCGACGCCGCCGGTGCTGGGTAGGTCCTTGTCGCCGATGCGTTCGATGAGCTCGCACAGGGCGCGGCCCAGGGCCTGGGGTCCGGGGCGGCGGGGAGCGCCGGCGCCCTCGGTGGCGGTGCGGTGTCGGGGGTTGGTGAAGGCCAGCAGCATCTTGGTCAGCGCGGCGCCGTGGAAGGAGGGGATGGTGAAGGTGCCGTGGCACTTGCCGTGCCCGTCGTCGCGGATCTTGAGCTTCGCGGCGACCAGGGCGTCGGCCTCCTCGCGGGCGAGCTGGGCGGCTTCGTAGGCGTCGACCAGGTCCGGGGCGACCACCTCCAGCAGCCGCTTGCCCAACAGCCGCAGCACCCTCGCGTCATGATCGCGGGCTTCGGCGACCAGGTGCCGTTCGGCCTTGTCCACCAGGCCGGGGTCCAGGTCGGCGGGCAGCTGGTCGAGGGCTTCGACGATCACCTGGGCCTGCTCCACCACCAGGTCACCGGCCGCGAGTGCCGCGCGCACCTGTGACCGGGTGGCCAGGGCCTGGCCGAGCTTGACCGCCCGGAGTGCTGCGGGGCGGCGTTGTCTGGTCTGGTGTGCCCAGGTGTCGAGGGTCTGGTCGTCGGCGTGTTCGGCGACCCGGGCTTCGAGCTCGGCGGCCCGGGTCTTGAGGCGGGTGATCTCGACCAGGGTGGTGCGGGTCTCCTCGGGGGTCATGGACCACACCGAGGAGTCGGTGACGGTGTCGAGTTCCGCGTGGGCGTGGGCGACCGCCACCGCGATCCGGTGTCGGGGGGTCGCCATCGCTGTCATACCTCTACCCAAGCATCGACCACCGACAGTGATGGGGCTCAGAACCCTTGTTTCGCGGGGTTCTGGGCATTTCGTAGGTAAAGTTTCGGGGCCACTTTCCGTCCACAGGCTACACACGCGCGCGGCCGAGAGCCGGGCGGCGACCGTGGCCACCGCCCGCCGTCCCGTCGCTGCCTTGTCGGTCGCAACCCGACGCAGCCTGCACGGTTCCGGGGTCTCGACAGGCTCGACCAACGGCGATCCAACGGACGCGCCCGTGAGCCGGGCGCCGACGGTGACTACTCGCCCCGCCGTCCCCGTCGGTGCCTTGTCGGTCGCAACCCGACGCCGCCTGCACGGTTGGGGGGTCTCGACGGGCTCGACCAACGGGGGCCTCGGTGGTTTCGAGGCTCGCTTCGCTCCACCTCAACCACCGGGTACGTCCTGGTGTCCCCGTCGCTGCCTTGTCGGTCGCAACCCGACGCCGCCTGCACGGTTGGGGGGTCTCGACGGGCTCGACCAACGGGGGCTGAAGCGCCCCAGGTTTGATGCCGCATCCTTTTGAGTTGGAAGGATGCATGTCATGCCGAA
>NZ_BAAAJE010000022.1:0-63327 GCF_039526625.1 Nocardioides aquiterrae
TGTGCTCATCACGGCACGCTCACATCACCCACACATCCAGCAGAAGAGCCGAAACTTCGGCCGACAAGTGCAGGGATTGCCCCGCCGGTGTGACGGGCGTGGCGGGAGTGACCGGCTACCCGGCCGGGCTCGGGTCCGGAGCGGCGACGGCGCGCTCGAGGCGGCGTACGTCGGGGGCGAGCAGCGCCAGCAGCGCGGACCCGCCCATCACCAGGCCGATCACCACCAGCCACCGGTCGAAGCCGACCGCCGCGGCGACCGGCCCGGTCAGCACCAGGCCGAGCGGCCGGGCCACGAACGAGCCCACCAGGTCGAACGAGTAGACGCGCGCGAGCTTGTCCTCGGGGATGTTCTGCTGGATCGACACCTGCCACTGCACGTCGAAGACCTGCAGCCCGAAGCCGTGCAGGAACGCGCCGACCAGGATCGGCAGCAGGTGGTCGCTGAGCGCCATCGCGATCGGGAACGCCGCGGTGAGCGAGAGCAGCGCGGTCCCGACGAACAGGCTGCGTCGCGGCTCCCAGCGCAGGCAGACCAGGCCACCGACCACGAACCCGGCCATCAGGGTGCCGAGCGCGAGCCCCCACGACGACCGGCCGAACTGGTCGCCGACCACGATCGGCCCGAGCACCGACTGAGCACCGCTGTAGACGAGGTGGTACAGCAGCGCCTGCCCGATCAGTAGCACCAGCCAGGTGTGCCGCATGACCTCGCGGAACCCGTCGCCGAGGTCGGCGAGGAAGGTCGGGCGCGCTCCCTCGGGACGGGTGTGCGGCACGTCGAGACGTGAGAAGCAGTACGCCGCGATCGCGAACGTCGCCGCGTCCACGCCGATCGCCCAGCCGGAGCCGACGGCCGCGACCAGGACGCCGCCGAGGGCGAAGCCGACCACGCCGGCGCTCGTCTGCAGCAGGGCCCGCTGGGCGACCGCCCGGGCGACCAGGGCGGCCGGGACCGTCATCCGGGTGAGCGCCGCCGACGACGGCTGGCTGAGCGCCCCCAGGGAGCCGTTGACCATCCCGATCACCGCGAGCATCGGGATCGTCGCCCACCCCCCGACCAGGAGCACGGCGACCGCGGCCTGGGCGACCGCGCACGCCGCGGCCGAGCCCTCGAGCATGAGCTGCCGGGGCACCCGGTCGCCGAGCACGCCGCCGAACAGGACCGTGACCACGTCGGCCAGCGCGTACAGCGCCACCACGAGCCCGAGGTCCGAGGCCGATCCCCCGAGGTCGAGGACCGCGAATGCCAGCGCCACCGGCGTGATGGTGTTGCCGAGGGCACTGGTCGTCGTACCGGCGACGAGCAGCCGGAAGTTGCGGTGCCGCAGCGGCCGGTCGGGCCCGGCCTCGGCGGTGGGGGTGGCACTCACGGCTCCATGCTCATTCGCTGGCGAACTATTCGTCAACGAAATTACTTCTAGGATGCGGGCATGACGCGGGACGACCCTGCCGAGGACTGGGCCGATCGGCACGTCGCGCGGTGGCGTGACCACTGGATCGACGTCCACTTCGAGGACGACGTGGAGGCGATCGTGGTCCGCATCGGCCGCCTGGCCAAGCACTTCCGCACGGTGAAGCAGGATGCGCTGATCGAGACCGGCCTGCAGGACTTCGAGTACGACACCCTGCACCTGCTGATGATCCGCGACACCCCGGGTCAGGCCAGCCCGTCGGCCCTCGCCGCGGACCTCGAGATCAGCAACGCCGGCATGACGGGGCGGCTGGACGCCCTGGAGAAGAACGGCTGGATCCAGCGCCGCGCCTCGGCCGACGACCGGCGCCGGGTCGACGTGGAGGTGACCCGCGCGGGTGTCGCCATCTGGCGCCGGGCCATGCAGCTGCGCGGCGCGGGCGAGGACGAGGTGGTGCACGTGCTGTCCGCCGAGGAGCGCGCCACGCTGGCCGCGCTGCTCAAGAAGATGACGCTCAGCGTGGAGGCCGGCGAGTAGTTCTTCGAGGCCGCCCAGCGCGATCTCAGCGTGGTCACAGGCTGGCCGCCCATGGTTGAGACATGAACGACCAGCCCACCACGCCTCCTCCGGGCCACCACCCCTACTTCCCGCACCCCGCCCCCCAGGGCCCGCCCCCCGAGGGGCCCCCTGCGATGACCCAGACGGCGCCGCTGCCCGTCGGTCGTCGGCCGCGGCGTGCGGGACTGGCGACGGCGGTCCTCGCGACCGCGGTCGTCGTGGGTGGTGCGGCGGGTGTCGGCGGCGCCGCCGCCTGGAGCGCGCTCGACGGCAACGGAACCTCGAGCGCGGGCGGCGCCGGCACCCCCACCACCTCGCAGGTCGTGGACACCCCGGACTCCCCCGCCCCCCAGGGGTCCGTGGAGGCCGTGGCCGCGAAGGTGCTGCCGTCGGTCGTCAAGATCGACGTCTCCGGCGCCCAGGGCTCCGGATCCGGGTCGGGCATCATCCTGAGCTCGGACGGCGAGATCCTCACCAACAACCACGTGGTCGAGGTGGCCGGCAACGGCGGCTCGATCGTGGTCGAGTTCAACGACGGCACCGACGCCAAGGCCCAGGTGCTCGGCACCGACCCGCTCACCGACACCGCGGTCATCAAGGCCGAGGGGGTCTCCGGGCTGACGCCGGCGACCATCGGCAAGTCGTCCGACCTCAAGGTCGGCCAGAGCGTCGTCGCGATCGGCTCGCCGTTCGGCCTCGACTCCACGGTCACCAGCGGCATCGTGAGCGCGCTGGACCGCCCGGTGAACGTGGGCACCGACAGCCAGAACAACGCCACGACGTACCCCGCCATCCAGACGGACGCGGCGATCAACCCCGGCAACAGCGGCGGCGCGCTCGTCGACCTCGACGGCAACGTCGTCGGGATCAACGCCTCGATCCGCACCGCCGGTGCGGTGGAGGGCGAGGCCGGCTCGATCGGCCTCGGGTTCGCCATCCCGATGGACGAGGTGATGCCGGTCGTCGACCAGATGGCCAAGGGCGAGACCCCGACCCACGCCCGCCTCGGCATCCAGGTCTCCGACGCGGCCAGCGGCGAGGGCGCCCAGATCACCGACGGCGCCGAGGTGCAGGACGTGACCGCCGGCTCGACGGCCGACGACGCCGGCCTGGCCAAGGGCGACGTGATCACCAAGGTCGACGACCACGTGATCTCCAGCGCCGACTCGCTGGTCGCGACGATCCGGTCCTACCGGCCCGGCGACCAGGTGACCGTGACGTACCTCCACGACGGCAACTCGAAGACCGTCACCCTCACGCTCGACTCGGACGCCCAGACGTCCAACTCCTAGAAGGAACGAGCGCCCCAGGCTCTTCTCTCCTCCGAGAAGGGAACCGGGCCCCACCGGCTGCAGGTCCGTCTCCCGTCAGCCGGTGGGGCCCTCTCCGTCCGCGCGACACGTCGGGTTTCACCGGCTGACCGGGGACCGGCCTTCCGGTCCTCGCGAGCTCGGACCGGACGTGCGCATCTGGAACTCGCCCAGCCGCGCGACCGGGGCGAAGCCGATGCGGTCGTTGACCTCGATCATGTGCGTGTTCGACTCGGCGTTGTACGTCGAGACCACCTCGATGTCCGGGCGCTCCGCCTGGAGCAGCCGCAGGTTCGCGACCTTGACCGCGAGCCCGAGGCGGCGGCCGCGGGCCGCGCGGTCGACGAGCGTGCCGAACTGCCAGGCCCTCCCCGGCTCGTGCACGGTCGTCACCAGGTCGGTGTAGGCCACCGGCACCCCGCCGGGGTCGAGCGCGAGGGTGTTGTACTTCGTCCGGCCCTGCCGGGCGAGCACCTCCTCGTTCTCCCGGATGACCGACGCGTCCCGGCACTCGGGCTCGACGTCCAGGTCACCGGTCGGCGCCTCGGTGATGACCAGCGAGGACAGCCGCGCCCAGCCGTCCAGCAGCTCGTCGGGGACCGGCCCGGCCCACGAGCGCAGCTCGTGCCCGCCGTGGCGCAACGCCGCCTCCGCCGCGAGCTCGTCGAGGACCGCGTCCGGCACGGGCAGCCGGAGCACCCGCTTGACGTCGCCCAGGGCCAGGTCGAAGCCGGTACGCCGCGCGAACTCCCGGCCCGGTTCACCGGCGCCGTCGGGACCGGCGGCGTACGGCCAGGAGGACTCGGCGACCAGCACGGTCCGCCCGCGATCGCGAGCGACGACCTCGAGGTGGGCGAGCATCGCGGTGCCGTGGCCGCGCCGGCGCGCGGCGGGCACGGTGTGGACCAGCAGCTCGGCGCGGTCGGTGTTGTCGAGCAGGGGCGTCATCACCATCCCGGTGGCCACCACGTGCCCGGACACCAGGCCGGCGTACAGCGCGAGCCACCGGCTGCTGCCCGGGTTCTGCGCGATCGCCCGGAACTCCTCGAGCTGCCAGGGCGAGGCCACCCCCTCACCGGAAGCCAGCTCCGCCTGGAAGTAGGCGCCGTGCCAGGCGTCGAACGCGTCCCGGTCGAACGGGTCGACCGGGACGATCTCCATCGACGTCATCGGACCCGCTGCACCCGGCCCTCGTCCCACACGGGGCCGTCGGACTCGTAGACCTCGCCGTCGGCGCCGTAGACCAGGAACCGGTCGAAGCCGCGCGCGAACCACCGGTCGTGCGTGACCGCGAGGACCGTGCCCTCGAACGCCTCGAGCCCGTCCTCGAGCGCCTCGGCGGACTGCACGTCGAGGTTGTCGGTCGGCTCGTCGAGCAGCAGCAGCGTCGCTCCGGACAGCTCGAGCAGCAGGATCTGGAACCGGGCCTGCTGCCCGCCGCTGAGCGACTCGAACCGCTGCTCCGCCTGGGCGCTCAGCTCGTAGCGGTCCAGCACCCGGCTGGCCTGCTCCCGGCCCATCCCGTCGCGGCGCTCGTCGCCGCGGTGCAGGATCTCCAGCAGCGTCCGGCCCATCAGCTCGGGGTGCTCGTGGGTCTGCACGAACCACCCCGGCCGCACCCGCGCACCGAGGCGCGCCATCCCCCGGTGCTGGACCGGCTCGATGACGACGTCACCGACCGGCTCGTGCTCCTTGTCCGGCCGGGTGCCGCCCGCGGCCAGCAGGCGCAGGAAGTGCGACTTGCCCGAGCCGTTGGAGCCGAGCACCGCCACGCGCTCGCCGTACCAGACCTCGAGGTCGAAGGGCCGCATCAGCCCGGTGAGCTCGAGGCGCTCGCAGACGACCGCGCGCTTGCCGGTGCGGCCGCCCTTGAGCCGCATCTGCACCTGCTGCTCGCGCGGCTGCTCGGTCGGCGGGCCGGCCTCCTCGAACTTCCGGAGCCGGGTCTGCGCCGCCTGGTAGCGGCTGGCCATGCCGTCGTTGTACGCCGCCTTCTGCTTGTACATCAGCATCTGGGCGCGGAGCTTGGCGTGCTCCTCGTCCCAGCGCCTGCGCAGCTCCTCGAAGCGCTCGAACCGCGCGCGGCGCGCCTCGTGGTAGGACGCGAAGCCGCCCGGGTGGGTCCAGACCTTGTTGCCTGCGCTCCCGAGCTCGACCGTCACCACCCGGGTGGCGGTGTTGTCGAGCAGCTCGCGGTCGTGGCTGATCATCAGGACCGTCTTGTCCGACTCGCGGATCCGCTCCTCCAGCCAGATCTTGCCGGGCACGTCCAGGTAGTTGTCCGGCTCGTCGAGCAGCAGCACCTGGTCGGGGCCGCGCAGCAGGAACTCCAGCACCAGCCGCTTCTGCTCACCGCCCGAGAGCGTGCGCAGCTCGCGGTACTTGGCGCGATCGTAGGGCAGGCCGATCGCGGCGGTCGTGCACACGTCCCAGGTGACCTCGAGGTCGTAGCCGCCGGCGTCGGCGTACTCGGCCAGCGCCGTGGCGTACCGCATCTGGGTCTTCTCGTCGTCGGTCTCCATCAGCGCGAGCTCGCAGGCGTCGACCTCGTGGGCGGCGGCGCGGACCCGGGGCGGGGACACGCTGAGCAGCAGGTCCGCGACGGTCGGGTTCTCGCCGAGGCCGGCCCCGACCGCCTGGCGCATCACGCCGAGCCCGCCGGACCGGGTCACGACGCCGGCGTGCGGCTGGAGGTCGCCGGTGATGATCCGCAGCAGCGTCGTCTTGCCGGCGCCGTTCGCGCCCACGAGCGCGACCTTCGCGCCCTCGCCGACCCGGAACGACACGTCGTCCAGCAGCACTCTCCCGTCGGGGAGCTCATAGCGCACCCCGGCCACGTCCACGTGTCCCACGGGCGACCATTGTCCGCGACCGGCGGCGGTCCGGCACCCGGTTATCGGTGCCTGGGCCGGCCGCGCGGTCCCGCCGAGTCGGCGCCAGTGCGGCCCCGCAGACCGCCGACTCGGCGCCAATGCAGGTCAGGCACCTGCAGTGGCGCCGACTCGAGCGACTCTCCGCCTGCAGTAGCGCCGACTCGGCGTGGGGTCGGTGCGGGCTACTCCTCGGTCTGCTTCGCCCAGAGGTTGATCCCGGCCTCCACCGCGTGCTGGTCGATCCGGCGCAGCTCCTCCTCGGTGAGCGCCGGGAAGGACAGCGCGTCGAGGTTGGCGTCGAGCTGCTCGACCGAGCTGGCGCCGATCAGCGCCGACGTCACCCGGCGGTCGCGGACCGCCCACTGCAGCGCGAGCTGCGCCAGCGTCTGGCCGCGCTCCTGCGCGATCTCGTTGAGCTGGCGGACGTGCTTGAGCGTCGCGTCGTCGAGGTGGTCGCCCGGCAGCGTCGACTGGTGCCGCGCGGCGCGCGAGTCCTCGGGCACGCCGTCGAGGTAGCGGTCGGTGAGCAGCCCCTGGGCCAGTGGGCTGAAGACGATGCAGCCCATGCCCTGCTGCTCGAGCTCGTCGAGCAGGCTCTGCCCACCGCGGGGGTCCTCGATCCAGCGGTTGAGCATCGAGTACGACGGCTGGTGGATCAGCAGCGGCGTGCCGAGCTCGCGCGCGATCGACGCCGCCTCGTTCGTCTTCGCGGCGGAGTACGACGAGATGCCGGCGTACAGCGCCTTGCCCTGCCGGACCGCGTGGTCGAGCGCCATCATCGTCTCCTCGATGGGCGTCTCCGGGTCGAACCGGTGGCTGTAGAAGATGTCCACGTAGTCGAGCCCGAGCCGGCCCAGCGACTGGTCGAGCGACGCGAGCACGTACTTGCGCGAGCCGCCGCCTTGGCCGTACGGACCGGGCCACATGTCCCAGCCGGCCTTGGTCGAGATGACCAGCTCGTCGCGCAGGCCCGCGAAGTCGTCGCGCAGGTACCGCCCGAAGTTCTCCTCGGCGCGACCGTACGGCGGGCCGTAGTTGTTCGCCAGGTCGAAGTGGGTCACGCCGCGGTCGAACGCCCGGCGCAGGATCGCGCGCTGGGTCTCCTCGGGACGGTCGGTGCCGAAGTTCTGCCACAGTCCGAGCGAGATCACCGGCAGCTGGAGCCCGCTGCGCCCGGTGAACCGGTACTGCATCCCGGTCGCGTCCGTGTCATACCTGTTCTCCGCCGGCTGGTAGGTCATGGCCCCGATGTTGCCAGTCCGCTCAGGCTCCAAGCATGCGCAGGGCCAGCAGCCGGTAGTGGGCCGCGACCTCGTCCGGGGTCCAGCGGCCCTCGTCGCGGTACCAGCGCGCCACGTCGATGCCGAGGGACAGGATCGCCAGCGAGGTCATGTGCGGGTCGGGGGTGCTGAAGACGCCGGACGCCACCCCGCGCTCGACGACGCCGCGCAGGACCAGGTCGATCTCGTGGCGCACGGCGAGGATCTCGGCCCGGTGCTCCTCGCTGAGCGCCGCGAGCTCGTAGTTGATGACCCGGGCCCCGGTGTGCGCCACGGCGTGGTCGCGGACGAAGTCCTCGACCAGGTCGCCGAGCTGGGTGACCGGGTCGTCCGACCGCGCCACCGAGGCCCGCACGAGCTCGAGCACCCGGAGGTGCCCGGCGTGGGCGAGCTCGAAGAGCAGGCCCTCCTTCGACCGGTGGTGCACGTAGAGCGCGGCCGGGCTCATGCCCGCGGCGGTGGAGATGTCGCGGGTCGTGGTGCCGTGGAAGCCGCGGGCCGCGAACGCGTCGACGGCGGCCCGCGCGAGGCGGGTCCGAGCGTCGGCCGGGGGGCTGGACGCGGTCATGTCGAGCATGCTAAGCAAGCGCTTAGTCACACCGCAAGCACCGAGCCGAGCAGCAGGAGGAGCACGTGCAGGGACTGGCCGGCAAGGTCGCCGTCGTCACCGGAGCCAGCCGCGGGATCGGGCTCGGCGTCGCCCAGCGCCTCGTCGAGGAGGGCGGGCGGGTCTGCATCACCGCACGCAAGCCCGAGGCCCTCGAGGAGGCGGTCACCGCGCTCGGCGGGCCGCGGCACGCGATCGGCGTCGCGGGCAAGGCCGACGACCCCGAGCACCAGCAGGACGCGGTCGAGCAGACGATCGCCGCGTTCGGCAGTGTCGACCTCCTGGTCAACAACGCCGGCATCAACCCCGTCGCCGGCCCGCTCATCGACTTCGACCTGGCCGCCGCCCGCAAGACGGTCGAGGTCAACGCGCTCGGCGCGCTCGCGTGGACGCAGGCGGCCTACCGCGGCTGGATGAAGGACCACGGCGGCGCGGTCGTCAACATCTCCTCGGTCTCCGGCGTGCGCCCCGCGCCGATGATCGGCATGTACGGCGCCTCCAAGGCGATGCTGACCAGCCTGACCGAGACCCTCGCGGTCGAGCTCGGCCCCTCGATCCGCGTCAACGCGGTCGCGCCCGCGATCGTGAAGACCGCGTTCGCGACACCGCTCTACGAGGGCCGCGAGGACGAGGTCGCGGCGCACTACCCGCTGCGCCGGCTCGGCGTCCCCGAGGACGTCGCGGGCGCGGTCGCGTTCCTGCTCTCCGACGACGCCGCGTGGGTGACCGGCCAGACCGTCACCCTGGACGGCGGCGTGACCCTCACCGGCGGCGCCTGATGGGTGCGCTCACCGGCCAGGGCGTGGTGGTCACCGGCGCGGGCCGCGGCATCGGCCGGGCCCTCGCCGTCCGCGCCGCGCAGGAGGGCGCCCGGGTCGTGGTCAACGACCTCGACGCGGCCACCGCGCAGGCGGTCGCCGACGAGATCGGCGGCACCGCGGTCCCCGGTGACGTGACCGCTCCCGACGCGATGATCGACGCGGCCACCGAGGCGCTCGGCCGGGTGGACGTCTTCTTCGCCAACGCCGGGATCGACGGCGCGGGCGGACCCGACAGCCTCCAGGCGCCCGACGACGTCTGGGACCGGGTGCTGGACGTCAACGTGATGGCGCACGTCCGCGCCGCCCGCGTGCTGGTCCCCCGCTGGCTCGCGGACGGCGCCGGCGGGCGGTTCGTCGTGACCGCCTCGGCGGCCGGGCTGCTGACCATGATCGGCAGCGCGCCGTACTCCGTCACCAAGCACGCGGCCGTCGGCTTCGCCGAATGGCTCTCGGTGACGTACGGCGCGCGCGGGGTCGACGTGCACGCGATCTGCCCGCAGGGCGTGCGGACGCAGATGCTCGAGGAGGCGGGCGGCCTGCAGGCGCTGCTCTCGCGTGACTCCGCGCTCGAGCCGGAGCAGGTTGCCGACGCGACGGTCGCCGCGATCGAGGAGGGCCGGTTCCTGGTGCTCCCGCACCCGGAGGTCGCGGGCTACTACGCCGCGCGCGCCACCGACACGGACAGGTGGCTGGCCGGCATGCGCCGGCTCCAGCAGAAGGTCGACGAGGCAGGAGCACTGGGTTGAGCGAGGACACTCCCGGACTGGACCTCGCGGCCTTCCGCCGGTGGTACGACGAGCAGCGGCCGGGCGAGATCGCCGGCGAGCTGTCCGGCCGGGTGATCGCCGGCGGCCGGTCGAACCTCACCTACGAGGTCACCGACGGCGCCGCCTGGTGGATCGTCCGGCGCCCGCCGCTCGGGCACGTGCAGGCGACCGCCCACGACATGGGCCGCGAGTACACCGCGATGACCGCGCTGCGCGACACCGACGTCCCGGTGCCGACGACCTACGCGCACTGCGCCGACCCGGACGTCCTCGGCGCCCCGTTCTACGTGATGGAGCGCGTCGAGGGCACGGCGTACCGCTCCGCGGAGCAGCTCGCCGCGCTCGGACCCGAGCGCACGGCGAGCATCGCCGGCGAGATGGTCGACGTGCTCGCGAAGCTGCACACCGTCGACCCCGCCGGCGTCGGCCTGGCGGAGTTCGGCCGCCCGGCCGGCTTCCTGGAGCGGCAGGTCCGCCGCTGGGGCCAGCAGCTCGAGGGCTCGAAGACCACCGACCGGCCGGACGCCGACGAGCTGCACCGGCGGCTCACCGCGCGGGTCGCCTCCGTCGAGACCGGGGACGACGGCAGCTGGGTCGGGATCGTGCACGGCGACTACCGGCTCGACAACCTGCTCACCGGCGCCGACGACCACGTCAAGGCCGTCGTCGACTGGGAGATGGCCACGCTCGGCGACGTCCGCACCGACCTCGCGCTGCTGCTCGTCTACGACCGGCTGTCGTCGCTGCCCGCGGCGGGGCTGGTGTCCGACGTCAGCAACGCCCCGGGCTACCCGACCGGCGAGGAGCACCTCGCGCGGTACGCCGCGGCGCGCGGCCGCGACCTCGGCGACATGGGGTTCCACCTGGGGCTCGCGTACTTCAAGCTCGCGGTGATCCTCGAGGGGATCCACTACCGCTTCCTCCAGGGCGCGACGGTCGGCGAGGGCTTCGACCGGATCGGCGCCGGCTTCGACCCGCTCATCAGCGCAGGGCTGGACGCCCTGGGAGAGGACGACTGACATGGACTTCACGTTCGACGCGCAGACACAGCAGCGGATCCAGACCCTCGAGAGCTTCCTGGCCGAGCGCATCGTGCCGTCGGAGCCGACGTTCCATGAGCAGCTGGCCGCCCAGGAGAACCGTTGGGAGTGGTCGACGGTCCCGGTGCTCAAGCAGCTCCAGCAGGAGGCCCGCGACCTCGGGCTGTGGAACGTCTTCCTGCCGAAGGAGCACGCCGACTCGCCCGGCCTCTCCAACCTGGAGTACGCGCCGCTCGCCGAGATCACCGGCCGCTCGATGCACCTCGCGCCCCCGGCGCTGAACTGCTCGGCCCCGGACACCGGCAACATGGAGGTGCTCTCGCTGTTCGGCTCCCCGGAGCAGAAGGAGCGCTGGCTGAAGCCGCTGCTGGCCGCCGAGATCCGCTCCGCCTTCGCGATGACCGAGCCGGACGTCGCCTCCTCCGATGCCACCAACATCGCCACCCGGATCGAGCGGGACGGCGACCACTACGTCCTCAACGGCCGCAAGTGGTGGATCACCGGCGCGATGAACCCGAACTGCGAGGTCCTCATCGTGATGGGCAAGACCGACCCCGACGCCTCGCGGCACCGGCAGCAGTCGATGATCCTCGTCCCCCGCGACACCCCGGGCCTGACCGTCAAGCGCGGCATGGAGGTCTTCGGGTACGACGACCACGAGCACGGCGGCCACGCGGAGCTGGTGTTCGAGGACGTGCGGGTGCCGGCGTCGAACCTGATCGGCGAGGAGGGCGCCGGCTTCGCGATCGCCCAGGCCCGGCTCGGCCCCGGCCGCATCCACCACTGCATGCGGTCCATCGGCGTCGCCGAGGCGGCCATCGACCTGATGTGCCGGCGGGCGACCGGCCGGGTGGCGTTCGGCCGCCCGATCGCCGCGCAGGGCGTGGTCCGCGACTGGATCGCCGAGTCCCGGGTGCGGATCGAGCAGCTGCGGCTGCTGGTGCTCAAGACCGCGTGGCTGATGGACACCGTCGGCAACCGCGGCGCGCACACCGAGATCCAGGCGATCAAGATCGCCACGCCCCAGACCGTGCAGTGGATCCTGGACAAGGCGATCCAGGTGCACGGCGCCGGCGGCCTGTCGCAGGACTTCCCGCTGGCGGCGGCGTACGCCGGCATCCGCACCCTGCGGTTCGCCGACGGCCCGGACGAGGTGCACAAGAACTCGCTGGCCAAGGCGGAGATCGCCCGGCACCTGACGGAGCCCGCGGATGGATGAGGCCCGGCTGCGCGAGCGGGTCGACGCGCTGCTCGCCGAGCACCCGCCCGCGTCGACCGACCGGATGGACTTCCTGCACGCCCGGTTCGACGCGGGGCTGGCGTGGGTGCACTTCCCCGAGGGCCTCGGCGGGCTGGGCCTGCCGCGGTCGCTGCAGCCGGTGGTCGAGAAGGCGCTCGCCGCCGCGGGCGCGCCCGACAACGACCCGCGCCGGATCGGCATCGGGCTGGGCATGGCCGCGCCGACGATCCTGGCCTTCGGCACCGACGAGCAGAAGCGGCGCTGGCTGCGGCCGCTGTGGTGCGGCGAGGAGGTGTGGTGCCAGCTGTTCTCCGAGCCCGGCGCCGGCTCCGACCTCGCGGGCCTCGCGACCCGCGCGGTGCTCGATGGTGACACCTGGGTCGTCAACGGCCAGAAGGTGTGGACCTCGTCCGCGCACCTCGCCGACCGGGCGATCCTGGTCGCCCGCACCGACCCCGACGTGCCCAAGCACGCGGGCCTGTCGTACTTCGTCCTCGACATGCACGACCCCGGGGTCGAGGTGCGGCCGCTGCGGCAGATCACCGGCGAGGCGGAGTTCAACGAGGTCTTCCTGACCGACGCGCGCATCTCCGACGGGGACCGGCTCGGCGCGGTCGGCGAGGGCTGGACGGTCGCCAGCGCGACGCTGTCCCACGAGCGGGTGGCGATCGGCGGTGCCGCGTTCCCCCGCGAGTTCGGGATGGTCACGAACGTCGCCCGCACTGGCGGGAGCGGCCCGAGCTGCGCACGCCCGAGACCCACCAGCGGCTGCTGCGCGGCTGGATCGACACGGAGGTCGCCCGGATCACCGCCACCCGGCTGGGGCAGAAGCTGGCCGCCGGCGTGCCCGGGCCCGAGGGCTCGGCGATGAAGCTGTCGTTCGCGAGGATCAACCAGGAGCTGTCCGCGCTCAAGGTGGACCTGCTCGGCGACGAGGGGCTGCGGTACGCCGACTGGACGATGCGCCGCCCGACGTTCGTCGACTTCTTCGGCCAGGACGCCGGGTTCCGCTACCTGCGGGCGAAGGGCAACTCCATCGAGGGCGGCACGTCGGAGGTGCTGCGCAACGTGGTCGCCGAGCGGATCCTCGGGCTGCCCACCGAGCACCGCGTCGACAAGGACGTCCCCTGGAAGGACCTGCCCCGATGACTCACCCCACGAAACCACTCGCTTCGCTCGCGCTTCCGCGGGGACCCCGATGACCACCTCTCCCGCCTCCGTCTCGCTGCTCGCGGACGACGTCGAGGAGGACCTCCGCGCCTCGGTGCGCCGGGCGATCGAGCGGCACGCGCCGACCGAGCGCGTCACCGCGATCTACGACGGCACCGACGAGGTGACCGCGCCGCTGTGGTCGGCGTTCGCCGGGCTCGGGCTGCCCGGCCTGCTGGTGCCGGAGTCGCTGGGCGGCGCCGGGGCGACCGCCCGCGAGGCCGCGGCGGTGCTGGAGGAGCTCGGCCGGGCGGCCGCGCCCTCGCCGTTCCTGACCTCGTCGGTGGTCGCGACGACCGCACTGGTCGCGCTCGGCGACACCGAGATCCTGCCGGCGCTCGCGTCGGGCGAGCAGACCGCGGCGCTGCTGGTGCGGCCGACCGCGCTCCGCCACGGGCCCGCGACCACCACCGCGGTGGGCCTGCCGGCCGACGTGCTGCTGGTCCCCGAGGGCGACGCGCTGTACGCGGTCCGCGGCGCGGCGACCGCGCCGGTCTCCTCCCTCGACATGACCCGGCCGCTCGCCGAGGTGTCGCTCGGCGGTGGCGAGCGGACGCTGGTCTCGGCGGACGCCGCCGCCGCGGTCGACCGGGCGCTGCTCACCGGCGCCGGGCTGCTCGCCGCCGAGCAGGTCGGGGTGGCCCGGTGGGCGCTGGAGACGACCGTGGCCTACCTGTCGGTGCGACGGCAGTTCGGCCGGGTCGTCGGCGGCTTCCAGGCGCTCAAGCACCGGCTCGCGGACCTGTACGCCGAGGTCGAGCAGGCCGACGCCGCCGCCCGGTACGCCGCGGCGTGCCTGGCGACCGACGACCCCGACGCACCCGTCGCCGTGCACGTCGCGGCCTCCTTCTGCGGCGAGGCCGCGACCCACGCCGCCGAGGAGGCGATCCAGCTGCACGGCGGTCTCGGCATGACCTGGGAGCACCCGGCCCACCTGCACCTGAAGCGGGCGAAGGCCGACGAGCTCCTCCTGGGCACGCCGGAGGCACACCGGGCCGCGCTCGCCGTACTCGTCGACCTCCCGCCTCCGGTGGTCGAGCCTGTCGAGACCCCCGCACCCGAAAGGTGACCTCGCCATGGACCTGACCCTGACCGAGGAGCAGCAGGCGTTCCGCGACCTGGCGCGCGACTTCCTGGACCGCGAGGCGCTTCCGCACCGCACGCAGTGGGACCGCGACGAGTCCGTCGACCTCGCGATCATCCCGAAGATGGCCGAGATCGGGTTCTTCGGGCTCACCATCCCCGAGGAGTACGGCGGCCTCGGCGGCGACTACCTCACCTACGTGCTCGGCATGGAGGAGCTCGGGCGCGCGGACTCCGCGCTGCGCGGGATCGTGTCGGTGTCGAACGGCCTGTTCGGCAAGTCAGTGCTGGGCTTCGGCACCGAGGAGCAGAAGCAGGAGTGGCTCCCCCAGATCGCCGCGGGCACGGCCCTGGGGTGCTTCGGGCTCACCGAGCCCGACACCGGCTCCGACGCCGGCAACCTGACCTCGCGGGCCCGCCGGGACGCCGACGACTACGTCCTGAACGGCCAGAAGCTCTTCATCACCAACGGCACCTGGGCGAAGGTCGCGCTGGTCTTCGCCCGGACGAGCGACGACGGCCCGCGCGGGGTCTCGGCGTTCCTCGTGCCGACCGACACCCCGGGCTTCGAGGCCCGTGAGGTGAAGGGCAAGCTCGGCCTGCGCGGGCAGGCGACCGCGGAGCTGTTCCTCTCCGACGTCCGGGTGCCCGCCTCTGCGCGGCTCGGCGAGGAGGGGCAGGGCTTCAGGATCGCGATGACCACCCTGGACAAGGGCCGGGTCTCGGTCGCCGCCGGCTGCGTGGGCATCGTGCAGGGCTGCCTGGAGTCCTCGGTCGCGTACGCGACCTCGCGCACCCAGTTCGGCAAGCCGCTCGCGGGGTTCCAGCTGGTGCAGGAGCTGATCTCGGACATGTCCGTCGACGCGGACGCCGCCCGGCTGCTGGTCTGGCGGTGCGCGGACCTGATCGACCGCGGCGAGCCGTTCGGCACCGCCGCCTCGAAGGCGAAGCTGTTCGCGTCCGAGGCCGCCGTACGCGCCGCCAACAACGCGATCCAGGTGTACGGCGGCGCCGGGTACGTCGACGAGCACCCCGCCGAGAAGTACCTCCGCGACGCCCGCGTGATGACCCTCTACGAGGGCACCAGCCAGATCCAGAAGCTGCTCATCGGCCGCGCCGAGACCGGCGTCAACGCCTTCGTCTGACCCTCGAACAACCAGGAGACACCCGTGCCGCTCGACCCCCAGCTCGCCGCCCTGCTCGAGATGATCGCCACCGCCGGAAACCCGCCGATGTCCCAGCAGACGCCGGAGGAGGCCCGCCGCGGCTTCCGGGCGCTCACCGTCGACCTGCGCGACCCGGCCTCGCTGCCCGCGGTGGCCTCGGTGGAGGAGACCACGGTGCGGGGTGGTGCCGGCCCCCGCCCGGCACGGGTCTACCGACCCGACCTCGCCGGCCCGCTGCCGACGATCGTGATGTTCCACGGCGGCGGCTTCGTGATCGGCGACCTGGACACGCACGAGCTGCAGGCGCGCACGCTCGCCACCGGCTGCGAGGCCGTGGTCGTGTCCGTCGACTACCGGCTCGCGCCGGAGCACCCCTTCCCGGCCGGCGTCGAGGACGCGATCGCCGCGACCCGCTGGGCGTCGGAGCACCTCGCGGAGCTGGGCGGCGGCGACCGCCTGGCGGTCGCGGGCGACAGCGCGGGTGCCAACCTGTCCGCCGTCGCGGCCCAGACGATGCGGGACGAGGGCGTCGCGCTCGCCGGCCAGCTGCTGATCTACCCGGTGACCGACGGGGGCGGGGCCGACCACCCGTCGCTGACGGAGAACGCCACGGGGTACTTCCTCGACCTCGACACCATGACGTGGTTCGACCACCAGTACGTCGGCCACCTGCCGGCCGTCGAGCGCACCGACCCGCGCCTGGCCCCCCGGCACGGCGACCTCACCGGCCTCGCCCCGGCCGTCGTGGTGGTCGCCGAGTTCGACCCGCTGCGCGACGACGGCCTCGCCTACGCCGCCGCACTCGCCGGCGCCGGCGTACCCGTCGAGGTGCGGACCTTCGACGGGCTCATCCACGGCTTCTTCGACATGGGCCCGCACTCCGCCGCCGCACACGCCGCCACCGACGAGACCACCGCGCTGTTCCGGAAGGTGCTGCACGGGTAGTCGGGAGGGGTAGTCCCTGACGCTTCTGCACTCTGGATCGCACCAGAACGACACTTTCGTCAGGGAGTACCCGGATTTCCTCCCCGCCGATGTCGAGGACCGTGTCGCGGCTCCGTCCCGGGCGCGTGCCACCACACTGGGGCACAGCGAACCGAGGAGGCCCACGATGAAGTACCTGCTGCTCAAGCACTACCGCGGCGCGAAGCCGATCGATTGCGCGCCGATGGACCAGTGGACGCCCGATGAGGTCGAGGCCCACCTCGCGTTCATGGGCCACGTCGCCGACCAGCTGCGCGAGCGGGGCGAGTTCGTCGACGCGCAGGCACTGTCTCCCGAGGGCACGTTCGTCCGCTTCGACGGGGAGGGTCGCCCGCCGGTCACCGACGGCCCGTTCGCGGAGACGAAGGACCTGATCGCCGGCTGGATGGTGATCGACGTCGACTCGGTCGAGCGCGCCCACGAGGCGGCCGCGTTCCTGTCGTCGGCGCCCGGCCCCGGGGGCGTCCCGATCCGGGAGTGGATCGAGGTGCGCCCGTTCCTGGAGCACCGCCACACCGACCCGGAGTGATGGACGCGCTGGTCCGGGACCTCGTGCCCCAGGTCCTCGGGGTCCTCGTCCGCCGCGGAGCCGACTTCGCGGCGGCCGAGGACGCCGTCCAGGAGGCGCTGGTCGAGGCGGTACGCCGCTGGCCGGACGACCCGCCCGACGACCCGAAGCCGTGGCTGATCACCGTCGCCTGGCGCAAGTTCCTCGACGCCACCCGGTCGGAGACCGCCCGGCGTACCCGCGAGGAGCGGGTGCACGACGAGCCGGCGCCCGGCCCCGCCGAGGAGCAGGACGACACCCTGCTCCTGCTGTTCCTGTGCTGCCACCCGGCACTGACCTCCGGGTCCGCGATCGCGCTCACCCTGCGCGCGGTCGGCGGGCTGACCACCGCGCAGATCGCGGAGGCCCACCTGGTGCCGGAGGCGACCATGGCCCAGCGGATCAGCCGCGCCAAGCGGACCGTCGCCGGGGCCGGCGTGGGGGCGCCGGGCGACCTGGGCCGGGTGCTGAAGGTGCTCTACCTGATCTTCAACGAGGGCTACACCGGCGACGTCGACCTCGCGGCGGAGGCGATCCGGCTGACCCGGATGCTCCGCGCGTCCAGCGACGAGCCGGAGGTCGCCGGCCTGCTCGCGCTGATGCTGCTGCACCACGCCCGGCGAGCGGCCCGCTGGTCGCCCGACGGCGCGCTGGTGCCGCTGGCCGAGCAGGACCGGTCGTTGTGGGACACCGCGCTGATCGCGGAGGGCGTGGACGTCCTCCAGGCGGCGCTCGCGCTGGACCGGCTCGGCGAGTACCAGTGCCAGGCCGCCATCGCCGCGCTCCACTGCGACGCGCGGTCGGCGGCCGAGACCGACTGGACGCAGGTCCTGGAGTGGTACGACGAGCTGCTGGCGCTCACCGACTCACCGGTGGTGGCGCTGAACCGGGCGGTCGCCGTGGGCGAGGCGGACGGCCCGCTCGCGGGCCTCCGCGCGCTGGAGACGGTGCCCGCCGGCGTACCGCGGCGGACCGCCGTGGAGGCGTGGCTGCACGAGCGCGCCGGCGACCTCACGATCGCGGCGGACCGCTACGCCGAGGCCGCCGCGCGGGCGACCAGCACCGCCGAGCGCGACCACCTCACCCGGCAAGCAGCGCGACTGCGCCACCCGTGACGAGGGCGCCCGCGAGCAGGCCGGTCCCGAACAGCCGCCAGTGCGGCGCCCCGGCGATCACCGCGGCGACCAGCCCCGCGAACACCAGCGTGACCGCGAGCGCGACGTCGGGGGCGCCGTACCACCAGATCCAGGAGAGCAGCAGCCCGGCGGCCACGCCGAGGGCGGCACCCGGCAGCCACCCGGGTCGCGGGTGGTCGGGGACGTTGAGGTCATGCATCGCGTCGGGTCTCCAGCACCCGGAACCCCTTGGCGCTCGCGAGCCGCTCGGTCGGCCAGCCCTGCTCCCCCAGCCACCGCTGGAGGGAGTCGGCGCCGAGGTTCTTGCCGACCACCATCACCAGGCGGCCGCCGGGGGCCAGCCGCGGCAGCCAGGTGAGCAGCAGCTCGTGCAGCGCCTGCTTGCCGATCCGGATCGGCGGGTTGGACCAGATCTCGTCGTACACGTCGCCGCTGGGCACCATCTCGGGGCGGCACGCGACGAAGCGCCCCTCCACACCCATCGCGCGGGCGTTCTCGTTCGCGAGCGCGATCGCGCGGTCGTTGACGTCCACGGCGGTGATCGTCGCCAGCGGTACGGCGGCCGCGATCGCCAGGCCGATCGCGCCGTACCCGCAGCCGAGGTCGAGGAACCGGCCCTGCACCGGCGGCTCGGTCTCGCGGAACAGCACCGCGGTCGCGTGGTCGAGGTGGCCGCGGCTGAAGACGCCGGACCCGCTCACCAGCGTGAGCCGGTGCCCCCACACCTCGCAGGTGAACGTCTCCCGCTCGAACGGCACGGAGGGGTCGGCGCTGAAGTAGTGCTCGTCGCTCATTCGGCCACTCGCTTCGCCCGCGTCTGGAGCGCCCGCGCCTCGAGCTCGTCGTCGGGCGGGTAGGCGACCTGCTCGAGCGTCAGCCCGTGCGCGTGCACGACGGCCACCGCCGGGTCCCGCACCGCCGCGGCCAGGACCTCGCCCGCCCACGCGACCGGCTTGCGGCCCTCGCCGACCGCGATCAGACAGCCGACCAGCGAGCGCACCATGCTGTGGCAGAACGCGTCCGCGCGCACGGTCGCAACCAGGACGCCACCGGCGTCGCGGGCCCAGGACAGCTCCTCCAGCGTGCGGATCGTGGTCGCGCCCTCGCGCTGCTTGCAGAACGACGCGAAGTCGTGGCGGCCGACCAGCAGCGCGGAGGCGGCGTTCATCGCGTCCTCGTCCAGCGGCCGCGGCCAGGCCAGCACGTGCGACCGGGTCAGCGGGTCCACCAGGTCCGGCAGGTCCGCGATCCGGTAGGCGTAGCGCCGCCAGAGCGCCCCGAAGCGCGCGTCGAAGGACGCCGGCACCTCGGCCGCGCGGTGGATCCGCACGTCGGCGGGGAGGATGCCGTTGAGCCGGCGCAGCAGCAGGTCCGGGGCCGGCGGCTCGTCGAGGTCGGCGTGCACGACCTGGCCGCGCGCGTGCACGCCGGCATCGGTGCGCCCGGCGCACACGACGTCGACCGACGGCACGCGCAGCAGCGTCGCCAGCGCGAGCGTCAGCTCGCCCTGCACCGTCCGCAGCCCGGGCTGCGCGGCCCAGCCGTGGAAGTCGGTGCCGTCGTAGGCGAGGTCGAGCCGGATGCGCACGACAGACGATCCTAGAGGCGCTCCCCCGCCACCCAGACGCCGGCGACGTCGGCCGGGGTCCCCAGCGCGAACACCTTGGACAGCGCCGCCTCCGCGGACGCGGCGTGCCGCAGCCCGACGTCCAGCGGGTCGCCGTCCTCGGGGCAGATCCAGACCGCGTCGAACGGCCGGCCCTCGCCCAGGTCCCCGACGTCGAGGCCGAGCGCCAGGGCGCCGGCCCGGGTGGCGAGGAACAGCAGGTGGGCCGGCGTGAGCGGCACGCCCTCCGCGCCGAGGAGCGCCTGCATGAACGACGCCTGCAGTCCCTCCTTGAGCAGCGAGAAGCCGGTGCCCGCGCCGACGTCGGAGCCGAGCGCGACGCGCACGCCGTGCTCGACGTGCCGCCGCAGCGGGAACAGCCCGCTGCCCAGCGCCGAGTTGCTGGTCGCGCAGTGCGCGACGGCCGCGCCGCGGCCGGCCAGCAGCTTCAGCTCGTCGTCGGTGGCGTGCACGTTGTGGGCGAGCACGGAGCGCTCGCCGACCAGCCCGTGCGCGTCGTACGTCCCGACGTAGTGCAGCGCGTCGGCGAACAGCTCGCCGACTGCGGTCACCTCGTCGGGGTTCTCGTTGACGTGCGAGGTGAACCAGGTGCCCGGCTCGTCCTCGAGGACGGCGGCACAGGCGTCGAGGGTGGCCTCGGTGGTCGAGTACGAGAAGCGCGGCGTGACGGCGTACCGGACCCGCCCGGTGCCGTGCCACCGGCGGGCGAGCGCGCGGGACTCGTCGTACGCGCGCTCCGGCGTGGTGAGCAGCGCGTCCGGCAGCCCGCGGTCGCTGACCACCAGGCCCGCGGTGACCCGCAGCCCGACCCGGCTGACCTCCCGGAGGAGGACGTCCACGGCCGGTGCGAAGTGCGAGCCGAAGACCAGCGCGGACGTCGTGCCCGCCCCGACCAGCCCGTCGACGAACTCGCGGGCGATCACCTCGGCGTACGCCGCCTCCGCCAGCCGGCACTCCTCCGGGAGCGCGCACCGGTCGAGCCACTCCAGCAGCGGCAGGCCGAGCGAGCCGATCACCCGCACCTGCGGGAAGTGGACGTGGGTGTCGACGAAGCCGGGCAGCATCACGCCGCCGCGCAGGTCCAGCACCTCCTCGTCCGGGTGGGCGGCGCGGAGCTCGGCGTACGGCCCGCGGGCCGCGATCACCCCGTCGGCGACCAGCAGCCCGGCGTCCTCGTCGTGCCGCAGGACGCCTCCGGCGAACGGGTCGTCGGGGGTGTCCATCACCCGCGCGCGGACCAGCGTCATGGCCGGACCGGGGCGACCTGCCGCAGCAGCGCGGCCGCCACCGACAGCGCCACCACCGCCGGCTCCTTGCCCGGCAGCGACGGGTCGCCGATCGGGCAGGTGATCCGGTCGACCGCGTCGGCCGGGTGTCCCTCGACCAGCAGACCGGAGCGGAACCGCGACCACTTCGCCGCCGACCCGATCAGCCCGACCGGGCCGAGGTGCGCGCAGCGCAGGGCGGCATCGCAGATCGCGAAGTCCTCGGCGTGGTCGTGGGTCATCACCAGCACGTGGGTCCCGGCGGGCACCGAGCCGAGGACCAGCTCCGGCACCGGCGCGTGGTGGACGTGCACGGTGCCGACGGCGTCCGCGAGGCAGGCGAGGCGTTCGTCGGCGAGCTGGTCGCGCCGCGAGTCCACGAGGTGCAGGTCGAGGTCGTGGCGGGCCAGCACCCGGGCCAGCTCCAGCCCGACGTGGCCGACGCCGAACACCGCCACCGCGGGTACGACGGGCAGCGGCTCGAGCAGCAGCGTCACCTCGCCCCCGCAGCACTGCCGGCCGTGGTCGGTGCGGGCCTTGTCGCTGAGCGACACCGTCAGGGTCTCGGGCCGGGTCGGCTCCGCCAGCATCGCCCGGGCCTGCACGACGGCGGTCTCCTCGAGGTTGCCGCCGCCGACGGTCCCCCAGGTCGCGTCGGCGGAGACGACCATCTTCGCGCCGGCCTCGCGCGGGGCGTGGCCGCGCGCCTCGACCACGGTGACCAGCACGCCGGGCACTCGCTCGCGGCGCAGCCGCGCGACCGCGTCCAGCCAGCTCATCGGGCCGGCACCTCCTCGCGGGACCGCAGCCGCTCGACCGCCCAGTAGACCGCCTCCGGCGTCGCCGGCGAGGCCAGCTCGACGCTCGTGCCCGGTGGGCCGAACGCGGCCGCCGCCTGGCGCAGCGCCTCCCGGACCGAGAACGCCAGCATCAGGGGCGGCTCGCCCACGGCCTTGGAGCCGTAGACGACGCCGTCCTCGTGGGCCGCCGGCAGCAGCGTGACGTGGAGCTCGGGCGGCATCTCGCTGAAGCTGGGCAGCTTGTAGGTGCTCGCCGCGTGGGTGAGCAGCCGCCCGTCGGCGTCGTCCCAGCGCAGGTCCTCGAGCGTCAGCCAGCCCGCGCCCTGGACGAAGCCGCCCTCGATCTGGCCGAGGTCGACCAGCGGGGAGAGGCTGTCGCCGACGTCGTGGACGATGTCGACCCGGCGCGTGGTGTACGCGCCGGTGAACCCGTCGACCTCGACCTCGGCCGCGGCGGCGCCGTACGCGAAGTACTTGAACGGGTGGCCGCTCATCAGCGCCGCGTCCCAGTGGATGCCCTCGGTGCGGTAGAAGCCCGCGGCCCACAGCTGGATGCGCTGGGCGTACGCCGCGCGGACCCGCTCCTCCCAGGTGTCGCCCGCGACGCCCTCGAGCCGGGCGAGGATCTGGTCGCAGGCGTCCTGGATGGCGGCGCCGTTGAGGTCGGCGCCGGAGCTCGCGGCGGTGGCCGAGGTGTTGGGGACCTTGTCGGTCCGGGTCGGCGCGAGCCGGACCTTCGCCAGGGGGAGGCCCAGCGCGGTCGCGGCCACCTGAATCATCTTGGTGTGCAGGCCCTGGCCCATCTCGGTGCCGCCGTGGTTGATCAGCACCGAGCCGTCCTTGTAGACGTGCACGAGCGCGCCGGCCTGGTTGAACGCGGTGAAGTTGAACGAGATGCCGAACTTCACCGGCGTCACCGCGAGCCCCCGCTTGGTGTGCGGGTGCGCCGCGTTGAACGCCTCGATCTCGGCGAGCCGCTCGCGCACCCGGCCCTCGGCGACGACCTGGTCCCAGGCCAGCCCGGCGCGCTCGGGGTGCCGGACCTCCTGGCCGTACGGCGTGGTCTGGCCGGCCGTGTAGAAGTTGCGGCGGCGCAGCTCCATGGGGTCGACGCCGAGCAGCGGCGCGCACCGGCCGAGCACGTCCTCGATCACCAGCATCCCCTGCGGCCCCCCGAACCCGCGGAACGCGGTCTGCGAGGTCTTGTGGGTGCGGGCGACGCGGCCGTGCGCGCGCACGTGCGGGATCCAGTACGCGTTGTCGACGTGGCACAGCGCCCGCGCCAGCACCGGCTCGCTGAGGTCGAGCGACCAGCCGCCGTCCGACGTCAGCGTCACGTCGAGCGCCTGCAGGCAGCCCGCGTCGTCGAACCCGACCCGCCAGGCCGCGTGGAACCCGTGCCGCTTGCCGGTCATCGTGATGTCCTGCTGGCGCGTGAGCCGCACCCGCACCGGGCGGCCGGTCAGCGTGGCGCCGAGCGCCGCGACCGCGGCGTACCCGTGCGGCTGCATCTCCTTGCCGCCGAAGCCGCCGCCCATCCGCAGGCACTGCACGGTGACCTCGTGGCTGCGCCGGCCCAGGACGTGCGCGACGATCTCCTGGGTCTCGGTGGGGTGCTGGGTGCTGGACTGCACGAACACCTGCCCGGCCTCGTCGACCAGGGCGACCGCGGCGTGGGTCTCGAGGTAGAAGTGCTCCTGGCCGGCCATCTCGGTCTCGCCGCTGAACACCCGGCTCGCCTTCGCGAGGGCGGTCTCGACGTCGCCGCGCTGGACGGTCGGCTGCCCGCCCTGGAAGCTCCCGGCCGCGATCGCGTCGCGAACCCCCACGATCGCCGGCAGCTCCTCGTAGTCGGCCTCGACCGCCGCGGCCCCGAGCCGGGCGGCCTCGAGGGTCTCGCCGAGCACCCAGCAGACCGCGTGCCCGTGGTACATCACCTCGCTCGGGAACAGCGGCTCGTCGTGCTTGGTGCCGGCGTCGTTGACCCCGGGCACGTCCGCGGCGGTGAGCACCCGCACCACGCCCGGCACGTCGTACGCCGGCGCCGGGTCGAGCCGGGTGACGCGCGCGTGCGCGACGGGCGCCTGCACCGGGTGGGCGTGCAGCACGCCGGGCAGCCGGACGACCAGGTCGTCGGTGTAGAGCGCCTCTCCCGTGACGTGGAGGGCGGCGCTCTCGTGCGGGAGCGGGAGGCCGACGCTCATGCCGTCGCCTCCGCGAAGAGCTTGCGGAGCGCCTCGCCGAGCATCGCGGAGCGGTAGGCCGCGCTCGCCCGGTGGTCGTCCATCGGCGTGCCCTCTCCCGCGAGGACGCGCGCGGCCTCGTCGACCGTCGCCTGCGTCCAGGGCCGGCCCTCCAGCGCCGCCTCCGTGGCGAATGCGCGCAGCGGGGTGGCGGCGACGCCGCCGAGGCCGATGCGGGCGCGGGTGACGACCCCGCCCGCCACGCCGCTCTCCACGCCCCCGGCGACGTCGAGGGCGAACGCCACGGCCACGCCGGAGATGTCGTCGTACCGCCGCTTGGCGATCTTGTGGAAGGCGGTCAGCGCGGCCAGCGGCCGCGGGACGCGCACCGAGCGGATCAGCTCCCCCGGCCGCAGCTCCGTCTGCCGGTAGCCGGTGAAGTACTCCGCGAGCGGCACCTCGCGGTCGCCGGCGCGGCCGCTGAGCACCAGCGTCGCCTCGAGCGCCAACAGCGCCGGCGGCAGGTCGCCGATTGGAGAGGCGGTGCCGAGGTTGCCGCCGATCGTCGCGGCGTTGCGGATCAGCCGGGACGCGAACTGCGGCCACACCCGGTCCAGCAGCGGCACGGCCCCGCCGAGGCCGCGCTCGACCTCGCTCAGCGTGAGCGCCGCGCCGATCTCGATCGGGTCCGTGCTGAGCTCCCGCAGCTCGGGCAGCCGGTCGACCACCACGAGGTACGCGGGCCGGGCGCCGCGCAGGTTCACCTCGACGCCGAGGTCGGTGGCGCCGGCGAGGACGGTCGCGTCGGGGTGCTCGGCGAGGCGGTCGAGTGCCTCGCCGAGCGTCTGGGGGCGGACGAGCTCGCCGACGCCGTCGACCACGCGGGTCGCCGCGGGGGCGGGAGCGGGCCGCGTGCGCCGTACGGCGAGCGGGTCGTCCGCGTCCGGGTCGCCGAGCGCCCAGGCGGCGTCCCGGATCGGCCGGTAGCCGGTGCACCGGCACAGGTTGCCGCTCAGCGCGTGCAGGTCGAAGCCGTTCGGGCCGTGCTCGTGGTCGGCGCGGCCGTTGGCGTGCCGGCCGGCACGGTAGTACTCCGCGGCCATGCTGCACACGAACCCCGGCGTGCAGTAGCCGCACTGCGACCCGCCCCGCTCGGCGAGCTCGCGCTGCACCGGGTGCAGGTGGTCGGAGCGGCCGAGCCCTTCCGCGGTGACGACCTCCTGGCCGTCCAGCGCCGCGGCGGGGACCAGGCAGGCGTTGAGCGCCGTCCACGCGGTGCCGTCGCCGTCGGGGCGGGCGACGAGGACGGAGCAGGCGCCGCACTCCCCCTCGGCGCAGCCCTCCTTGGCGCCGGTGAGCCCGAGCCCGCGGAGGAAGTCCAGCGCGCTGAGGTGCACCGGCGCCCCCGCCAGGGGGCGCGCCGTGCCGTTGACGGTGACCTGCGTCATCTCGCCTCCACGCACGCTCGACGTCCGCATGGTTCCGGGTCACCGCGGCCGCCGGTTATCCATGCCGAACGACGGGCCGCTGCCCGCCACTGTACGTGACGCGGGTCACAGGTGCAGCCCGCTCCGGGTGACCGGGCGCCGTGCAGTTCTCGTTCAATTGAACGACCAGACTGGTTCTACGCGCGGGTAACCGAGGCTGATCGTTCAATTGCGAAGAAACGGCCCCCCGGGGCTCACCCCAGCCGCAGCGACGGATGCCGGTTGACGTCCTTGTAGAGCAGGTACCGGAACCGGCCGGGGCCGCCGGCGTAGCAGGCCTGCGGGCAGAACGCGCGCAGCCACATGAAGTCGCCCTCCTGGACCTCGACCCAGTCCTTGTTCAGCAGGTAGACCGCCTTGCCCTCGAGCACGTAGAGCCCGTGCTCCATCACGTGGGTCTCCGGGAACGGGATCGCGCCGCCGGGCTCGAAGCTGACGATGTTGACGTGCATGTCGTGCCGGACGTCGTCGGGGTCGACGAACCGCTGGGTGCCCCAGGCGTCCGTGCCGGGCATCGGCCGGACCGGCACGTCGCTCTCGTGGGTCACGAACGCCTCGGGCACCGCGACGCCGTCGACCCGCTCGTACGCCTTGCGGATCCAGTGGAACGTCGCGTTCTGGCCGGCTTCGTTGTGCAGCGTCCAAGCGGTGCCGGGTGGCAGGAACGCGTAGCCCCCGGCCTGCACCCGGTGCCGCACGGCGCCGACCGTCAGCGACACCACGCCGCCCACCACGAAGAGCACGGCCTCGGCATCCGGGTCGGGCTCGGGCTCCGACGAGCCGCCCCCGGGCGCGACCTCGACGACGTACCAGCTGAACGTCTCCGCGAAGCCGCTCAGCGGCCGGGCGATCACCCACAGCCGGGTGCCCTCCCAGTGCGGCAGCCGGCTGGTGACGATGTCGCGCATCGTCCCGCGCGGCAGCACGGCGTACGCCTCGGTGAACACGGCCCGGTCGGTCGTGAGCTCGGTCTGCGCCGGCAGGCCACCGGTCGGCACGAAGTACGTCATGCTCCCCTCCTCAGCAGCCGGCCGCGCGGGGCGGCCGCCAGGTCGATCGGTGCGCCGCGCAGCCACGTCTGCCGGACGGTGCCGGTGAGCGTACGCCCGTCGTACGGCGAGACGGGGTTCTTGTGCTGCAACGCCGCGGCCTCCACGCGGAAGGTCTCGTCCGGCGCGAGCACGCAGAAGTCGGCGTCGTTGCCGACGGCGATCTCGCCCTTGCCCGCCAGCCCGACCCGGCGGGCCGGGGCGGTCGCCATCCAGCGCGCCACGTCGGTGAGACCGAGGCCGCGCTCGCGGGCCGCGGTCCAGACGAGCGGCAGCGAGAGCTGGAGGGAGGCGATCCCGCCCCAGGCCTCGGCGAAGTCGCCGCGCTTGAGCTCGGCCGGGCACGGCGAGTGGTCGGACACCACGAAGTCGATGTCGCCGGCCGCCAGCGCGGCCCACAGGCGGTCCCGGTTGGCCCCCTCGCGGACCGGCGGGCAGCACTTGAACTGCGTGGCGCCCTCGGGGACGTCCTCGGCGGCGAGCACCAGGTAGTGCGGGCAGGTCTCCACCGAGACGCCGCTGCCGCGCAGCGACGGCAGCGCGTCCGCCGCGCTCAGGTGGACGACGTGCGCGCGGCTCCCGGTCTCCCGCGCGGTGGCGACGACGAGGTCGATGGCCCGCTGCTCGGCGGCCGCCGGGCGCGAGGCGAGGAACCCGTCGTACGCCGTGCCGTGCGCCTCGGTGACCAGCGCGCCGTCCTCGGCGTGCACGATCATCAGCGCCCCGAGCCGGGCGGTCTCGGTCATGGCGGTCCGCAGCTGCGCGGGGTCGAGCGGCGGGAACTCCGCCACCCCGGAGTCGAGCAGGAAGCACTTGAAGCCGTACACGCCCGCCTCGTGCAGGGGCGCCAGGTCCGCGTGGTTGCCGGGCACGGCGCCGCCCCAGAAGCCGACGTCGACGTGCGCCTGGCCGCCCGCGGCCGCCCGCTTCACCTCGAGCGCCGCGACCGTGGTGGTCGCCGGGACGCTGTTGAGCGGCATGTCGACGATCGTCGTCACGCCACCGGCCGCCGCGGCCCGGGTCGCGGTCGCGAAGCCCTCCCACTCGGTGCGGCCGGGCTCGTTGACGTGCACGTGCGTGTCGACCAGCCCGGGCAGCAGCACCTCGTCGTCGGCCAGCGTGACGACCTCGGCCGCCGACAGGTCGTCGTACCCCGCGACCTCGGCGACCCGCCCGGCGCGGATCCCGATCGCGACCGCCCGCTCCTCGCCCCCGACGACCGCCCGGCGGGCCCGCAGGACCAGCTCAGCTGCCACGGTAGGTCGCGTAGCCGAACGGGTTGAGCAGCAGCGGCACGTGGTGGTGCTCGTCGGCGACGATCCGGAACGTCACCGCGACCTCGGGGTAGAACGCGTCCGGGCCGAGGTACGTGCCGGTGTCGAAGCGCAGCACGTAGGCGCCGGTCTCGAGGTCGGCGCCGAGCCGGCCGACCCGGCCGTCGGCGTCGGTGACGCCCTCGTCGAGCACCTCCCCGAGCGCGTCCTCGAGGCGGACCCCGATGCCGGGCGCGGGCCGGCCGCGGCTGGTGTCCAGGACGTGGGTGCTCAGGGTCGCCATCAGGCCTCCACCTGCCGGAGTCGGACCAGCATGATCTCGCCGAGCTGGCGGACGGTCTCCGCGCGCTCGGTCGCGTCGTCGTTGCCGAGCCGCCGTTCGAGCTCGGCCAGGATCTCGTGGGAGTCGCGCCCTGCCGCGCGGATCAGGAAGACCCGGTCGAAGCGCTCCTCGTAGGCCCGGTTGCCATCGGCCAGCCGCCGCAGCACCTCGGCGTCCGAGCGGTCGACGCCGGCCTGCTCGCGCGCCGAGTGAGCGGCGTCGTGCCCGGCCCCGGCGCGCTCCCCGATCCGCGGGTGCCGGGCCAGAGCCGCCGCCAGCTCGTCGTCGGACAGCGTCGCCGCGGCGGCCGCGGCCGCGCGCTCCAGGGCCGCCGGGTCGCCGTACGGCCGCCCGGCCAGCACCTCGTCGACGAACCGCGGTACGTCGAGGCACGCGGCCAGCGCCGCCCGTGCCCGGTCCTCCGGCAGCTCGTCCAGCCTCACGGCTCCTCCCGGGTCACGGTCGCCTCGATCAGCCCGTACGGCCGGTCCGCGGCCACGAACACCTCGCCCGGGTTGTCGAGCCCGAACGGCGCCAGGTCGACGAGGAAGTGGTGCTTGTTCGGCGCGGAGAAGGAGATCTCGGCGAGGTCGTCGTGGGCCTCGAGGACCGCCCGGCCCATCGCGTAGAGCGTCTCCTGCAGGGCCCGGCTGTAGGTGGTCGCGAACGTCGCCATCACCAGCGCGCGCACCGCGGCGTACGACGCGTCCCAGTCCTCGGGGTCGGCGCGGTGCCGCCAGGTCGCGTCCAGCGAGGTGGCGAGGATCCGGTCGTCGGCCTCGGCCAGCGTCGTGTACTCGTCGCGCAGGAAGCCCTTGAACTCCGACCCGGTCGACTTCAGGACCACCAGGTCGCGGAAGCCGGACTCGACGGCGACGGCCTCCCGCGTCCGCCCGACCGTGGCCGTGCGGACCTCCTGGCCGCGGCGCACGAACGCGTGGTCGTGGCCGGTCCCGTCGACCTGGATCCGCTCCCAGGCGTACTCGTCGACGGCCACCCGCGCGCCGGTCGCGGCGGGCGCCGCCTCCAGCAGCCGCTCCGACAACGCGAGCGCGTAGTCCTCCGGAGAGGAGACGCCGTGCCGCTTCGCGTACGCGAACGCGGTGTTCTTCTGCGTGTCGGTCGGCAGCACCGCGGCCTGGTCGCCGTCGACGTGCGCGGCGGCGAAGTCGCCCCGGAGCGCGGTCGAGACGTTGAGGTCGCGGATCGTGTGCCGGGGCGTGTCCCGGACGATGCGGACCACCCGGGTCTCCGCCTTGCCGTACTGGTTGGCGCCGAGCACGATGCCCATGGTCAGCTCCCCTCTTCCTCGTCGAGCGCGCCGCACTCCCGGCCGCGCCGGATGAAGTCCGCCAGCGCCCGGTCGGTCGCCGGCTCCTCGAGCACCGACGACCGGTCGAGGCGCTCGCGGTAGAACGCGAACGTCGCGGCGTACCGCGTCGGCAGCTGCGCGGGGTGCAGGTCCCACCCCTGGTAGAAGCCCCGCTCCAGGGAGTGGCGCACCAGCCGCAGGTGCGTCTCCCAGCCGCGGCGGACGGCGTCCGCGTCGCCCACCGGCAGCACGTTGGTCGAGCCGTCGGAGAGCCAGACGCCGGTGCCCGCGGCGGCCGCCTGCATCACGGCCTTGGCGTGGTCGGCGGCCGGGTGGTCGAGGCTCTGGTACGGAGCGGCGATCCCGAGGAAGGCGCTGTAGTCGTAGGTCCCGTAGTGCAGGCCGGTGCATCGGCCGTCGGCGGCGTGCACCATCCGCGCGATCAGCGTGGTGCCGTCCGGGCCGAGGATCGACTGCGGCGTCTCGACCTGGATCTCGAAGCGCAGGCTGCCCGGCTCCAGGCCCAGCACCGTCTCGAGGTGTCCGGCGGCGTGCACCATCGCCCCGACCTGGTCGACCGAGGTCACCTTGGGCAGCGTGACCAGGAAGCCCCGCGGCAGCGGCCCGCCGTCGGCGAGCCGCTCCACGAACGTCGCGAGCGTGCGCAGCCCGCGGTGCCGGGTCGGTCGCTCCAGGCTCTTGAACCGGATGCCGAACCACGGCGGCGCCGTGCCGTCGGCGATCGCGACGCGCAGCGCGTCCGCGGCCGCGGCCACCGCCGCGTCCTCCTCGTCGTCCGGGCGCGGGCCGTAGCCGTCCTCGAAGTCGATGCGCAGGTCGTCGAGCGGCCTGGTCGCCAACCGGGCGCGCACCCGCGCGAGCAGGTCGCGGTCGTCGCCGGTCAGCTCGAGGAACAGCGCCTCGTGCTCGGCGAGCGCCGCGAGCGCGACCTCGCCGTACCGCGTCACCGTGTCGGCCGCGAACCGGTCCGCCGGCACGTAGATCGTCTGCACCGGCTGGCGCTCCGGCCGGGGGCCCGGGTAGCGGCGGGCCAGCTCGGCGTCCGCCCCGGCGAGGCGCGCGTCGAGCTCCCCCGTCAGGCGCGCGAGCTCGAGGTCCGCCATGGACGCACCCTAATGGCTTGTCAGAGTTCCTAGGCTGATCCCGTGAGCACCCCCGCCATCGTGCTGATCGGGGCCGAGCACCCCGACGAGCTGCGCGCCGGCTTCGCGCGCTACGAGCGCGAGTACGACGTGCGCCTGGCGCGGTCGTGCCAGGAGGCCCTCGTGGCCACCCACGACGTCGTCGGCGCCGGCGGCACCGTCGCGATGTACGTCTCGGAGTCCGTGGTGCCCGACGCGGAGTCGGTGCTGCACGCCTTCCACAAGCTGCGCGAGAAGGTCCCCACCGCGCGCCGCGTGATCGCCGCGCACTGGGAGCGGTTCATGGCCGACGCCCCGGGCCTGCGGGCCGGCCTGGCCACCGGCAAGTACGACGCGTTCCTGCTGATGCCCCGCGGGATCCGCGACGAGGAGTTCCACAACGCGATCACCGACCTGCTCTCGGACTGGGGCTCGACCGTCCCGGACCCCGAGGTGGTGTCGGTGAAGATCGTGTCGCCGGCCCGCGACGGGCTCACCCTCGCGATCCGCGACTTCCTGGACCGGATGGGCCTGCCCAGCGGCCTCTACCCGCCGGACTCCGACGGCGGCCGGTTCGTGCTGGACAAGTGGGAGGGCGAGCCGGCGTACCCGCTCGTGTACGCGTTGGACCGCCCCGTGGTGCACGCGACCTCGGTGCGCGACGTCGCGATCGCGCTGTACGGCGCGCCCACCGAGCTCGACCTGGACCACGTGGTCGACGTGGCCGTGGTCGGTGGTGGCCCGGCCGGCCTCGCGGCCGCGGTGTACGCCGCGTCCGAGGGTCTCTCGACGGTGATCCTGGAGGCCGAGGCGATCGGCGGCCAGGCGGGCACCAGCTCGATGATCCGCAACTACCTGGGCTTCCCGCGCGGCATCTCCGGGATGCGGCTGGCGCAGCGGGCGCGCAACCAGGCGCTGCGGTTCGGCGCGCGGTTCTACACCGGGCAGGTCGTCGACGAGCTGCGTCCCGGGTACGGCGGCGCCCCGCACGTGCTGTGCACGGAGAGCGGCGAGGTGGCCGCCCGGTCGGTGGTCATCGCCAGCGGCGTCGCCTACCGCAAGCTGCGCGTCGACCCGCTCGAGGAGCTGGTCGGGACGGGCGTCTACTACGGCGCGGCGATGACCGCCGCCCGCGAGATGGAGGGCCAGGACGTCTTCGTGGTGGGCGGCGGCAACTCGGCCGGCCAGGCCGCGATGCACCTGGCCCGGTTCGCGCGCTCGGTCACGATCCTGGTCCGCCGGCCGGCGCTCGAGGAGACGATGTCGGCGTACCTGGTCGGCGAGATCGCCTACAACAGCCGGATCACCGTGCGCACCTGCACCGAGGTGGTCGACGGCGGCGGCGACGGCCGCCTGGAGTGGCTGGCCCTGGAGGACACGCGCACCGGCGAGCGGGGGCGGGTGCCGGCGTACGGCCTGTTCCTGCTGCTCGGCGCCGAGCCGCACTGCGACTGGATCCCCGGCGACATCGCCCGGGACCCGCGGGGCTTCGTGCTCACCGGCCGCGACGTCCCCCAGGAGCACTGGGTCGGCGGGCTGCCGCCGGCGGAGCTGGCGACCACGGTGCCGGGGGTGTTCTGCGCGGGCGACGTGCGGGCGGGATCGATGAAGCGGGTCGCCTCCGCGAGCGGCGAGGGGGCGTCCGTCGTCCCCCTGGTGCACGCCTGGCTGGCGCCTGAGCGCCCGTGATCCGAGCGCGCGAGGATCACGGGGACGGCGCCAGGTCGAGTAGCCGCGCGTCCGAGGGACGAGGGCGCGACCGGCGTATCGAGACCGAGCCGGCCTAGAGCTCGCTCCGGTACGGCGGGTCCGCGCCGGGCCGGGAGACGGTGACCGCCGCGGCCCGGGCCGCGTGGGCGAGCACCGCCTCGATCTCGTCGCTGGTGAGGTCGGCCGGCGACCGGCCCCAGAGCGCGTCGATCACCGCCGCCCCGAAGGTGTCGCCCGCGCCGATGGTGTCGGCGACCTCGACCGGCAGCGAGGCGACCTCGACCGTGTGGTCGCGGCCCACCCAGGTGGCGCCCGCCCCGCCCCGCGTCACCACGACCGCGGCCGGGCCGAGCCCGAGGACGTGCCGGGCCGCGGCCTCGGTGTCGAGGTCCGGGTACAGCGCCTCGAGGTCCTCGTCGGAGGCCTTCACCAGGTCGGCGACGGCGGCCATCCGCTCCACGCGCGCGACCAGGTCGGGGCCGGTGCCGGTGATCGCGGGCCGGGCGTTGACGTCGTAGCTGATCGTCGCGGTCCCGTGCAGGCCGCGGAGCAGGTCCACGACCTGGCTGGCCCCGGGCTCGAGCACCGCGCCGATCGAGCAGACGTGGACGGCGACCGGCCGCCCGGCGTCCACCTCGCCGATCCGCCAGTCGAGGTCGAACTCGTACGACGCCGCGCCGTCGGCGCCGATGGTCGCCGCCGCGGTCGCGGTCCGCTCGAGCACGTGCGGGTCGGTGGCCAGGGCCACGCCCGCGTCGGCGAGGTGCCGGGCCAGGACGGCGCCGCGCGCGTCGTCGGCCCAGGCGGTCACGAACCGCACCCGCCGGCCGAGCCGGCTCAGGGCGACGGCGACGTTGGCCGCGCTGCCGCCGGCGTACTCCGTCGTCGTGCCGTCCGCGCCGTGCACGATGTCGACCAGGGACTCCCCCACCACGAGCACGTCGCGGTCTGCGTCATCGGCCATGGGATGTCTCTACCATGCGGGGCATGGAGGTGTTCCCCCTCGACGCGACCTCGGACGTCCCGCCGTACGAGCAGCTGCGCGTCCAGATCGCCTCCCGCGCCGCGTCCGGGGAGCTCCCGGCCGGCACCAGGCTGCCCACGGTCCGCGCCCTCGCCGCCGACCTCCACCTCGCGGCCAACACCGTCGCGAAGGCCTACCGGGCGCTCGAGTCGGACGGCGTGATCACCACCGAGGGCCGCCGGGGCACGCTCATCGCCTCGGTCGCCGACTCGACCGAGGCCCGCGACGCGACCGCGGCGTACGCCGCCCTCGCCCGCCGCCACGGCCTCACCCGCGAGGAGGCCCTCAACCTCGTCGACCGCTCCTGGTGAGACCCGACGTCGAGTTGGGCCGAAATCACCGTCGAGTTGGGCCTGGTTCCCGGGGACCGCAGAACTCCGGCCCAACTCGTGGGGAACGCGGGCCCAACTCAACGGAAATGAGACCGGCCCGCCAGCGCGAACGCTGACGGGCCGGGGTGAGTACGACGAGGGCCTCAGGCCTTCTCGTCCTCCTCGGTGCTCTCCTCCGTGGCCTCCGCGGCCGGGGCCTCGTCCGCGACGGGCTCCTCCTCGGCGACGACGCTCTCCTCGGGCGACGCCTCCTCGGTGAGCTCGGTCGGCGCGTCGGTCGCGGCGTCCTCGGCGACGGTCTCCTCCACCACGGTGTCCTCGACGAGGGCGTCCTCGGCGACGGTGGACGTGGCGGCGGGGGTCTCGGCCTTCGGGGCAGCCTTCTTCGCCTTCGGCGCGGACGGCTGGTAGGCCTCGGTCACCAGCTCGATGACCGCCATGGGGGCGTTGTCGCCCTTGCGGGGGCCGATCTTGGTGATCCGCGTGTAGCCGCCCGGACGCTCGGCGAAGGTCGGCGCGATCTCGGTGAAGAGGGTGTGCACGACCGACTTGTCGCGGATGGTCCGAAGGACCTCGCGCCGGTTGTGCAGACTGTTCTCACCGAGGTGGGCCTTCTTCGCCTTGGTGATCAGCTTCTCGGCGTGCGGCCGCAGCGCGCGGGCCTTGGCCTCGGTCGTGGTGATGCGACCGTGCTCGAACAGCTGGGTGGCCAGGTTCGACAGGATCAGGCGCTGGTGGGACGGGCTACCGCCGAGGCGGGGACCCTTGGTGGGCTTGGGCATCGTTCTCTCTCATTTCTCCCGGGCCGTACGAGGTACCCGGGTAGACGGCCGACGCGGTGTCGGTCGGTGTGGGATCAGTACTGCTCGTCCTCGACGAACGCGTCGTCGTCGTCGTCGCCGTACGCCGCGAGCGCGGCGTGCGGGTCGAAGCCGGGCGCGCTGTCCTTGAGGGACAGGCCCATCTCGACCAGCTTGGCCTTGACCTCGTCGATCGACTTCGCACCGAAGTTGCGGATGTCGAGCAGGTCCTGCTCCGAGCGGCTGATGAGCTCACCCACGGTGTGGATGCCCTCGCGCTTGAGGCAGTTGTACGAGCGGACGGTGAGCTGCAGGTCCTCGACCGGGAGGGCGAGGTCGGCCGCGAGCTGCTCGTCGACGGGCGACGGGCCGATGTCGATGCCCTCGGCCTCGACGTTGAGCTCACGGGCCAGGCCGAACAGCTCGACCAGGGTCTTGCCGGCCGAGGCGATCGCGTCGCGGGGACGGATCGACGGCTTGGTCTCGACGTCGATGACCAGCTTGTCGAAGTCCGTGCGCTGCTCGACACGGGTGGCCTCGACCTTGTAGGTCACCTTCAGGACCGGGCTGTAGATCGAGTCGACCGGCATCCGGCCGATCTCGTTGTCCGTGCCCTTGTTCTGGACGGCGGACACGTAGCCACGGCCACGCTCCACGACCAGCTCCATCTCCAGCTTGCCCTTGTCGGACAGGGTGGCGATCTTGAGGTCGGGGTTGTGGACCTCGACGCCGGCCGGCGGCGCGATGTCCGCGGCGGTGACGTCACCGGCACCCGACTTGCGCAGGTACATGGTGACCGGCTCGTCGTGCTCCGAGGAGACGACCAGGCCCTTGAGGTTGAGGATGATCTCGGTGACATCCTCCTTGACGCCCTCGATGGTCGAGAACTCGTGGAGGACGTTGTCGATCTTGATGCTGGTGACCGAGGCACCCGGGATGGAGCTGAGCAGGGTACGGCGGAGCGAGTTGCCCAGCGTGTAGCCGAAGCCGGGCTCCAGCGGCTCGATCACGAACCGCGAGCGGAACTCGTCGACGGACTCTTCCGACAGGGTGGGGCGCTGTGCGATGAGCACTTGTTCTTTCCTTTCCGGGTCCGACCGCTATTTGACGGGCCCGAACATGCTGGCGACGGAAGGTGGGTCCCGCTGGGGCCAGGGCAGCAGCCCCAGCGGGGGTCCAAGGGGGCCGGAGCCCCCTTGTGTCACTTCTTGGAGTAGTACTCGACGATGAGCTGCTCCTGGACCGGGATGTCGATCTGGGCCCGGACCGGGAGCTGGTGGACGAGGATGCGCATCCGCGACGGGATGGCCTCGAGCCACGCGGGGACGACGCGCTCGCCGTGGGTCTCGCGAGCCACGATGAACGGCGTCATCTCGAGCGACTTCTCGCGCACGTCGATGACGTCGTGCGCCGCCACCTGGTACGACGGGATGTCGACCTTGCGGCCGTTCACCTTGAAGTGGCCGTGCACGACCAGCTGGCGGGCGTGGCGGCGGGTCCGGGCGAAGCCGGCGCGGTAGACGACGTTGTCGAGGCGGCACTCCAGGAGCTGGAGCAGGTTGTCGCCGGTCTTGCCGGCGCGCCGCGAGGCCTCGGAGTAGTAGTTGTGGAACTGCTTCTCCATCACGCCGTAGGTGAAGCGAGCCTTCTGCTTCTCACGAAGCTGGAGGAGGTACTCGCTCTCCTTGATGCGGCCGCGGCCGTGCTGGCCGGGCGGGTACGGGCGACGCTCGTAGGACGAGTCGCCACCGACGAGGTCGACGCCGAGACGGCGCGACTTCCGGGTCATGGGGCCGGTGTAACGGGCCATTTCTTACAAGTCTCCTGTTCTCGGTCGCCGGGTCAGACGCGGCGGCGCTTGGGCGGGCGGCAGCCGTTGTGCGGCGTGGGCGTGACGTCCTGGATGGTGCCGACCTCGAGGCCGATCGCACCCAGGGACCGGATCGCCGTCTCGCGGCCCGAACCCGGGCCCTTGACGAAGACGTCGATCTTCTTCATGCCGTGCTCCATCGCCCGGCGTCCGGCAGCCTCGGCGGCCATCTGCGCGGCGAACGGGGTGGACTTGCGGGAACCCTTGAAGCCGACGGTGCCGGCCGAGGCCCACGAGATCACCGCACCGGTCGGGTCGGTGATCGTGACGATGGTGTTGTTGAACGTGCTCTTGATGTGGGCTTCGCCCGTCGCGACGTTCTTCTTCTCCTTGCGGCGCACCTTCTTGGCGCCGGCCGCGCTGCGGCTCTTGGGAGGCATGCAGTTATCTCCTGAAGTAGCTGGTCTGTGAGTACGAGGTCAGTGAGTCGCCCTGAGGCGTCGGCTCACTTGGCCTTCTTCTTGCCGGCAACCGTGCGCTTCGGACCCTTGCGGGTGCGGGCGTTGGTCTTGGTGCGCTGACCGCGGACCGGGAGGCCCATGCGGTGACGGCGACCCTGGTAGCTGCCGATCTCGATCTTGCGACGGATGTCGGCCTGGACCTCGCGACGGAGGTCACCCTCGATCTTGAAGTTGGCTTCGATCTCGTCACGGAGCTTGACCAGCTCTTCGTCACCCAGCTGGTGCACGCGCAGGTCCGGGTTCACACCGGTGGCCTGCAGGAGCTGCTGGGCGCGGGTACGGCCGATGCCGTAGATGTAGGTGAGTGCGATCTCGATGCGCTTGTCGCGCGGGAGGTCGACACCAACGAGGCGTGCCATGTGGCGGTTTCCTTCTGTTGTCCGCAGCGGTTTCGGTCGTGTCGCGTCCCGGCCTCGTACGTCCCGGGCTCCGGCCGTCTGCTCCGGAGGTGGCTTCGCCGCGTCGGAGGACGTGGCTAGCGATCACGTTGTGTGGTGTTCAGTTGTGTCTGTTCAAACGGTGTGTGACCCCGCTCCGCGGGCTCACACGGCGCGCATCCCTTCGGGCATCCCTGACTTCGTCAGGTTCGCCCTCGGGCTGCTTCAGCCTTGACGCTGCTTGTGGCGCGGGTTCTCGCAGATCACCATGACGCGGCCGTGGCGACGGATCACCTTGCACTTGTCACAGATCGGCTTGACACTCGGCTTGACCTTCACTGTCAGGCCCTTTCCGGTAGGAGCGGCTTTCTCACTTGTACCGGTAGACGATGCGACCCCGGGTGAGGTCATACGGCGAGAGCTCCACCACCACGCGGTCCTCGGGGAGGATCCGGATGTAGTGCTGGCGCATCTTGCCGCTGATGTGGGCGAGAACCTTGTGGCCGTTGCTCAGCTCCACGCGGAACATCGCGTTCGGGAGAGCCTCCACGACGGTGCCCTCGATCTCGATCACGCCTTCTTTCTTCGGCATGTCCTCCACAATCTGTTGGTTGCTTGTCTACCGTGTGGCCCGGGAACCTCCGCCCCGGCGGGGCGGTGGACCTCGTGAAGCCGCTCGTGGACCCCATCCCGGGCACGCGCACGAGCCACTCCGGGGAGTGATTCGCTTGGTTTCCGGGCAGCCGCGAGGCACCACGAAGCAGACCCACGTTGGGCCGACACGCCAGTTTAGTCGCTAACGGGTCGAAAACCCCAACTCGGCGGCTACGCGAGCAGGCGCAGGGTCTCCTCGCGGGCGGGGCTCGCCCCCGGCTCGGTCCCGGTGTACGCGCCGGCGACCGGGTGGACCATCACCTCGTCGACGCCGTACGTCGCGGCGAGCTCGTCGATCCGCGCCCGGGCCCGGTCGGGGGCACCGATCACCCAGCGCTCCGCCATCTGCTGCATCAGCTCGAGGTGCGGCTGCGGCAGCTCGACCTTCTCGGCCTCCTCGACCAGCCGCTGCGGGCGCAGCTCCTGGCCGGTGCGCAGCGCGAGCATCGACTGGAGCTGCGGCAGCGCGAGCCGCGCGGCCTCCTCCTCGGTCTCGGCGACCACGGCGTTCACCGTGAGGAAGGTCCGCGGCTCGGCCAGCTCCGGGGAGGGCCGGAAGCTCTCCCGGTACAGCGCCAGGGCCTCGGCGGTGCCGCTGCCGGAGAAGTGGTGGGCGAACACGTAGGGCATGCCCTTCTCGGCGGCCAGCCGGGCCGAGTAGTCCGAGGAGCCGAGCAGCCAGGTCACCGGCACCGACGTCGCCTGCGGTGTCGCCCGCAGCGGGTAGGTGCGGCCCTGGATCGCGAGGCCGACGCCGGACGGCTCCATCATCGCGAGCACGTTGTCGACGTACTCGGGGAAGTGGGTGACCGCCTCGTCGCTGACCCCGCCGGCGCCGTGGCGGAGGGCGTAGGACGTGACCGGGTCGCTGCCCGGCGCGCGGCCGATGCCGAGGTCGATGCGACCGGGGAACGCCGCCTCGAGCAGCGCGAACTGCTCGGCGACGACCAGCGGCGCGTGGTTCGGCAGCATCACGCCGCCCGACCCGACCCGGATCCGCGAGGTGGCGCCGGCGACCAGGCCGATCAGCACCGGCGGGTTGGTCGCCGCCACGGCCGGCATGTTGTGGTGCTCGGCCAGCCAGTAGCGCCGGTAGCCGAGGTCGTCGGCCGCCCGCGCGAGCGAGAGCGTCGCCCCGACCGCGTCACCGGTGGTCTGGTCGGTGCGGACGGGGACCAGGTCGAGGACGGACAGGGCGGGACGGCGTTCGCTCACTCCACCTCAACCCCGGCGGGCGGGGCGGCTATTCCGGCTCCAGCTTGCCGGTGCGCTCGGTGATCTCCTCCTCGGACATCTTCCGGGACGCGAGCAGGCTCCCGGTCGCGGTCACCGCCAGCGTCACGATGATGACCCCGAGGCTCAGCAGCGACGAGATCTCGGGCACGTGCACCGGCTCACCGCCGTTGATGAACGGCAGCTCGTTCTCGTGCAGCGCGTGCAGGACCAGCTTCACGCCGATGAACGCGAGGATGAAGGCCAGCCCGAGCGACAGGTAGACGAGGCGCTTGAGGAGGCCGCCGAGCAGGAAGTAGAGCTGCCGCAGCCCCATCAGCGCGAAGACGTTCGCGGTGAAGACGATGTACGGCTCCTGGGTGATGCCGAAGATCGCCGGGATCGAGTCGAGCGCGAACAGCAGGTCGGTGGTGCCGAGCGCGATGATCACGATGAGCATCGGCGACACCACGCGGGCGCCGTTCAGCCGGTAGAACAGCTTGAGCCCGCGGTACTCCTCACCGACGTTGAGGTGGCTCTGGGCGAACCGGATGACCCGGCTGTTCTCGGGGTGCTCGTCCTCGTGGCTGCGGTAGCTCTTCACCAGCGTGACGGCCGTGTAGACGAGGAACGCGCCGAACGCGTAGAAGACCCAGCTGAAGTTCTCGATCAGCTGGTAGCCCAGCGCGATGAAGATGCCCCGGAAGACCAGCGCCAGGATGATGCCCACCATGAGGGCCTCCTGCTGGTACTCGCGCGGCACCCGGAGCGCGGCCATCAAGATGATGAACACGAACAGGTTGTCGATCGACAGCGAGTACTCGGTCAACCAGCCCGTGTAGAACTCGATGCCGAGGTCGTGCCCGTGCGACGCCCAGATCCAGGCGCCGAACACCACGGCCGCGCCGATGTAGACGCTGAGCGCGACCGCGCACTCGCGGAAGGACGGCTCGTGGGGGTTGCGCGCGATGACGAAGACGTCGAACAGCAGCACCGCGCAGGTGATGCCGATCGTGAGGGCCCATTCGAGGGTGGAGATCTCCACGGTGGAGGTGCCTTTGCAGTAGGGGACGACGGATCGTCAGAGGTCTCTCCCACCGCCGTACGGCGGTCCGCGGGCCCGGGGCAGAGCCCGTGCTGACGAGCCCGCGGCGGAAGGGATACTCCCCCCTGCGGCGCCCAGTCTGTCACACGGGTCAGCGACCCCCGAACGGGACCCCTAGGGCGGTGAGCTGGTGCTCGCCTCCGTCGATGGCTGTCAGTACCCAGGTACCCGTCGGCGTCAACGTGAAGGTGTGCTCGAAGTGGGCCGCCCAGCGGCCGTCGTCGGTCACCACGGTCCAGTCGTCCTCCAGGACGCTGACCTCCTTGGTGCCGAGGGTCACCATCGGCTCGACCGCGAGCGCGAGCCCCTCGACGAGCCTGGGGCCCTTGCCCGGCCGGCCGTAGTTCGGCACGTTCGGCGGCTGGTGCATCGCCGACCCGATGCCGTGGCCGGTGTAGTCCTCGAGGATGCCGTAGCCGCCCTGGCCGCGGACGTACCGCTCCACGGCGTGCGAGATGTCGGTGACCCGGCCGCCGAGGTGCGCGGCCGCGATGCCGCGCCACATGGCCTCCTCGGTGACCCGCATCAGCTCGGTCACGTCGTCAGGCACCGCCCCGACCGGGACGGTGATCGCGGCGTCGCCGTGCCACCCCTCCACGATGGCTCCGCAGTCGATGGAGATCACGTCGCCGTCGGTGAGCACCCGGTCTCCCGGGATGCCGTGTACGACCTCGTCGTTGACCGAGGCGCAGATCGAGCCCGGGAAGCCGTGGTAGCCCAGGAACGACGGGGTCGCGCCCGCGGACCGGATGCTGTCCTCGGCGAGCGCGTCGAGCTCGCCGGTGGTGATGCCGGCGCGGACGTGCCCGCGCAGCAGCTCGAGCGTGCGGCCGACCACGAGGCCGGCCTTGCGCATCGCGTCGATCTGGTCGGGCGTCTTGATCTCGACGCCACGGTCGAGGAGCCTCACAGGTTGTCTCCTACCTTCCGGGGTCTCGACACGCCGTCCCCTGCTGCGGCTCCTGAGGAGCCGAGGGACGAGGCGTCTCGAAGGGCGACCACCATCAGCGGATCCGCTGACGCGTCCCCGCTCAGGACTCTTCGAGGCCGTCGAGGGCTTCGAAGATGCGGGCGGTGACCTCGTCGACCTCGCCCATGCCGTCGACCTCGACCACGATGCCGCGCTTGCTGTACACGTCGATCAGCGGCTCGGTCTGCTCGAGGTAGATCTCCTGGCGGCGGCGGATGACGTCCTCGGTGTCGTCCGCGCGGCCCTCGATCTGGGCGCGCTGGAGCAGCCGGCTGACGATCTCGTCCTGGTCGACGGTCAGGCAGACCACGGCGTCGAGCCGGTGCCCGGTGAACTCGATCATCCCGTCGAGCTCCTCGACCTGCGCGAGGGTGCGGGGGTACCCGTCGAGCAGGAAGCCGTTGGCGGCGTCCGGCTCGTCGATGCGGTTGCGGACCATCCGGTTCGTCACCTCGTCGGGCACGTACTCTCCGGCGTCCATGTAGCGCTTCGCCTCGAGCCCGAGCTCGGTGCCCTCCGACACGTTGGCGCGGAAGATGTCGCCGGTCGAGATCGCCGGGATCTTGTAGTGCTCGGCGATGAACTTGGCCTGCGTGCCCTTGCCCGCGCCCGGGGGGCCCATGATGATCAGACGCATGTGACTAGCTCAGCCTCACTCACCGAAGGAAACCTTCGTAGTTGCGCTGCTGGAGCTGGCTCTCGATCTGCTTCACCGTGTCCAGCGCGACGCCGACCATGATCAGGATGCTGGTGCCACCGAACGGGAAGTTCTGGTTGGCGCCGATCACGGCGAACGCGATGAGCGGGATGAGGGCGATGAGGCCGAGGTACAGGGCACCCGGCAGCGTGATGCGGGACAGGACGTAGGACAGGTAGTCCTCGGTCGGCTTGCCCGCCCGGATCCCGGGGATGAAGCCGCCGTACTTCTTCATGTTGTCCGCCACCTCTTGGGGGTTGAAGGTGATCGAGACGTAGAAGTAGGTGAAGAAGACGATCAGCGCGAAGAAGGCGAGCATGTACAGCGGGTGGTCGCCGCGCACCAGGTAGTCGCTGATCCACGTCGCCCACTTGTTGTTCGGGTCGCTGTTGAACGAGGCGAGCATCGCGGGGAGGTAGAGCAGCGACGAGGCGAAGATGACCGGGATGACGCCGGCCTGGTTCACCTTGAGGGGGATGTACGTCGAGCTGCCGCCGAACATCTTGCGGCCCACCATCCGGCGGGCGTACTGCACCGGGATCCGGCGCTGCGCCTGCTCGACGAAGATGACGGCGGCGATGACCACGAGCCCGATCACGATGACGACGCCGAGCGTCCACCAGCCCTTGGACTTCTGCACCGCCCAGAGCGAGGACGGGAAGCCCGAGACGACCTGGGTGAAGATCAGCAGCGACATGCCGTTGCCGATGCCGCGCTCGGTGATCAGCTCGCCGAGCCACATGATCACGGCGGTGCCGGCGGTCATGGTCACGACCATGACGAGGAACGTCGCGGTCCCGTCGTCGTGGAGCAGGTTCTCCTGACAGTTCTGCAGGAGGCTCCCGGACCGGGCGAGCGCGACGATGCCCGTCGCCTGGAGGACCGCGAGGCCCAGCGTCAGGTAGCGGGTGTACTGGGTGATCTTGGTCTGGCCGGACTGGCCCTCCTTCTTGAGGGCCTCCAGGCGCGGGATCACCACGACGAGGAGCTGCAGGATGATGCTCGCGGTGATGTACGGCATGATGCCGAGCGCGAAGATCGTCAGCTGGAGCAGTGCTCCGCCGGAGAACAGGTTGACCAGGCTGTAGAGGCTGGCGTTCTCACCGCTGGTGGCGGCGTCGACGCAGCGCTGGACGTTCGCCACGTTGACACCAGGGGTCGGGATCTGCGATCCGAGCCGGAAGATCGTGATGATCATCAGCACGAACAGCAGCTTCCGCCGCAGGTCCGGTGTCCGGAAAGCGTTCGCGAACGCGCTCAGCACGAGATCCTCTTTCTCCAAGCGTGAAGCGGCCCCCGCGACGTACTCGCAAGGACCCGGGGAAGCCTAACAGCCACCGGGTCAACCCCCGAATGCGCGTCGGGCGCGACGCTCCTGTCGTGGGACAGGACCGCCGCGCCCGATGCGATTTCCACGAACCCGTTACCCGAGATTCCGGGGCTCCCGCGCAAGCGCGAGCGCAGCGAGCGGTTTCGTGGGGTGGTTCATACCGTGGTGACGGTGCCGCCGGCGGCCTCGATCTTCTCCTTGGCCGAGCCGGAGAACGCGTTCGCGCTCACCTGCACGGCCACGGACAGGTCGCCCTGGCCGAGGACCTTGACCGGGTGGCCGTCGCGGACGGCACCCTTGGCGACGAGGTCGTCGATCGACACGGCGCCGCCCTCGGGGAAGAGCTCGTTGATGCGGTCGAGGTTGACGACCTGGAACTCCACCTTGTTCGGGTTCTTGAAGCCCTTGAGCTTCGGCAGCCGCATGTGGAGCGGCATCTGGCCACCCTCGAAGGCGGACGGGACCTGGTAGCGAGCCTTGGTGCCCTTGGTACCACGGCCGGCCGTCTTGCCCTTCGAGCCCTCACCGCGACCCACGCGGGTCTTGGCGGTCTTGGCTCCAGGGGCCGGACGCAGGTTGTGCAGCTTGAGCGTCATGTCAGTCGACCTCCTCGACCGTCACCAGGTGACGGACGGTGTTGACCATGCCCCGGATCTCCGGGCGGTCCTCCTTGACGACCACGTCGCCGATCCGCTTGAGACCGAGCGTGCGCAGGGTCTCGCGCTGGTTCTTCTTGAGGCCGACGAGGCCCCGGTCCTGCCGGACCTTCAGCTGCGCCATCAGGAGGACACCTCCTCGGAGACGCCCGCGGGCACCTCGACGCGCGCCTTGAGCAGCGCGGCCGGGGTGACCTGCTCGACCGGCAGGCCACGACGGGCCGCGACGGCCTCGGGCTGCTCGAGCATCTTCAGGGCCTCGACGGTGGCGTGGACGATGTTGATCTGGTTCGACGAGCCGAGCGACTTGCTCAGCACGTCGTGGATGCCGGCGCACTCGAGCACCGCACGCACCGGGCCACCGGCGATGACGCCGGTACCGGGAGCGGCCGGACGCAGGAGGACGACGCCAGCCGCCTTCTCGCCCTGCACCGGGTGCGGGATCGTGCCCTGGATCCGGGGGACCTTGAAGAAGTGCTTCTTGGCCTCCTCGACGCCCTTGGCGATCGCGGCCGGCACCTCCTTGGCCTTGCCGTAGCCGACGCCGACGAGACCTTCGCCGTCGCCGACGACCACGAGGGCGGTGAAGCTGAAGCGACGACCACCCTTCACGACCTTGGCGACACGGTTGATCGCAACGACGCGCTCGATGTAGGCGGTCTTCTCAGCACCCTGGCCACGACGATCGTCGCGTCCGCCACGGCGCTCGCCACCGCGCTGTCCGCGCTGGGCTCCGCTCATGAGACTGTTCCTCTTCTCTCTCTTGCTGTCTTTGCGATCAGAAGCTCAGGCCACCGGCCCGGGCACCCTCGGCGAGGGCGGCCACGCGGCCGTGGTACTTGTTGCCGGCGCGGTCGAAGACGACGCCGTCGATCCCGGCCGACTTGGCCCGCTCGGCCACCAGCTCGCCGACCTTCTTGGCCTTCGCCGTCTTGTCGCCGTCGAAGCCGCGCAGGTCCGCCTCCATGGTGGACGCCGACGCGATGGTCTTGCCCACCAGGTCGTCGACGACCTGGACGGTGATGTGCTTCGACGAGCGGGTCACGACGAGGCGCGGACGCTCCGCCGTACCCGAGATCTTCTTGCGACCGCGGACCTGGCGGCGCAGGCGCGACTTGACGCGCGCCGCAGTGTGCTTGTTGTTCGAAAGCGAGATCGCCATGGTCACTTACCAGCCTTTCCGACCTTGCGGCGGATGTGCTCACCCGCGTAGCGAACGCCCTTGCCCTTGTACGGCTCGGGCTTGCGCAGCTTGCGGATGTTGGCGGCGACCTCACCGACGAGCTGCTTGTCGATGCCCTGGACACCGAGCCTCGTCGGGCCGTCCACCGTGAAGGTGATGCCCTCGGGGGCGTTGAACGTGATCGGGTGCGAGTACCCGAGCTGGAACTCCAGCTGGGTCGGACCCTTGGACAGGACGCGGTAACCGACGCCCACGATCTCGAGCTTCTTCTCGTAGCCCTCGGTGACGCCGACGACCATGTTGTTGACCAGGGTCCGGGTCAGGCCGTGGAGGGCCTTGCTCTCCCGCGCGTCGTCGGGGCGCTTGACGTCCAGGACGCCCTCACCCTTCTCGACGATGATCGGGGCCGCCACGGTGTGGGACAGGGTGCCCTTCGGGCCCTTGACCGTCACCTGCGGGCCGTCGATCGCGACGTCCACGCCAGACGGGACCGCGATCGGAAGCTTGCCAATGCGCGACATGCTCTTCTACTCCTTCGCAGTTCTCGTCGTCACCAGACGTAGGCGAGGACTTCCCCACCCACGCCCTTCTGGTTGGCCTGGCGGTCGGTCAGCAGGCCCTGGCTCGTCGAGATGATCGCGACGCCCAGGCCGCCGAGCACCTTCGGGAGACCCGTGTGCTTGGCGTAGACCCGGAGACCGGGCTTGCTGATCCGGCGGACGCCCGCGATGGAGCGCTCCCGGTTGCGGCCGTACTTCAGGGTGATGGTGAGGGTCTTGCCCACCTCGCCCTCGGCCGGCTCCTTCACCTCGAACGAGGTGATGTAGCCCTCCTGCTGGAGGATCTCCGCGACGCCCTGCTTCAGCTTGCTGTACGGCATGGACACCGCGTCGTGGTACGCCTGGTTGGCGTTGCGCAGACGAGTCAGCATGTCTGCGATCGGGTCAGTCATCGTCATGATGGGTTTCTTTCTCGTCGTGGTTTCGCCTCGCACTCCGGCGGGGCGACCTTCAACGTGGGTGAGGTGATTACCAGGAGGACTTGGTGACGCCGGGCAGCTCGCCCCGGTGCGCCATCTCCCGCAGGCAGATGCGGCACAGGCCGAACTTGCGGTAGACGGCCTTCGGCCGGCCGCAGCGCTGGCAGCGGGTGTAGCCGCGCACCGCGAACTTCGGCTTGCGAGCGGCCTTCACCTTGAGAGCGGTCTTCGCCATGTCAGTTCTCCTTGAACGGGAAGCCGAGCTGCTTCAGCAGCGCGCGACCCTGCTCGTCGTTGGTGGCGGTGGTGACGATCGTGATGTCCATGCCCCGCGAGCGGTCGATCCGGTCCTGGTCGATCTCGTGGAACATGACCTGCTCGGTGAGACCGAAGGTGTAGTTGCCCCGGCCGTCGAACTGGTTGGGGTTCAGGCCGCGGAAGTCGCGGATGCGCGGCAGCGCGAGCGACAGCAGGCGGTCCAGGAACTCCCACATCCGGTCACCGCGCAGCGTGGTGTGCGCGCCGATCGGCATGCCCTCGCGCAGCTTGAACTGCGCGATCGACTTGCGGGCCTTGGTCACCAGCGGCTTCTGGCCGGTGATCGCGGTGAGGTCCTTGACCGCACCCTCGATCAGCTTCGAGTCGCGAGCCGCCTCGCCGACGCCCATGTTGACCACGATCTTGGTCAGGCCGGGCACCTGCATGACGTTCTGGATGTCGAACTCCGACCGCAGCGCCGGGAGGATCTCCTCGCGGTACCGGGTCTTGAGACGCGGGGTGACCGCAGCGGAAGCGGTGGTCTGGGTCTCGGTCATCAGATTTCCTTGCCGGTCTTGCGGGAGATGCGCACGGAGCGCTCCGCCTCGTACGTCGAACCGTCGGGACGGCGCTTCGTGACCTTGTCGCGGCGGAAGCCGATCCGGGTCACGCCGTCGCCCTCGACCAGCATCACGTTGGACACGTGGATCGGGGCCTCGGCGGTGATGATGCCGCCCGTGGTGCCGGCGCGGCCGCCCTGGTTGACGACCTTGGTGTGCCGCTTGATGCGGTTGACACCCTCGACGATCACCCGCTGCTCCTCACGGAGCACCTGGATGACCTTGCCCTCGGCGCCCTTGTCCTTGCCGGCGATCACCTTGACGGTGTCGCCCTTCTTGATGTTCACGGACTTCTTCCCCATGGTCAGAGCACCTCCGGGGCCAGCGAGATGATCTTCATGAACTTCTTCTCGCGCAGCTCGCGACCCACGGGGCCGAAGATGCGGGTGCCTCGCGGCTCGCCGTCGTTCTTGAGGATCACGGCGGCGTTCTCGTCGAAGCGGATGTACGAACCGTCCGGACGGCGGCGCTCCTTGACGGTGCGCACGACCACGGCCTTGACGACGTCACCCTTCTTCACGTTGCCACCGGGGATCGCATCCTTGACGGTGGCGACGATGACGTCGCCGATACCGGCGTAGCGCCGACCCGAGCCACCGAGAACACGGATGCAGAGGATCTCCTTCGCACCGGTGTTGTCGGCGACCTTGAGTCGCGACTCCTGCTGAATCATTGATTTCTCCTGGTTGTCGTGCCGGTTCTCGTCGCTGCTTCGCAGCTGGCGAGCCTGGCCGAACTCTCTACGGAATTACGGGCTTCGCCCGGGGTCACTTCGCCTTTTCGAGGATCTGGACGACGCGCCAGCGCTTGGTCGCCGACAGCGGCCGGGTCTCCATGAGGAGGACGCGGTCGCCGATGCCGCACTCGTTCTGCTCGTCGTGCGCCTTCAGCTTGCTGGTGCGGCGCATGACCTTGCCGTACAGCGCGTGCTTCACGCGGTCCTCGACGGACACGACCACGGTCTTGTCCATCTTGTCGCTGACGACCAGGCCCTCGCGGACCTTGCGGGAGTTCCGCTCACCTGCATTCGCCTGAGCCTGCTCGCTCATGCGGCACCATCCTCGTTGCTGTCCTGACCCGGAGCGGTCCGGATGCCGAGCTCGCGCTCGCGCACCACGGTGTAGATCCGGGCGATGTCCTTCTTGACCGTGCGGAGCCGGCCGTGGCTCTCCAGCTGGCCGGTGGCCGCCTGGAAGCGGAGGTTGAAGAGCTCCTCCTTGGCCTCGCGCAGCTTGGCCTCCAGGTCGACGGCGTTCAGCTCGTCGAGCTCGTGCGCCTTGCTAGCCATCAGAATTCACCTGCCTCACGGGAGACGAAGCGGCACTTCATGGGGAGCTTGTGCATCGCGCGGCGCATGGCCTCGCGGGCGACGTCCTCCGAGACACCGGAGAGCTCGAACATGACCCGGCCGGGCTTCACGTTGGCGACCCACCACTCGGGCGAGCCCTTGCCGGAACCCATGCGGGTCTCAGCCGGCTTCTTGGTCAGCGGGCGGTCCGGGTAGATGTTGATCCAGACCTTGCCGCCACGCTTGATGTGACGGGTCATCGCGATACGAGCCGACTCGATCTGCCGGTTGGTCACGTAGTGACCCTCGATCGCCTGGATGCCGAACTCGCCGAAGGCGAGACGGGTGCCACCCTTGGCCGCACCGGTCCGCTTGGGGTGGTGCTGCTTGCGGTGCTTGACACGACGGGGCATCAGCATGTCGTCAGCCCTCCTGGGTCTCGGCCGGAGTGGTGGCCTGGGCGGTGTCGCCACCGGCCGGGGCCTCGGTCACGGCAGGGGCGTCGGCACCGCGGTCGGCACGCGTCGGGCGGTCGCCGCGCGAGCCACGGCTCGGGCGGTCGCCACCACGCTGCGGACGACCACCGCGACCGGGAACACCGGCGCGGGCGGCGGCCTGGGCCTGGCGCTCGGCACGGGTGCCGGCGACCTCGCCCTTGTAGATCCAGACCTTCACGCCGATCCGGCCGAAGGTCGTGCGGGCCTCGTAGAAGCCGTAGTCGATGTCGGCGCGCAGGGTGTGCAGCGGCACGCGACCCTCGCGGTAGAACTCGGTGCGCGACATCTCGGCGCCGTTGAGGCGGCCGGAGCACTGGATCCGGATGCCCTTGGCACCGGAGCGCATCGAGGTCTGCATCGCCTTGCGCATCGCGCGACGGAACTGCACGCGGCCGGAGAGCTGCTCGGCCACACCCTGGGCGACCAGCTGAGCGTCGACCTCGGGGTTCTTGACCTCGAGGATGTTCAGCTGGACCTGCTTGCCGGTGAGCTTCTCGAGCTCACCGCGGATGCGGTCGGCCTCGGCGCCGCGGCGGCCGATGACGATGCCCGGACGCGCGGTGTGGATGTCCACCCGCACGCGGTCCCGGGTCCGCTCGATCTCCACCTTGGCGATGCCGGCCCGCTCCATGCCCTTGGAGAGCAGCTTGCGGATGGCAACGTCCTCGCCGACGTACGACTTGTAGAGCTTGTCGGCGTACCAACGGCTCTTGTGGTCGGTCGAGATGCCGAGGCGGAAGCCGTTCGGGTTGATCTTCTGACCCATTACTTCTTTCCACCCTTCTTGGCCACGAGGACCTCGGCCGGCTGGACGGCGAGGGTGATGTGGCTGGTGCGCTTGTTGATGCGGGTCGCGCGGCCCTGGGCGCGGGGGCGCCAGCGCTTCATCGTCGGGCCCTCGTCCACCTGGGCGACGGAGACGATCAGGTCGCCGCGGTCGAGACCCTCGGTGGTCTCGGCGTTGGCGATCGCGCTCTCCAGCACCTTGTAGACGGTCTCCGAGGCGGCCTGCGGCGCGAACTGCAGCAGCGCCAGGGCCTCGTCGACGGGGAGGCCGCGGACCATGTCGACGACACGGCGGGCCTTCATCGGGGTGATCCGCGAGTAGCGAGCGGTCGCGAACGCGCCCGGCTGGTCGCCGAGCAGCGTCTCGCGGCGCGCGCTGACGCGCTGGCGGTCGGTGGTGCTCATCGACGGCGCCCCTTCCGGTCTTCCTTGACGTGCCCGCGGTAGGTGCGGGTGGGAGCGAACTCCCCGAGCTTGTGGCCGACCATCGCGTCGGTCACGAAGACCGGCACGTGCTTGCGGCCGTCGTGCACGGCGATCGTGTGACCGATCATGTCCGGCACGATCATCGACCGGCGCGACCAGGTCTTGATGACGTTGTGGGTGCCCTTCTCGTTCTCGGCGTCCACCTTCTTCTGGAGGTGGTCGTCGACGAAGGGGCCCTTCTTCAGGCTGCGAGGCATCTTTGGTTACTTCCTACCCTTGCCGGACTTGCGACGGCGGATGATCTGGGAGTCGGAGGCCTTGCGCTTGCGCGTGCGGCCCTCGGGCTTGCCCCAGGGAGAGACCGGGTGGCGACCACCGGAGGTCTTGCCCTCACCACCACCGTGCGGGTGGTCGACCGGGTTCATGACGACACCGCGGACGGTCGGGCGCTTGCCCTTCCACCGCATCCGGCCGGCCTTGCCCCAGTTGATGTTCGACTGCTCGGCGTTGCCGACCTCGCCGACCGTCGCGCGGCAGCGGACGTCGACGAAGCGCATCTCGCCGGACGGCATGCGCAGCGTGGCGCGGCTGCCCTCACGGGCGACCAGCTGGGCGCTGTTGCCGGCGGAGCGGGCGATCTTCGCGCCGCCGCCCGGCCGCAGCTCCACGCAGTGGATGGTCGTACCGACCGGGATGTTGCGCAGCGGCAGGTTGTTGCCGGGCTTGATGTCGGCGTTCGGACCCGACTCGACGCGGGTGCCCTGCGACAGGTCGCGCGGCGCGATGATGTAGCGCTTCTCGCCGTCGGCGTAGTGCAGCAGCGCGATGCGCGCGGTGCGGTTCGGGTCGTACTCGATGTGCGCGACCTTGGCCGGCACGCCGTCCTTGTCGTAGCGGCGGAAGTCGATGATGCGGTACGCGCGCTTGTGACCGCCACCCTGGTGCCGGGTGGTGATCCGGCCCTGGTTGTTGCGGCCGCCCTTCTTGGGCAGCGGGCGCGTCAGCGACTTCTCCGGAGTGGTCCGGGTGATCTCGACGAAGTCGGCGACCGACGAGCCGCGACGGCCCGGGGTAGTCGGCTTGTACTTGCGGATAGCCATGTCTCTTCAGTCCTCTAGTCCGCGCCGGTCAGGAGACCGGGCCTCCGAAGATGTCGATCCGGTCGCCCTCAGCCAGGCTGACGATGGCGCGCTTGGTGTCCTTGCGCTTGCCGATGCCGTTGCGGGTGCGACGGGTCTTGCCCGGGCGGTTGATCGTGTTGACCGACGTCACCTTGACGTTGAACACCTTCTCGACCGCGATCTTGATCTCGGTCTTGTTCGCGTCGGGGTGCACCAGGAAGGTGTACTTGTTCGCGTCGAGGAGGCCGTAGCTCTTCTCGGACACGACCGGCGCGAGCAGGATGTCGCGGTGGTCCTTGTGCAGGGTGCTCACTTCGCAGCCTCCTCAGTGGCCTGGGCGGTGCCGCCCACGAAGGCGTCGTACGCGCCCTTCGTGAAGACGACGTCGTCGGAGGCCAGCACGTCGTAGGTGTTCAGCTGGTCGACCGCCACGATGTGCACCTCGGGGGCGTTGCGCAGCGACAGCCAGGTGACGGTGTCGGTGCGCTCGAGGACCAGGAGGAAGTTGCCGCGGTCCGACACCGACGAGAGCGCCTGGAGGGCGGCCTTGGTCGACGGCGCGTCGGCGCTGATCAGCGACTCCACCACGTGGATGCGGTCGTTGCGCGCCCGGTCGGACAGGGCACCGCGGAGAGCGGCGGCCTTCATCTTCTTGGGGGTGCGCTGGTCGTACTTGCGCGGCTGCGGGCCGTGGACGGTGCCACCGCCGGCGAACTGCGGGGCGCGGGTCGATCCCTGGCGGGCGCGACCGGTGCCCTTCTGCTTGTAGGGCTTGCGGCCACCGCCGCGGACCTCGCCGCGGGTCTTGGTGGCGTGGGTGCCCTGGCGCGCGGCGGCCTGCTGGGCCACGACGACCTGGTGGATCAGCGGGACGTTGACCTCGACGTCGAAGATCTCCGCGGGCAGGTCGACCTTGGCCGTCTTCGGCGCGGTGGTCTTCTTCGCGGTGGTCTTCTTCGCGGCGGTCTTCTTCGCGGCAGGCTTCTCTTCGGTAGCCATGCTCAGGCCTCCTTGCCAGAAGTGAGAGAGCTCTTGGCGGCCGAGCGGAGGACCACGAGACCACCCTTGGGGCCGGGGACGGCGCCCTTGAGGAGGATCAGGCCCTTCTCGGTGTCGACGGCGTGCACGGTGACGTTCTGGGTGGTGACGGTGTCGGTACCCATCCGGCCGGCCATGCGGACGCCCTTGAACACGCGACCCGGGGTGGCGCAGGCGCCGATCGAACCCGGCTTGCGGTGGTTGCGGTGGGCACCGTGCGAGGCGGACACACCGGCGAAGCCGTGGCGCTTCATCGTGCCGGCGAAGCCCTTGCCCTTGCTGGTGCCGGTCACGTCGATCTCCTCGCCCGCGGCGAAGGTGTCGACTGCGAGCTCCTGGCCGACGGTGAACTCCGGCGCGAGAGCGGTGCGGATCTCGACCACGTGGCGGCGCGGGGTGACCCCGGCCTTGCCGAAGTGGCCCGCCTTGGGCTTGGTGACCTTGCGGCCGTCGATCTCGCCGAAGCCGACCTGGATCGCGTTGTAGCCGTCGGTCTCGGGAGTCCGGACCTGGGTCACGACGTTGGTGTTCGCGGCGATGACGGTGACGGGGACGATCCGGTTGTTCTCGTCCCACACCTGGGTCATGCCGAGCTTCTCGCCCAGCAGGCCCTTCACGTTGCGTTCGAAAGTGCTCATGTCCAGAACCTCAGAGCTTGATCTCGATGTCGACGCCGGCAGGCAGGTCGAGGCGCATCAGCGAGTCGACGGTCTTCGGCGTGGGGTCGATGATGTCGATCAGGCGCTTGTGCGTGCGCATCTCGAAGTGCTCGCGGGAGTCCTTGTACTTGTGGGGCGAGCGGATGACGCAGTACACGTTCTTCTCGGTCGGCAGCGGCACCGGGCCGGCGACCTTGGCACCCGTACGGGTGACCGTGTCCACGATCTTGCGCGCCGAGGTGTCGATCACCTCGTGGTCATAGGCCTTGAGCCTGATGCGGATCTTCTGTCCCGCCATAGGTCTCTCTCGTCCTCACTCGTTCAGTACCGCGTGCTGTTGGTCCGGGACGTCCTCCGGTTTGAGTCGGTCCCCGTCACTCCCCACCGCTCCCAGTCCGACCCCCGCGGTCGGGCGTGTCGTGCTCTGGGCACATACACGAGCCGCTGGGGATCTCGTTGGTGTTGGTGGCTCCCGGCTCGGTGGTTCACACCGCCGCCGGGCGAATCGGGTCTCCAGGTTCGGTGCGGCCGCACGCCGGACCACTGAGCCATGCTGACGGGAAACCCATCAGGAGACGCGATTCAGTAGTCAAGATGTGTCCGCACCCCGGCAACCCGCCGAAGCAACCGGACCATCTTGGCAGACATCCCCGCCCACACCAAATTCACCGGCCGGGCACTCCGAGCCTGCGAGGAGTGCCCGCTCAGCCGGGGAGGCTGAGGAGGCTCGGCGCGGGCCCGAGCGCAGCGAGGGAACGCGCGAGCCGTCTCGAAACCCACCGGCCGCTCGCACCCCGACTCCCGGAGCCGAGCCCGCGAGGAGGGAGCGTCTCGGGCTCTAGAACGCGTTCCAGAAACCGGGCTATCGTGCCGCATGATCATCGACCTGCCCGAGGGCGTGGACCCCATCCTGCACGTCTGGGGCGAGATGGTCCCGCACATCGGCGTGGCGGCGTCGCGGTTCTCGACGAGCGTCTACCAGCACACCACGCTCGGACTGCGGGAGTTCGAGGCGGCCCGGCTGCGGATCGCCCAGCTGAACGGCTGCCTGTTCTGCCTGGACTGGCGGACCGAGCGCGACGGCGTCCGCGTCGAGGACACCTTCCCGCAGGCGGTCGAGCAGTGGCGGACCACCCGCGACCTCGACGAGCGGGCGCGGCTGGCCGCCGAGTACGCCGAGCGGTACGCGCTCGACCACCGCGGCCTCGACGACGGCTTCTGGACCCGGATGAAGGCGCAGTACACCGACCGCGAGATCGTCGAGCTGTCGATGTGCCTGGGCTCGTGGCTGGCCTTCGGCCGCCTCAACCACGTGCTCGGCCTGGACGCCGAGTGCGTGCTGCCGACCGGTTTCGCGGCCCGCTCGTCAGGCTAGGTTGTCCCCGTGTCGGGGGATGAGAGCTACCCGCCGCCGGGCAGCCCGCCGCCCGGCGGACCGCCGCCGCCCGGGTGGGCTCCGCCCCCGGCGTCGCCGCAGCCGGGGTGGGCCGCGCCGCCGACGGGCGGGCCCGGCGTACCGCCCGGGACGCCGCCCGGGACGCCGCCCGGGATGCTGGGGGCCGCCCACAAGCTGGGCGCGATCCCGCTGCGGCCGCTCGCCCTCGGCGACATGTACGACGCGGCGTTCCGCATCATCCGGTTCAACCCGAAGGCGACGGTGGGCTCGAGCGTCCTGGTCGCCGCGGTGTCGATGGCGCTGCCGGTGCTGCTGACCGCGATCCTCACCTTCACCGTCGACATGACGGCCGACGGCTCCGGCGACCTGTCGACCGGTGAGGCGATCGCGATCTTCGGCACGACCGGGTCGGTGCTGGTCGGCTCGCTGCTCCAGATGGTCGGCCTGCTGCTGGTCACGGGCATGGTCGCCCACGTGGTCGCCGCCGCGGCGATCGGCCGCCGGCTCAGCCTGGGCGAGGCGTGGGCGGCCACCCGCGGCTCGCGGTGGCGGCTGATCGGGCTGACGCTGCTGCTCGGGCTGATGCTCGTCGGCATGCTCGCGGTCTACGGGCTGCTCTGGGTCGGGCTGGTCCTGGTGGCGCCGACGTGGGTGCTCGTGGTCTTCGGGATCGTGAGCGTGCCGGCGTTCCTTGCCCTCCTGGTCTGGTGGTGGGTCCGGGTCTACTACCTGCCGGTGCCGGCGCTGATGATCGAGCGCACCGGTGTCACCGCCGCGATCGGCCGCGGCTTCCGCCTCACCCGCCGGCAGTTCTGGCGGACCCTGGGTATCGGCCTCCTGACCGCGATCATCGCGGGCATCGCGGGCGGGCTGCTGGCGCTGCCGTTCTCCGTGGGTGCGCAGGTCGTGCCGCTCGCGATGCCCGACAGCCAGTACGTCGCGCTCGTGACCGTCGTGCTGACCGCGCTCGCGACCGTCGTGCAGACCGCGTTCGTCACGCCGTTCAGCGCGGCGGTCACCTCCCTGCAGTACCTCGACCAGCGGATGCGCAAAGAGGCGTACGACGTCGAGCTGATGGCCCGGGCCGGCATCACGTGACCGTCGCGCCGCCCCTCGACCCCTCCCCCGACGAGGCCCGGCACCTCCTCGAGCGCGAGCTCATCCACCCCGAGTACCACCGGCACAACGTGCTCGACCAGCTGCTGGACTGGATCGACCGGTTCGTGACCGGCGCCGTCGACGCGGCCTCGAGCGCACCTCCGCTGTCGGCGTTCCTCGCGATGATGGCGTTCCTCCTCCTCGCGGTCGCGCTGGCCTGGCTGCTGTCCCGGGCCCGGCGCACGGCGCGCGCCGAGCGCGCCCGGGCGGTCGTCTCCGCGGACGAGCTCCTCACCGCCGCCGAGCTGCGCCGCCGGGCCGAGCGAGCCCTCGCCGAGGGGCGCCACGCCGAGGCCGTGGTGGAGGGGTTCCGCGCGCTCGCCGTGCGCCAGGTCGAGCGCGGCTGGTTGGAGGACCTGCCCGGCGCGACCGCCCACGAGGTCGCCGCCGCGGTCGGCACCGCGCACCCCGGCGAGCGCGGCCGGGTGGACCGCACGGCGCTGCTCTTCGACGCGGTCCGGTACGGCGACCGCCCGGCCACCCGCGACCAGGCGGTCGAGGTGCTGGCCCTCGACGACGCGCTCTCGGGGCGCCAGTGGTCACCGTCGTGACCTGGCTGCGCCGGCACCGGGCGATGCTCGTGGTGCTCGCCGGCCTGGTGGTCGCGGTCGCGGTCGTGGCGGTCAGCACCGGCCGCACCGGCACCGGCGCCCGGCTCGACCCGGACAACCCCGACCCGGCGGGCGCGCAGGCGGTCGCTCGGGTGCTCGCGGACCAGGGCGTGGACGTCACGGTCGTCCGGGACGCCGACACCCTGGACGCGACGACGGTCGGGGCGGGGACGACCGTCGTCGTCACCTCGACCGAGCTGCTGGGGCGCAGCACCATGAAGCGGCTGCGGTCCCACACCACCGCCGCGACGCTGGTCCTCGTCGAGCCGGGGCCGGGCACGACCAGGGCGCTCGGCGTCCCCGCGCCGCCCGACGCCGTGACGATGGCCGAGGCGCGACCGGCCGGCTGCGCGGACCCGGCGTACGACGGGCTGGAGGTGCTGGTGGACCGCGGCCTGGAGTACCCCGTCGCCGGCAGCTGCTTCGGCGGCCTGCTCGCGGAGCCGCGCGCCGGCGTCGTGCTGCTGGGCGCCGGCGATGCGCTCTCCAACGACCAGGTGCTGCGCGCCGACGACGCGGCGGTCGCGCTGCGGCTCCTCGGCCAGCACCCGCGGCTGGTCTGGTACGTCCCCACCCTCGACGACCTGGTCGCCGGCGACGGCGTCAGCCTGGCCACGCTGCTGCCGAAGTGGCTGCGCCCGGCGCTCTGGCTGGGCCTGGTCGCCGTGCTCGCGCTGCTGCTCTGGCGGTCCCGCCGACTCGGGCCGCTGGCCACGGAGCCGCTGCCGGTGGTCGTGAAGGCGATCGAGACGACCCGCAGCCGGGGCCGGCTCTACCGGAGGGCCGGCGACCGGGCGCACGCCGCCGCGACCCTCCGCGCCGCCGCCCGGGAGCGCGCGGCGGCTCGGCTGCGCCTCGGGACCGACCCGGATCCGGCCACCCTGGTCCGCGAGCTCGCCCGGCACACGGGCCGGCCGGCCGCCGAGATCGACCGGGCCCTGGGGCCGGACGCCGCGCCCCCGGCCACCGACCACGACCTGATCACCCTGGCCAGCGAGCTGGCCGAGCTCGACAGAGAGGTACGCCGACCATGACCGAGATCTCCGACGGTGACGCGCGCGAGCGGCTGTCCGCCGTACGCGCCGAGGTCGCCAAGGCCGTCGTCGGCCAGGACGCCGCCGTCTCCGGCCTGCTGGTCGCCCTGCTCTGCGGCGGGCACGTGCTGATGGAGGGCGTGCCGGGCGTCGCGAAGACGCTGCTGGTGCGGAGCCTCGCCGGCGCCCTGTCGGTGGAGACCCGGCGGGTGCAGTTCACCCCGGACCTGATGCCCGGCGACATCACCGGCTCGATGGTGATCGACGGCAGCCGGGGCGAGCTGACGTTCCGCGAGGGCCCGCTCTTCACCAACCTGCTGCTCGCCGACGAGATCAACCGGACGCCACCGAAGACCCAGTCCGCGCTGCTGGAGGCGATGGAGGAGGCGCAGGTGTCGGTGGACGGCGTCTCGCGGCCGCTCCCCCGCCCGTTCCTCGTCGCGGCCACCCAGAACCCGGTCGAGTACGAGGGCACCTACCCGCTGCCCGAGGCCCAGCTGGACCGGTTCCTCCTCAAGGTCGTGCTGCCGATCCCCGACCGGCAGGCGGAGCTGGAGATCCTGGACCGGCACGCCGCCGGCTTCGACCCGCGCGACGTCGCGGCCGCGGGCGTGACCGCCGTCGCCGGCGCGGACGACATCCTCGCCGGGCGGCGGGCGGCCGGCCGGGTCCAGGTCTCGCCCGAGGTGACCGGCTACATCGTCGACATCGCCCGCGCGACCCGGGAGTCGCCGTCCCTCAGCCTCGGGGTCAGCCCGCGCGGCGCGACGGCGCTGCTGCGGTCGGCCCGGGCCTGGGCCTGGCTGACCGGCCGGGACTTCGTGACGCCTGACGACGTCAAGGCGCTCGCCCACGCCACGCTGGTGCACCGGCTCGGGCTGCGGCCCGAGGCGGAGCTCGAGGGCGTCGACGTCGCCCAGGTCCTCGCGTCCGCGCTGGGCTCGGTCCCCGTCCCGAGGTGACGGCGGTCCGATGACGATCACCGGCCGGGTCCCGCTGCTGCTCCTCCTCGGGGTGGTCGCCGTCGTGCTGCGCCCGACGCAGGGGACGGTCTGGTTGTGGGTGCTGGCCGTGGCGCTCCTCATCGGCGCCGACCTCCTGCTCGCGCCGTCGCCGGCCGGGCTGTCGATCTCGCGGCCGCCCGTGGGAACGGTCCGGCTCGGGCACCCCACCGAGACCCGGCTGCTGGTCGTCAACGGCTCCCGCCGGCGGGTCCGCGGGGTGCTGCGCGACGCCTGGCAGCCGACGGCGGGCGCGTCGGGCAACCGGCACCCGCTCGCGCTCTCCCCCGGCGACCGGGTGGTGCTGCGGACGCCGCTGCTGCCGACCCGGCGAGGTGACCTCCGCGCGCTCGGGGTGACCGTCCGCGTGCGGGGGCCGCTCGGGCTGGCCGCGCGGCAGCGCACCCGCGAGGTCCCGGGGGTGGTCCGCTCGCTCCCGCCGTTCGAGTCCCGCAAGCACCTGCCCAGCCGGCTGGCCCGGCTGCGGGAGCTGGACGGGCGGGCGGCCGTCCGCGTGCGCGGGCAGGGCACGGAGTTCGACAGCCTGCGCGAGTACGTGCGCGGCGACGACGTCCGCTCGATCGACTGGCGGGCCAGCGCCCGGAACCGGAACGTCGTCGTGCGCACCTGGCAGCCCGAGCGGGACCGCCGGGTGGTGCTGGTCCTGGACACCTCGCGGACGTCGGCGGGCCGGGTGGGCGACGTGCCGCGGCTCGACTCGGCGATGGACGCCGCGCTGCTGCTCGCCGCGCTCGCCGCCCGGGCCGGTGACCGGATCGACTTCGTCGCCGGCGACCGGCGGGTGCGCAGCCGGCTCCGGTCGGCCGGCGCACGCGACGTCGCCGCGCACCTGCAGGAGGCGATGGCCGACCTCGACCCGGTGATCGCCGAGGCCGACTGGGACCAGCTCGCCGGCGCGGTCACCGCGCTGGGTCGCCAGCGCGCGCTCGTCGTACTCCTCACCCCGCTGGAGCCGGCGGCCGTGGAGGAGGGGCTGCTGCCGGTGCTGCCCGCGCTGACCCGGCACCACCGGGTGGTGCTCGCGTCGGTGCGCGACCCGGCGCTCGAGGAGCTCGCCGCCCGGCACGCCACCCTCGACGAGGTGTACGACGCCGCCGCGGCCGAGCAGGCCATCGGCCGGCGGCGCTGGACGGCGGGGATGCTGCGCGCGCTCGGCGTGGACGTCGTCGACGCCGACGCCGACCGGCTGCCGCCCGCGCTCGCCGACCACTACCTGGCGCTGAAGGCGCGGGGGTTGCTGTGAGTGTCCGGCGGGGCGCGGGGTTCGGCTGTCAGCAGCCGGAACCCGCAGGACACGCCGGGCCGCCTCGGCGTGTCGCGCGGGGTTCGGCTGCCAGCAGCCGAACCCCTCACGCCTGCGTCGCCACCCGGTCCTCCAGCAGCGCCTCGTCGAGGTCGCCGGTCTGGCCGCGCAGGAACGCCTGCCGGCCGAGCACGAACACGTAGGCGAGGAACACCGTCTCGGCGAGCGCCCCGATGGCGATCCGCGCCCAGGTCGGCAGCGGCGACGGCGTCACGAACGCCTCGATGCAGCCGCTGACGAACAGCACGGCCACCAGGCCGAGGGCGACGGTGCCGGCGGTCCGGCCCTCCCGCGCGAGCGACTGGGTGCGGGTCAGGGCACCGGGCTCCACCCACGACCAGAACAGCCGCAGGCCCACGCCGCCGGCCACGAAGACCGCGGTCAGCTCGAGCATGCCGTGCGGGAGGATCAGCCCCCAGAAGTGGCCCGCGTGCCCGTGCCGGGTCATGATCGAGCCGATGATCGCGAGGTTCACGAGGTTGCTGAACAGCAGGTAGACCACCGGCAGCCCGAGCACCCCGAGCGCGAGGCAGAGCGCGGTCACCCAGGCGTTGTTGACCCAGACCTGGGCGGCGAAGTGGCTGGCGGCGTACTCGCTGTAGTAGTTCTCGAAGTCGTGGTCGACCAGCTGGTCCACCTCGCGAGGGGACAGCAGGCTCTGCTCGACGTTCGGGTGGTGCAGCAGCCACAGCATCATCACCGCGGTCACCGCGGCGCTGCCCGCCAGCGTGCCGAGCCACCACCAGCGCAGTCGGTACAGCGCGGCCGGGAAACGCTCCGCGAAGAAGGTCCGAACGCCGCGCCAGGTGCTCGTCCGCGTGCCCGCGGCGCGGTTGCGAGCACGGGACAGCAGCGAGGACAGGTGCGCGACCAGGGAGGGGTCCGGCGCGGACGTCCGCACGACCGAGAGGTGCGTCGCGACCTGCTGGTACCGCTCCACCAGCTCGTCGGCCTCGGCGCCCGACAGCCGCCGCTTCCGGGTCAGCGCCTCGAGGCGCTGCCACTCGGACGCGTGCGCCGCCACGTACGCGTCCAGGTCCATGTGCGGAGCCTAGGCTCCGGGCATGGACGGGGTCATCACGCTGCCGGACGGCCGGGCCGCGCAGTACTGGGACACCGGCCTCGACGGCCCGGCCGTGCTGTTCTTCCACGGCTGCCCGGACACCCGGCACGCCGCGATGACCGGGGCCCCGGCGGCCGCCGCGCTCGGGGTGCGCCTGGTGTCGGTGAACCGGCCCGGCTACGGGCGGTCCGACCGGCACGACTCCTCCCACTCCTCGGTCGCCGACGACGCCGTCGCGGTGGCCGACGCCCTCGGCATCGACGGCTTCGCGGCGCTCGGCATGTCCGTCGGTACGGCGTACGCGCTGGCGTGCGCGGCGCGCCATCCGGACCGGGTGCGCGCCGTCGCCCTGGTCGCCGGGCCGGCGGACCCGCGGCACGAGCCGGGCACCGTCGCCGAGGTGGTCGAGCGGTTCCGGCCGGAGTTCGAGGACTGGGTCGCCCGGCTCGACCCGGCGGACCCGGACGACGAGGCGCTGGCGCGCCGGTTCCTCGCCGGCCTGCCACCGGCGGACGCCGCGCTGCTCGGCACCCTGCGCACCCCTGCCCAGGTCGCGGCCTCGGTCCGCGAGGCGCTCGTCGACCACGACGGCTACCTCCGCGACGCCGCCCTCACCTTCCGGCCGTGGGACGCCACGCCCGGCGACGTCCGCTGCCCGGTGCACACCTGGCCGGACGACCGGGACCGGCACCTGAGCACGCTGCTCGGCAACTGGCGTCCCATCCTCGCCTCGCTCCTCGACTGACCGCCCCTCACTCGGACAGGCGGAACGTCCCGTCCGGCACCGGGAGCGCCCCGCAGGTGCCGTCGTCCGTCGAGCAGGACCAGAGGCCGGACGATCCGCCCCGGGTCTGGACGAGCAGCGTGCCCTCGTCGGCGAACCGGACCTGCTCGGGCACACCGTCGAGCCCGCGCAGGGACCGCGTGCCCCGGCCGTCCCACAGGTCGACCGTCGCGGAGTCGTCCGGCGCGATCTCGATGGTGGCGGCCGTCGCCCCGTCCGGGGCGAGTGCCCCCCAGCCTCCGGGCAGCACCGCGATCCGTCGCGCGGTGCCCGACCCGACGTCGTAGACGCTCGACTCACCGGACGGTCCTGCGACGAGCACCCGCCCGCCGGCGAGCTGGGCCCCCCAGCTGCCGCCGACCCCTGGCGTGGGCACCGCCACCTCGCCGGTGGCGGCGTGGAGGACGAGACCGGCGTTCTCGGCGACGAGGACGCCGTCCGCGCTGACCGCCGCGACGTAGCCGCTGCGGGGCACGTCGACCCTGAGGTCCACCTGCCCGGCCTTCAGGTCGTAGACCGTCACGGTGTCCTGGAGGTCCATCCACGCGAGGTACCGGCCGTCGCCGGACAACGCGGCGCTCTGGACCGGCCCCGGTACGGGGCTGTCCTCCCGGGGGTACGACGTGTCCCGGCCGGAACCCTCGTCGTCGCGCACCCGGCCCAGCACCACCACGCGGCTCTCGGCGTCCACGGCGTACACCCGCTCGGACGTGTAGCCGACCACGCCCTCGGCGTGGAGGCCGAGCACGTGCACCCGGCCGGACGGGTCCAGGGCCGTCAGGCGTCCGTCGCGGACGAACCAGACCGTCTCGGAGACCGTGCCGACCTCCGTCGCCGGGCTCGCGACCGGCACCTCCCGGCCGGCGCCGGTGTCGACGAGCCGGGCGGCGCCGACCGCGGCCGCGGCAACCACGACGGCCGCCGCACCGGCGGCGAGCACCCGGCCGCCGCGCTGACGACGGCGCTCGGCGCGGATCCGGGCGCGGAACGCGACCTCGTCGACCGGCGGAACGTCGACAGCGTCGCGGACCTCGGTGAGGGCGGACCGGATCTCGGTGGTCGTCATGACATCTCCTGGGCGAGCTCGAGGGTGGGGAGCACGGCGCGCAGGCGCCTGAGGGCGTGGTGGGTCTGGCTCTTGACCGAGCCGACGGAGCAGCCGAGCTCGCGCGCGGTCGCCTCCTCGGTGAGGTCCTCGACGTACCGGAGCACCAGCGTCGCCCGCATCCGTGGCGGGAGCTTCCTGATCTCCGCCCACAGGGCGAGGTGGTCGGCGCGCACGCCGATCCCCCCGTCGTGCGCCTGCTCGGGCACCTCGTCGGTGACGACCTCGCGCCCGCGACGACGCCACTGTCGCGACATCTGGTTGACCATCGCCTGCCGCACGTAGGAGTCGGCGGCCCGCTTGTCGCGGATGCCGTCCCACCGCACGCAGGTCCGCGCCAGCGCACCCTGGAGGAGGTCCTCGGCCTCGTGGCGGTCCCCGGTGAGGAGGTACGCCGTCCGGTAGAGCGGCCCCCAGCGAGCCGCCATGAACTCGCCGAACCCGAGCTCGATCCCTGCCATCTGCCGTGTCCTCCTGGTCGTGGGCCGTCGGGAGGAGAAGACCCGCCCGACCCACGGAAGGTTGAGCCGACCAACCTAGCGATCCGGGGCACCGGCCGAGCCCGCCCGGGCCGGCCCGGGCCGGCTCCTACACTGAGTGCGATGGCGGCCCACGAGTTCGCGACGCTGACGACCGACGACCTCGTCACCGGCGAGGCGGTCGCCCTCGACCTGCCGCCGGCCAGCCTGGGCTCGCGGATCGGCTCCGGGCTGATCGACGTCGCCGTGACGTTCGCGCTCCTCGTCGTGCTGGTGATGGGGCTGGCGATCGCCGCCGCCCACACCGACGAGGCGCTGCTCCAGGTCGCGATGCTCGCCGCGGTCATCGTCGCGTTCCTCGCCTTCCCGACCGCGCTGGAGACGCTGACCGGGGGGCGCTCGCTCGGGAAGATGGCGTTCGGGCTGCGGGCGGTCCGCGACGACGCCGGCCCGATCTCCTTCCACCACGCCTTCGTGCGGGCGCTGGTCGGCGTGGTCGAGATCTACGTCTTCTTCGGCAGCCCGGCGTTCTTCTCCGCCCTGCTCAGCCCGCGCGGCAAGCGCCTCGGCGACTACGCCGCCGGCACGTACGTCGTCCGCGAGCGGGTCCGGCTGCGCCTCGCCGCGCCCCCGCCGATGCCGCCCCAGCTCGCCTCGTGGGCCCGGCACGCGGACCTGGCCGCGCTGCCGACGGGGCTCGCCCTCGCCGTCCGCCAGTTCCTCGGCCGGTACCCGTCCCTCGACCCGGCGTCGCGGGTGGCGGTCGGCGCCCGGCTCGGGGTCGCCGTGCGCGAGCACGTCGCACCGCCCCCGCCGCCGCAGC
>NZ_BAAAJE010000022.1:63340-80426 GCF_039526625.1 Nocardioides aquiterrae
CGCCGCCGGGCACCCCGCCCGAGGCGTTCCTCGCCGCGGTCGTCGCCGCCCGCCGCGAGCGCGACGCCGCCCGCCTGGCCCGCGAGGCCGACCTGCGGCGCCGGCTGGGATCCCGCCGGTGACCGACCTGCGCTCCCTGTGGGACTTCGACGACCCGGCCGCCTCCGAGCAGCGGTTCCGTGCCGCGGCGGACCTCGCGGAGGGCACGGAGCGGCTGGTGCTGCTGACCCAGGTCGCCCGGGCGCTCGGGCTCCAGGAGCGGTTCGACGAGGGCCACGCCGTGCTCGACCACCTCGCGGTCACCGACGAGGAGGTCGCCGCCCGCGTCTCGCTGGAGCGCGGGCGGCTGCTGNNNCCTGCTGCGGTCGGCCGGCGACCCGGACGCCGCCCGACCGCACTTCGAGGCCGCCGCGCAGCACGCCACCGGCGACGCGCTGCGGATCGACGCCCTCCACATGGTGGCCCTGGTGGCCCCGCCGGAGCAGCAGCTGGCGCTCACCGAACCGGCGCTCGCGCTCGCCCGGGCGAGCTCCGATCCCGCGGCCCGGGCCTGGGAGGCCTCGCTGCTGAACAACATCGGCATGGTGCACGCCGACGCGGGCGACTGGCCGGCGGCGCTGGACGCGTTCGAACGGGCCCTCGCCGCGCGGCGGCGGCTCGGCGCCGAGCCCGACGTCCGGGTCGCGCGCTGGATGGTCGCGTGGGCGCTGCGCCACCTCGGGCGCACGGCCGAGGCGCTGGCGGAGCAGGAGGCGCTCAAGGCCGAGCTGGACGCGATCGGGGCGGCCGACCCGTACGTGGACGAGGAGCTGGGGCTGCTGCGGCCCTGACCGGGACCGCCGCGGGGCGAAGGTCGGTCCCCGGCGTGGTCGTTGGTCCCTGCCGCGGACCGGAGGGTGCCGCGGACGATGGGGCGAGCCGGCTGCGACGCCGGGACAACTACACAACGGCAGCGCCGGCGCCCTCCGCCGGCCGGGCCGGTCCAGACCTGCCGCCGAGACCATCTCGTGACCCGGCGGGCCTGGACACGGTCCGCGCGGGCGTGGGAGCGTTCCCACGAAATTGTGACGTGCGTTACGGAAACGTTACGGCCCGTCCTTGACGGGCCGCAGCGTAAACGTTTGCATCGTCTACGACGGAGAGCGGGTTCCGGGCACACGCGGACCCAAGGACGGACCTGCCGAAACGCAGAAGGGAAGCACGCATGCGATCACGCAACACGCGGCGGGGGATGGCAGCAGCTGCCGCTCTCGTGAGCACGGGGCTGGTGCTCGTCGGCTGTGCCAGCAGCGACAGCGGCGGCGGCAAGGCCGCCAGTGGCACCTGGCCGGGCGAGGGCAAGGCCGAGTGCAAGGGGCTCGAGCAGCTGGCCGACTTCGGTGACCTGACCGGTCAGACCGTGTCGGTCTACACGTCGATCGTCGCGCCGGAGGACAAGCCGCACATCGACTCGTGGAAGCTGTTCACCACGTGCACCGGCGCGACGCCGAAGTACGAGGGCTCCAAGGAGTTCGAGACCCAGCTGAAGGTGCGCGTCCAGGCCGGCAACCCGCCGGACATCGCGTACGTCCCCCAGCCGGGCCTGCTCCAGACGCTCGTCGCCACCGGGAAGGTCGTCGAGGCGCCTTCGCAGGTGGCCGACAACGTCGACAACTGGTTCGGCGAGGACTGGAAGTCCTACGGCAGCGTGGACGGCAAGTTCTACGCCGCGCCGCTGGGCGCGAACGTGAAGTCGTTCGTCTGGTACTCCCCCAAGATGTTCGCCGACAACGGCTGGGAGATCCCGAAGACCTGGGACGACATGCTCGCCCTGTCCGACAAGATCGCGGCGACCGGCATCAAGCCGTGGTGCGCGGGCATCGAGTCCGGCGAGGCCACCGGCTGGCCGGCCACCGACTGGCTCGAGGACGTGCTGCTGCGGTCGGCGGGTCCGGACGTGTACGACCAGTGGGTCGCCCACGACATCCCGTTCAACGACCCCCAGGTCGCCACGGCGCTCGACGACGTCGGCAACATCCTGAAGAACGACAAGTACGTCAACGGCGGCATCGGTGACGTCAGCTCGATCGCCACGACGGCGTTCCAGGACGGCGGCCTGCCGATCCTCGACGGCAAGTGCGCGATGCACCGCCAGGCGTCGTTCTACGCGGCCAACTGGCCCGAGGGCACCGACGTCTCCGAGAACGGCGACGTGTTCGCGTTCTACCTCCCGCCGATGGGCTCGGAGTTCGGCAACCCGGTCCTCGGCGGCGGCGAGTTCGTCGCGGCGTTCTCCGACGACACCGCCGTCCAGGCCTTCCAGACCTACCTGTCGACCGACGTGTGGGCCAACGAGAAGGCCAAGGCCACGCCGAACGGCGGCTGGGTCAGCGCCAACAAGGGCCTGGACATCAACAACCTGTCCAGCCCGATCGACAAGCTGTCCGGCGAGATCCTGCAGGACCCGGACGCGGTCTTCCGCTTCGACGGCTCGGACATGATGCCGGGCGAGGTCGGCGCGGGCTCCTTCTGGAAGGAGATGACCAACTGGATCACCGGCGAGAGCACCCAGGACGCCCTCGACAACATCGAGGCCTCCTGGCCGTCGTCGTGATCCACGCGTGACCACGGCCGGGTCACGGGCGCTTCGGCGCCCGTGGCCCGGCCACCGTCGTACCACCATCACCATCCGGTTCCACCCAGCCGTTGAGCCGCCGCTCGCCGGCCCGAGCCATCGGGAGTGCCTGTATGTCGACAGGTGAGAAGTTCGCCCAGATGTTCATCGCGATCGCGCTGTTCTTCGCGGTCGTCGCGGTGATCCTCCTCGTGACCCAACGGCTGCGGAGCAGGAGCGGCGAGCTGGTGCAGGCCGCCGCGTTCGTGCTGCCCGCCGTTGCCCTGATCCTCATCGGCCTGCTCTACCCGGCCGTGACCAGCATCTACCAGTCGTTCTTCGACCAGACCGGCGCCAGCTTCATCGGCCTGGACAACTACAAGACCGTCTTCACCGACTCCGAGCAGCTGACCGTGCTGCGCAACACCGCGGCCTGGGTGATCCTCGTGCCGATCGTCTCGACGACGATCGGCCTGGTCTACGCGGTGCTCATCGACCGGTCCCGGTTCGAGAAGTTCGCGAAGGCCCTGATCTTCCTGCCGATGGCGATCTCCCTGGTCGGCGCCTCGATCATCTGGAAGTTCGTCTACGACTACAAGGACTCCAGCCAGGAGCAGATCGGCATCGCCAACGCGCTGCTGAAGGGGCTCGGCTTCGACACCTACAAGTTCCTGCTCAACGACCCGTGGAACACGATCTTCCTGATCGTCGTACTGATCTGGGTCCAGACCGGGTTCGCGATGGTGATCCTCTCGGCCTCGATCAAGGCGATCCCCGACGACATCGTCGAGGCCGCGCGGCTCGACGGCGTCAGCGGCTTCAAGATGTTCCGGTTCATCACGATCCCGAGCATCCGGCCGTCCCTGATCGTCGTGCTGACCACGATCAGCATCACCACGCTGAAGGCCTTCGACATCGTCCGCACCATGACCGGCGGCAACTTCGACACCAGCGTGCTGGCCTACCAGTTCTACCGGGAGTACTTCATCTCCGCGAACCAGGGCCTGGCCACCGCGATCGCCACCGTGATCTTCCTGCTGGTGATGCCGATCGTCATCTACAACGTCCGTCAGATGCGCAAGCTGGAGGCACGATGACCGCCGCGAACCCCGACGTCGCGCGGCTGGGCGCCCAGGGCCCGGGACCGGAGAAGGTCAGCACCACCGCCCGCAAGGCGCTCAGCTCGCCCTGGGCCTCCCTCGCCGCGATCGTGATCGCGGTCGTGTGGACGATCCCGACCCTCGGCCTGTTCATCACGTCCTTCCGCCCCGAGTCGGACATCACGTCCAGCGGCTGGTGGACGTTCTTCACCAACCCGAACGTGACCTGGTCGAACTACGACGAGGTCCTCAACGGCAGCGACACCAACCTGTCGACGTACTTCGTCAACTCCCTGGTGATCACGATCCCGTGCGTGGTGATGCCGATCAGCATCGCGGTGCTCGCGGCGTACGCGTTCGTCTGGATGAAGTTCCCGGGTCGCGACTTCCTGTTCGTCGGAATCTTCGCGCTCCAGATCGTGCCGATCCAGGTGACGCTGATCCCGCTGCTCAAGCTGTACGTGCAGCCGCCGCTCAACCTGATGCCGCTGGCGGGGCCGGACGCACCGGGCGGGGGCTTCTACACGCTGTGGCTGTCGCACACGATCTTCGCGCTGCCGCTGGCGATCTACCTGCTGCACAACTTCATGAGCCAGATCCCCGGCGAGCTGATCGAGTCCGCCCGGGTCGACGGCGCCGGACACGTGCAGATCTTCTCCCGGATCATGCTGCCGCTGATGGCGCCGGCGATCGCGGCGTTCGCCATCCTGCAGTTCCTCTGGGTGTGGAACGACCTGCTGGTGGCGATCACGTTCGGAAGCCCGAACACGTTCCCGCTGACCGCTCGGCTCGCCGAGCTGTCCGGCACCCGCGGGTCCGACTGGTTCCTGCTGTCGGCGGGCGCGTTCGTGGCCCTGGTGGTGCCGCTGATCGTGTTCGTCTCGCTGCAGCGCTACTTCGTCCGTGGGCTGCTGGCCGGCAGCGTCAAGGGCTAGCCGGTCACGCCGTGGGACCCGACCCGGACGCGAGGTGCTCCTCGATGTGCTCCGCCAGCCAGTGGTAGGACGCCTTGGGCGTCCGGGTCAGGTCCAACGGGTCGATGTGCACGATGCCGAAGGTCTTGGTGTAGCCCTCCGCCCACTCGAAGTTGTCCAGGAGCGTCCAGACGATGTACGCCCGCACGTCCGCACCGGCCGCTCGCGCCCGCTCCGTGGCGGCGATGTGGTCACGCAGGTAGCCGATCCGGTCCTGGTCGTCCAGGGTCCGGTCGGGGTACGCCGCGCCGTTCTCGGTGACCAGCACCGGCAGGCCGGTGCGCCGGTGCGTGTCGACCAGCACCTCCTCGAGCCCGCTCGGGTCGACCTCCCAGCCGATGTCGGTGCGCGGCTCGCGGACCACGAACGACACGGGCGTCGCGCCGGGGTAGGCCTCGACCTCGGGGTGCCGCTCCAGCGTGGGGTCGGCCAGCGTGGGGCGGAACGGCGTGTAGTAGTTGACCCCGATCCAGTCCGCCGAGCCGCGGACCAGCGCGAGGTCGCCGTCGCGGACCAGGCGCTCGTCGGCGAGCTCGGGGGCGACGCGCAGCAGGCCCTCGTCGTACGCCCCGTCGGTCAGCGGGCCGAGCCACACCCGGTTGCGCAGCGCGTCCAGCTCGTCGGCGGCCTGCGCGGCCTCCGGCGACTCGGGCCAGAACGGCGCCAGGTTGTGGACGATGCCCAGGTCGGTCACGCCCGCCTCGTGCAGCCGCGCGGCGGCGAGGCCGTGGGCGAGGTTGAGGTGGTGCGCGGCCCGATGCCCGGCGCCACCCTCCTTGCGGCCGGGTGCGTGCACGCCGGCGGAGTAGCCGAGGTACGCCGCGCACCACGGCTCGTTGTGCGTCGCCCACACCTTGACGCGGTCGCCGAGCCGGTGGTGGACCACCGCCGCGTAGTCGGCGAACGCCTCGGCGGTGTCGCGGTTCAGCCAGCCGTCGCGGTCCTCGAGCGCCTGCGGGAGGTCCCAGTGGTAGAGCGTGGCGGTCGGGCTGATGCCGCGGGCGAGCGCCGCGTCCACCAAGCGGTCGTAGTAGTCGAGCCCGCGCGGCTCGACCCGGCCGGTGCCCGCGGGGACGATCCGCGGCCAGGCGACCGAGAAGCGGTACCACTGCACACCGGCCCCGGCGACCAGGTCGAGGTCCTCGGGGTACCGGTGGTAGCTGTCGCAGGCGACCGACCCGTCCCGGCCGTCGCGGGTGGCGCCCGGGCGGGCGGCGAAGGTGTCCCAGATGGAGGGCCCGCGCCCGTCCTCGGTCGAGGCTCCCTCGATCTGGTACGCCGCCGTCGCGACGCCGTAGGAGAGGCGGGATCCGTCGGGCAGGTGCTCGGTCATGCGTCCCACCCTAGTTGCCGGACACCGGAATTGGGAGCGCTCCCATCATGACCGGGATCAAGGACGTGGCCCGCGAGGTCGAGATGTCGACCGCGACGGTCTCGCGCGCGCTCCGCGGCCTGCCGGGCGTCTCCGACGAGACCCGGTCGCGGGTGATGGAGACCGCCCGGCGCCTGGGGTACGTGCCGTCGCCGAGCGCGGCGGGGCTCGCCAGCGGCCAGACCCGGACGGTCGCGGTCATCGTGCCGTGGGTGACCCGGTGGTTCTTCGCGGCGGTGGTCCAGGGCGCCGAGGAGGTGCTGCGCGAACGCGGCTACGACCTGTTGCTCTACAACCTCGCCGGGGACGAGTCCGCCCGGCACCGGGTGTTCGAGACCAGCCTGCTCACCAAGCGCGTGGACGCCGTCCTGGTGCTCAGCCTGAAGCCCAGCCTCGACGAGCTGGCCCGCCTGCAGAAGCTCGGCCGGCCGGTCACGATCGTGGGCGCCGACGTGCCGGGCTGGGCCACGGTGCGCATCGACGACGAGCAGGCGGCGCGCTGCGCGGTGCGGCACCTGGCCGGGCTCGGACACCGCCGGATCGCGTACGTCGGCGGGGCGACCGAGGGCGTGCTCGACTTCACCGCACCGGCCGCCCGGCTGGCCGGCTTCCGCTCGGCGCTGGCCGAGGCGGGGCTGCCCCACGACCCGACACTGGAGGCCGACGGCGAGTTCAGCGTCGCCGGGGGCTCCCGCGCCGCCCAGGCGCTGCTCGACCGCGAGGACCGGCCGACGGCGATCTTCGCCGCCTCGGACGAGATGGCGATCGGCGTGCTGCGCACCGCCCGCGAGCTCGGGGTCGGGGTGCCGGAGGACCTCTCGGTGATCGGCATCGACGACCACGAGATGGCCGAGATCTTCGACCTGACCACGGTGGCGCAGCCGGTGCACGAGCAGGGCCGGGTCGCGGCCCAGCAGGTGCTCACGGCGCTGGAGGGCGAGCACTGGGTGCCGGAGCAGGTCGTCCTGCCGACCCGGCTCGTGGTCCGGCGTACTACCGCGCCACCCGCTGGTAGCGCAGGTCGGTGATCTCCCGCCCGGCGGCGAGGCCCTTGCGCTCGAACCTGGTCAGCGGCCGCTCGGCCCAGCGCTCGGTGACGCCGCCCTCGAGCTCCGGCTCCGCGTCGAGGACCTCGACCATCTGCTCGGCATAGTCGGCCCAGTCGGTGGCCAGTCGCCACTCGGCGCCGGGCGCGAGCCGGGTCGCGGCGAGGCGCGCGAACGCGGGGGTGACCAGGCGCCGCTTGTGGTGCCGCTTCTTGTGCCAGGGGTCGGGGAAGAACGTCCAGAGCGCCGCCAGGCTCTCCGGCGCGACCACGTGCTCCATCGACCAGACCGCGTCGACGCTGAGCATCCGGACGTTCGTGAGCCCGGCCTCGCCGATCCGGGCGAGCGTGTCGGCGACCCCGGGGCGCCACACCTCGAACGCGACGACGTCGTGGTCCGGCCGCGCGGCGGCGAGCGCGACCGTGGACTCGCCGATGCCGGAGCCGATCTCGACGACCAGCGGCGCCGTCCGGCCGAACATCCCGGCCAGCGTGAAGCCCGGCTCGTCCACGACGTCGTCGGGCAGCCACCACTTCTCGGCGTACGCCTCCCACGCCTCGGCCTGGCGCGGCGTGAACCGGCTGCCCCTCCGCGAGTAGGTGAGGACCTCGCGCATCCGTCGGCCGTCGTCGGTCAGCTTGTGGTGCGGGCGCGCCGGTCGCACGCGGTCGTCGGCCATGGCTCCATCCTCTCCCGCGGTCACGGCTCCGCCCACACGAGGTTCACCGCCACGACCCGGGCGTCGTCGTCGACCTGGAGCTGCACGGCCCAGTAGCCGACGCAGTCCTGCGGCTCGGCCGGGGTGATGGTGATGCGGCGCGGACCGCCCGGCAACGGCGTCGCGTCCACGCACGGATGCCGCGGCGGCACCGACGTGTACGCCAGCGGGCCGGCGTAGCGGCCGAGGAGATCGATCGCCGAGAACGGGCACGTCCGGGCGGCGTAGGTCCCCGCCGCCGGGCAGAGCCGCCACCGGGCCCGGTCCGCCAGCTCGCCGCCCTCGAGCACCCGCTGCCGCTGCCCGCCGAGGTAGAGCGTCACCGGCGGCTCGGCCGGGGGACCGTCGCGTGCGCCGCGGGCGAAGGCCACGAACAGGTCGGCGACACGGGACAGCCAGGAGGGGTGCGGGTCCGGCCCGCAGCGGCCGCGCCCTCCGCCGTTCACCTCGATCACCACCCGGGCGCCCACCGGGCGCTCGACCCCGGCTCGCGGACGCTGGTCGAGCACGATCCCGCGAGGACGGCACGCAGTCCCCCGGACCTGCCGTACGTCGACCCGCAGGCCCGCGTCACGCAGGGTGGCCCGGGCCTCCGCGGCGGGCCGGCCCTCCAGCGACGGCACCGCCGCCGGGACCGTCGGCGGGACCGTCGGCGGCAGGGCCTGGAGCAGCACCACCAGCAGCCAGGCCAGGAACTCGCTCACCACCGTGCCACGCTTCGGGCGCGGCACCGGTTGTCGCCGCTATCTTCCCTCCCATGATCGACCGTGACCGCCTCGCCTCCCTCCGCGCCGCCGAGGAGGACCGTTTCGCCCGGCTGCACCCGAGCTCCGCCGCCCTCGCCGAGCAGGCGCGCGGCCCGCTGCTCGCCGGTGTCCCGATGCCCTGGATGACCCGGTGGCCGGGCCGGTTCCCGCTGTTCTTCGACTCCGCGTCCGGCGCGCGGCTCACCGACGTCGACGGCGTGGAGTACGTCGACCTGTGCCTCGGCGACACCGGCGCCATGACCGGCCACGCGCTGCCGCAGGTCACCGACGCGATCGCCGGGCGGGCGAGCCGCGGGATCACCACGATGCTCCCCTCCGCCGACGCGGTCTGGGTCGGCGAGGAGCTGGCGCGGCGGTTCGGCCTGCCGTCGTGGCAGCTGGCGATGTCGGCGACCGACGCGAACCGGTTCGTGCTGCGCTTCGCCCGGCACCTCACCGGCCGGCCGCGGGTCGCGGTCATGGACTGGTGCTACCACGGCACCGTCGACGAGACGCTGGCCGTCCTCGACGGCGACCGGGTGGTCGCCCGGCCCGGCGCGCTCGGGCCGCAGGTGCCGGTCGCGGAGACCACCGCGGTGGTGCCGTTCAACGACGCCGAGGCGCTGGACCGCCGACTCGCCGAGGGCGACGTCGCCTGCCTGCTGATGGAGCCCGCGCTGACCAACATCGGCATCGTGCTGCCCGAGCCCGGCTACCTCGAGGCGGTCCGCGAGATCACCCGTCGCCACGGCGTGCTGCTCGTCAACGACGAGACGCACACGCTGTGCGCGGGCCCCGGCGGCGCGACCGCCGCCTGGGGCCTCGACCCGGACCTCGTGGTCGTCGGCAAGCCGATCGGCGGCGGCATCCCGTGCGCGGCGTACGGCATGACCGCCGAGGTCGCGGACCGGCTGTCCGGCCCGATGCTGGGGCATGAGATCGACGTCGCCGGCGTCGGCGGCACGCTCACCGGCAACGCGCTGGCACTGGCCGCGATCCGGGCGACGCTGTCGTCCTGCCTGCGCGACGAGGACTTCGCGGTCGCCGTACCCCTCGCCGAGCGGTTCACCGCCGGCGTCGCCGGCGTCATCGCCGAGCACGGCCTGGACTGGCACGTCCAGCGGCTCGGCTGCCGGGCGGAGTACTGGTTCTGCCCGCCCCCGCGCGACGGCGCCGCCGCGGCGGCGGCCGTGGACGAGGACCTCGAGGGCTTCCTGCACCTGTGGTGCCTCAACCGCGGCGTGCTCCTGACGCCGTTCCACAACATGGCGCTGTTCAGCCCGCACCACACCGAGGCGGACGTGGACCGGCACACCGAGGTCTTCGGCGACGCGGTCGCGGCGCTGACCGGGCACTAGTTCCCGGCAGCACCTCGCCGTTGGTCCCTGCTCCCCCACCGCTGCGCGACCTAGCGTCGACAGCTGGGAGAGGAGACGTGATGAGCGTGCGGATCGTGGCGGAGCAGGGCCGGCACCTGGCGGTGACCCGGTTCGAGGCGGACCTGTCGACGATGGGCGAGCTGATGGGCCGGGCCTTCGGCACCGTCGCCGGCCATCTCGCGCGGACCGGCGTCCGGCCGGCAGGGCCGGCGATGGCCTACTACGAGATCCGGCCCGACGGCATGTCGGTCGCGGCCGGGTTCCCGGTGAGCGGGCCGATCGAGGGTGACGGCACCGTGGTCCCCTTTCGGCTGCCGTCGCGCGAGGTGATCACCACCGAGCACGTCGGCCCCTACGAGCAGGTCCCGGCGACGTACGAGGCGCTGCACGTCGAGGCCGAGGCGCGTGACCGCAAGATCGACGAGTCGGCGATGTGGGAGGAGTACCTCGCCGGGCCGGACGTCCCGCCCGAGCAGATGCGCACCGTCGTCTCCTGGCCGCTGGAGTGACGCGCGCGTCGTGCCGAGTCGGCGCCACTGCAGGCCGGAGCACCGCCGAGTCGGAGCTACTGCAGGCCGGAACACCGCCGAGTCGGCGCTACTGCAGGTCCGAGAACCCCCGAGTCGGCGCCACTGCAGGTCGGACAACCCCCACACCGGCACTAGCGCCGACTCGGCACCCCCCACACCGGCACTAGCGCCGACTCGGCACCCCCCACACCGGCACTAGCGCCGACTCGGCTCGAAGACACGCAGGATGCCTGATCAGAAGCAAGGAGCCCCCAAGCCTGACGGCTTGGGGGCTCCTCGTTTGGATCAGGCGATCACTTCGTGATCTTGGTGACCCGGCCGGCGCCGACGGTGCGGCCGCCCTCGCGGATCGCGAAGCGCAGGCCCTCGTCCATGGCGATGGGCTGGATGAGCTCGACCGACATCTCGGTGTTGTCACCCGGCATGACCATCTCGGTGCCCTCGGGCAGGGTCACGACACCGGTCACGTCCGTGGTCCGGAAGTAGAACTGCGGACGGTAGTTGTTGAAGAACGGCGTGTGACGGCCGCCCTCCTCCTTCGAGAGGATGTAGACCGAGGCCTCGAAGTTGGTGTGCGGGGTCGTGGTGCCCGGCTTGGCCAGAACCATGCCGCGCTCGACGTCCTCGCGCTTCGTGCCACGGAGCAGCAGACCGACGTTCTCACCGGCCTGGCCCTCGTCGAGCAGCTTGCGGAACATCTCGACACCGGTGACGGTGGTCTTGGCCGAGGTCTCGCGGATACCGAGGATCTCGATCTCCTCGTTCACCTTGATGATGCCGCGCTCGATACGACCGGTGACGACGGTGCCACGACCGGTGATCGTGAAGACGTCCTCGACGGGCATGAGGAACGGCTTCTCGGTGTCGCGCTCCGGGGTCGGGATGTAGTCGTCCACGGCCTGCATGAGCTCGAGGACCGACTCGCCCCACTTGGCGTCGCCGTTGAGGGCCGGGAAGGCCGCCACGCGCACGACCGGGATGTCGTCGCCCGGGAACTCGTACTCGGAGAGGAGCTCACGCACCTCCATCTCGACGAGCTCGATGAGCTCCTCGTCGTCGACCATGTCGCACTTGTTCAGCGCGACGACCAGCGCCGGCACGCCGACCTGGCGGGCGAGCAGCACGTGCTCGCGGGTCTGCGGCATCGGGCCGTCGGTCGCGGCGACCACGAGGATCGCGCCGTCCATCTGAGCCGCGCCGGTGATCATGTTCTTGATGTAGTCGGCGTGACCCGGGCAGTCGACGTGCGCGTAGTGACGCGCCTCGGTCTGGTACTCGACGTGCGCGATGGAGATGGTGATGCCGCGCTGGCGCTCCTCCGGAGCCTTGTCGATCTCGTCGAACGGGGTGAACGGGTTCAGGTCCGGGTACTTGTCGTGCAGGACCTTCGTGATCGCGGCAGTCAGGGTCGTCTTGCCGTGGTCGATGTGACCGATCGTGCCGATGTTGACGTGCGGCTTGGTCCGCTCGAACTTCGCCTTAGCCACGGTGGGCTCCTCCTGGTGTTGTTTGTTGCTTGACTCGTACTGGGTGGTGGTGCTGAGGATCCTTGCGAGAGTTACTCGCCGCGGACCTTCTTGATGATCTCGTCGGCGATGTTCGTGGGAACCTCGGCGTACGAGTCGAACTCCATCGAGTACGAAGCCTGGCCGGAGGTCTTGGACCTCAGGTCGCCAACGTACCCGAACATCTCGGACAGCGGCACGAGGGCGTTGATGACCATGTCACCGTGACGCTCCTCCTGCGCCTGGATCTGACCGCGCCGGCTGTTGATGTCGCCGATGACCGTGCCGAGGAAGTTCTCCGGCGTGGTCACCTCCACGGCGAACATCGGCTCGAGCAGCACGGGCTTCGCCTGGCGGGCGGCCTCCTTGAAGGCCTGGTTGCCGGCGATCTTGAAGGCGAGCTCGGACGAGTCGACGTCGTGGTAGGCGCCGTCCTCGAGCGAGACCTTCACGTCGACCATCGGGTAGCCGGCGAGGACGCCGAACTCCATGGCCTCCTGGGCACCCTGGTCGACCGACGGGATGTACTCGCGCGGCACGCGACCACCGGTCACGTTGTTCACGAACTCGTAGCCCGCGCCGGTGCCGGTCTCGGGGTCGATGTTCGGCTCGATCGAGATGACGACCTTCGCGAACTGACCCGAACCACCGGTCTGCTTCTTGTGGGTGTAGCTGTGGTTCTCCACCTTGCGGCGGATGGTCTCGCGGTACGCCACCTGCGGCTTGCCGACGGTCGCCTCGACGCGGAACTCACGCTTCATGCGGTCGACGAGGATCTCCAGGTGGAGCTCGCCCATGCCGGCGATGATCGTCTGGCCGGTCTCCTCGTCGGACTTGACCGTGAAGGTCGGGTCCTCGTCGGAGAGGCGCTGGATCGCGGTGCCCAGCTTCTCCTGGTCGCTCTTCGTCTTGGGCTCGATCGCGACCTCGATCACCGGGGCCGGGAACGTCATCGACTCGAGCACGACCTGGTTCTGCGGGTCGCAGAGCGTGTGGCCGGTCTTGGTGTCCTTCAGGCCCATGACGGCCACGATCTGGCCGGCGCCGACCGACGCGATCTCCTCACGCTTGTTCGCGTGCATCTGGTAGACCTTGCCGATCCGCTCCTTGCGGCCGTTGACCGAGTTCACCACGGTCGAGCCGGCCTCGAGCTTGCCCGAGTAGACGCGGACGTAGATCAGCTTGCCGAGGTGCGGGTCGGAGGCGATCTTGTAGGCCAGGCCGGCGAACGGCTCGTCGTCGGACGGCTTGCGGGTGATCGGGGTCTCCTCGTCGCCCGGCTTGTGGCCGATGATGGCGTCGATGTCGAGCGGCGACGGCAGGTACTTCACGACCGCGTCGAGCAGGGGCTGGACGCCCTTGTTCTTGAACGCCGTGCCGCACAGGACCGGGTTCAGCTTGTCGGCCAGGGTCGCGCGACGGATCGCCTCCTCGAGCTCCTCGACGGTGAGGTCCTCACCCTCGAGGTACTTCTCCATGATGGCGTCGTCGGCCTCGGAGAGGGTCTCGAGCAGCTTCTCGCGGTACTCGGCGGCCTGCTCGGCGAGCTCGGCCGGGATCTCCTCGACCTCGTAGTCCTCGCCCATCTTGGTCTCGCCGCGCCAGGTGAGCGCGCGCATGCCGACCAGGTCGACGACACCGAGGAAGTCGGACTCGGCGCCGATCGGCAGCTGGAGCACCAGCGGGGTGGAGTTGAGGCGCTCGACCATCATGTCGACGCAGCGGAAGAAGTCCGCACCGGTGCGGTCCAGCTTGTTCACGAAGCACATCCGCGGCACGGAGTACTTGTTCGCCTGGCGCCACACGGTCATCGTCTGCGGCTCGACGCCGGCCACGCCGTCGAAGACGGCGACCGCGCCGTCGAGGACGCGCAGCGAGCGCTCGACCTCGGCGGTGAAGTCCACGTGACCGGGGGTGTCGATGATGTTGATCTGGTGGTTCTTCCACCAGCAGGTCGTCGCGGCGGACGTGATGGTGATGCCGCGCTCCTGCTCCTGCTCCATCCAGTCCATCGTGGCTGCGCCCTCGTGGACCTCACCGATCTTGTAGGTGATGCCGGTGTAGAAGAGGATGCGCTCGGTGGTGGTGGTCTTACCGGCGTCGATGTGCGCCATGATGCCGATGTTGCGGACCTTGTTGAGGTCCGTGGTGATGTCGACAGCCACTGTTGTCAGCGTTCCTTAGAAAGATTTCGGATTTCCGGGTGGAGCGCAGGCGACGTCCCTCGTGGGTGCGTCGCCCGCGCCCGTGGTCACCAGCGGTAGTGCGCGAAGGCCTTGTTCGACTCGGCCATCTTGTGGGTGTCCTCGCGCTTCTTCACCGCGGCACCGAGGCCGTTGGAGGCGTCGAGGATCTCGTTCATGAGGCGCTCGGACATCGTCTTCTCGCGACGGTCCTGGGCGTAGCCGACCAGCCAGCGGAGCGCCAGCGTCGTACCGCGGCCGCCCTTGACCTCGATCGGCACCTGGTAGGTCGCGCCACCGACGCGGCGGGACTTGACCTCGATGGCCGGCTTCACGTTGTCGAGCGCGCGCTTGAGCGTGACGACCGGGTCGGTGCCGGTCTTCTCGCGGCAGCCCTCGAGGGCGGTGTAGACGATGCGCTGCGCGACCTGCTTCTTGCCGTCCTGCAGCACCTTGGAGACGAGCTGGGTGACCAGCTGCGACCCGTAGACCGGGTCGACGTCGATCGGCCGCTTGGGAGCGGGACCCTTGCGCGGCATATCAGCTCTTCTCCTTCTTGGCGCCGTAGCGGCTGCGAGCCTGCTTGCGGTTCTTCACGCCCTGGGTGTCGAGCGTGCCGCGGATGATCTTGTAGCGGACACCGGGGAGGTCCTTCACCCGGCCGCCGCGGACGAGCACGATCGAGTGCTCCTGGAGGTTGTGACCGACACCCGGGATGTACGCGGTGACCTCGACGCCGCTGGAGAGGCGCACGCGGGCGACCTTCCGGAGGGCGGAGTTCGGCTTCTTCGGGGTGGTGGTGTAGACGCGGGTGCAGACGCCTCGGCGCTGCGGCGATCCCTTCAGGGCAGGCGTCTTGTTCTTCGACACCTTGTCCTGGCGGCCCTTGCGGACCAGCTGCTGAATGGTGGGCACCTGGTGGTTCCCCTTCGTTTCTGCTCTCAGTACGAACGCTCTGCCCGCACGGTGTCCTGCTGTGTGTCCGGGTGGTGCATCCCAACCCGCGTTGCTCACCCCCGAGGTCGGGCGTGTCGCCCACCCCCGGTTCTCAGCGCGAACCGCTGCTCACGGTCTCGTCGAGGGGGATGTCCGTGCCGGAGCCGAGGGCCTGTTCCCCCGACTGCCTCCGGGCACGCGCAACGGCCTGGTTGTCCCAGACACGAGGAAAAAGACTACCCGCGGGCTCAACCGCATGCAAAACGCTGCGGGCACCACCGCGGAGCCGTGCGTACACGGCGAGCGCCAAGAGTACCCCGACGATCGTCAGGGCGCCGCCGATGAACAGGCTCCAGCGGGCCCCGAGGTGCTGGCCGATCCACCCGATGATCGGGGAGCCGAGCGGCGTCCCGCCCATCACGATCGTCATGTAGAGAGCCATCACCCGGCCCCGGAGCGCGGGGTCCGACTCCAGCTGCATGGTCGCGTTCGCCGAGTTCAGGAGGGTCAGGGTGCAGAACCCGATGACCGGGCTGAACAGCGCGAACGCGAGGTACGACGGGAGCAGGCCCGCGACGATCTCGGCGACGCCGAACCCCAGGGCGGCCAGCACGAGCAGCCGCAGCCGGATCCGCACCCGGCGCGCCGCCATCAGGGCGCCGGTCAGTGACCCCACCGCCATCGCGGAGCCGAGGATGCCGAACTCGCCGGCGCCCTTGCCGAACACCTCGGTGGCCATCAGCGCTGACGTGATCTGGAAGTTCATGCCGAACGTGCCGGCGAAGAACACCATCACCAGGATCAGGATCATCTTGGGCTGGCTGCGGATGTAGCGGACGCCCTCGAGGAGCATCCCCGGCGTGCGGGCGCGCAGCTCCGGGGTGTTGAGCAGCGTGGTGTTCATCCGCTCGAGCTGGGCGATGACCGCGACGTAGGAGACGGCGTTGATCAGGATCACCCAGCCGGTCGCCCGGACTCCCCCGCCGAGGGCGCCGATCATCAGGCCGGCGAGCGCCGGGCCGAGGATCCGCGCGGCGTTGAAGCTCGCCGAGTTCAGGCCGACCGCGTTGGTGAGGTCCTCCTGGCCGACCATCTCGGAGACGAAGGACTGGCGGGCCGGCGCGTCGAAGGCCGAGCCGATGCCGAACAGGAACGCGATCAGGTAGACGTGCCAGGTCTGCGCGACACCGAGCACCGCGATCAGCCCGAGCGCCAGGGAGGCGAGCGCCATCGTCGCCTGCGTGACCTGCAGCAGCCGGCGCTTCGGGAACCGGTCGGCCACCACCCCGGCGTACGGGCTCAGCAGGAGGACCGGCAGGAACTGCAGGCCCGTGGTGATCCCGAGCTCGGTGCCGCTGTTGCCCGGCAGCTGGAGCACCATCCAGTCCTGCGCCACTCGCTGCATCCAGGTCCCGGTGTTCGAGACCGCGCTACCGGCCAGGTACAGCCGGTAGTTCGGGTTGCGGAGGGCGCGGAACGTGGGGCTCGTGGTGATCAGTCCTTCGGGTCAGTCCTGGTGGGAGAGGTGCTCGAGGATGGGAGCGGCCTTGCGGAGGATCGCGCGCTCCTCGGGCGTGAGCTCGCTCAGGCGCCGCGCCAGCCACGCCGTACGGCGGTCGCGGTCGGCCAGCAGCCGGGCCCGGCCGGTGCCGGACAGCTCGACCACGACCTGGCGGCCGTCGGTCTCGTGCGGCCGGCGGACCACGTCGCCGCTCCGCTCCAGGCCGTTGACGGCACGGGTCATCGACGGGGGCTGCACCCGCTCGGCGGCGGCGAGCTCGCCGATCGTGAGCGCCCCGCCGTGGCGGTAGAGGCACCCGAGCACCGCCATCTGGTTGAGGCTGAGCTCGTTGTCCGGGTGCCGCTCACTGGCGAGCCGGCGACGCAGCCGCATGACGCTGAGCCGGAGCTCGGAGGCGAGCCCGGCGTCGGTCCTGGCGGCCTTCTCCACGGTGGGCATGTCGTGAGCATAACTCATTACCCGTGCTAACTATTCCGGCGAGC
>NZ_BAAAJE010000022.1:80510-82411 GCF_039526625.1 Nocardioides aquiterrae
TCCCGAGACCCTGCACGCTGAGTCCTGACATACGACGAGTCGGCGCGGTCTCAGGCTGAGACTGCGCCGACTCGGCGTCGGGCGGGCTCAGGTGAGCCAGCTGGTGATCGGGTTGATGAAGAAGTACACGACGAACAGCGCCGCGACGACCCACATCAGCGGGTGGATCGCGGCGACCTTGCCGCGCACCAGCTTGATGAACACATAGGCGATGAAGCCGGCGCCGATGCCCACGGTGATCGAGTAGGTGAACGGCATCAGCACGATCGTGAGGAAGGCCGGGATCGCGATCTCGAGGTCGTCCCAGTCGATGCCCTTGACCTGCTGCATCATCAGGAAGCCGACCAGGACCAGCGCGGGGACGGCGGCCTCGGACGGGATGATCGCGACCAGCGGCGCGAGGAAGATCGCCAGCAGGAACAGCACGCCGGTGACGACCGAGGCGAGGCCGGTGCGCGCACCCTCGCCGACGCCGGACGCCGACTCGATGTACGACGTGTTGGACGAGACGCCCGCGGCGCCGCCGGCGGCCGCGGCGATCGAGTCGACGACCAGGATCCGCTGGGTGTTCGGCGGGGTGCCGTCCTCCCGCAGCAGGCCGGCCTCGGCGCCGATGGCGGTCATCGTCCCCATCGTGTCGAAGAAGTCCGCGAGCATCAGCGTGAACACGAGCAGCAGCGCGGTCACGATCCCGGCGTTCTCGAAGGAGCCGAGCAGGCTGAACTGGCCGAGGGTGCCGAAGTCCGGGGTGTCGAAGACCTTGTCCGGCCACGAGGGCGTGGTGAGGCTCCAGGTCTGCGCGCTGATCGCCTCGACGACGATCGCGATGATCGTGGTGGCGATGATCGAGATCAGGATGGCGCCCTTCACGTGGCGCACCCACAGCGCGATGACCAGCAGCAGGCCGATCGCGAAGACCAGCACCGGCCAGCCCGAGAGCTGCCCGTTCGCGCCGAGCTGGACCGGCACGGTGGTGTTCGCGGCGTCGGGGATGCGGTGCACGAACCCGGAGTCGACGAAGCCGATCAGCGCGATGAACAGGCCGATGCCGACCGAGATCGCGACCTTCAGCTGGGCCGGGACGGCGTGGAAGACCGCCTCCCGGAACCCGGTCAGCACCAGCACCAGGATCACCAGGCCCTCGATCACGACCAGGCCCATCGCGTCGGCCCAGGTCATCTGGCTGGCGATCGAGAACGCGACGAAGGCGTTGAGGCCGAGACCCGTGGCGAGCGCCAGCGGGTAGTTGGCGACCACGCCCATGAGGATCGTCATCAGGCCCGCGACCAGCGCGGTGCCGGCGGCGATCATGGCCAGGTTGGGCTCGGTCCCGCCGCCCAGGAAGTTCCCGTCCTCGTCGGTGGCGTACCCGAGGATCAGCGGGTTGAGCACGATGATGTAGGCCATCGTGAAGAACGTGACGAGACCGCCACGCACCTCACGGCCGACGGTCGATCCCCGCTCGCTGATCTTGAAGTACCGGTCGATACCGCCGCCGGCGGTGGTGGTCTGGTTGCTCACGGGGGCAAAGCATCCCAGACTCGGGCGTCGTGGACTAGCGTGGCGCCCGTGGAACGGGACGAGCAGCCGCTGACCCGCGAGATCGGCAACCGGACGTTCTTCGTGGCCGACGTCCAGCCACTCGACGTGGACGGCGTCCGCACCGTCGAGGTCGGTACGGCGCTGTGGCTGCTCGGGTTCGTCGCCCTGCTGCCGTTCTACGGACGGCTCGAGGACTCCGGCAACGAGTGGTGGCTCTGGACCTGCCTGGCCGGGTTCGGGCTCGGCCTGTTCGGGCTCGAGTACTGCCGGCGCCGCCGCAAGGCGCGCGCCGACTCCTAGGTGTACCCAGCCAGGACGTTGGTAGCGGGCGCGTCGGCTTGAATGGGTGAGAGCCCCCG
>NZ_BAAAJE010000023.1:0-52983 GCF_039526625.1 Nocardioides aquiterrae
GTTACCGATGTCCCCGGACTTCGACTGTTACCGAAGTCCCCGGACTTCACAGTGTGTCCCCCTCCACCGTCCGTATGACGTCCTGCGCCTACGGACGCTTGACCCGCTTCGGCTCGGTCGGGAGCTCCAACGGGGCGGGTCGTTGGTCGAGCTTGTCGAGACCCCCGGACCCTCCCGCATCGGCGTCCAGCCAGCCGTCGTACTCGTCGACCAGCAGCTCGAGCACCGGCTCCGGGGCGTCGGTCAGCACGGCCCAGGGGTGGTCCTCGTCGTCGTCCTCACCGGCCAGCCGCTCGCGCGCCGCGCGGGCGTCGTACCCGTGCCCGACCAGGCGGGCCACGGCCGCCCGGGCGTCGTCCTCGTCGAAGAAGATGCCGCGCACGGTCACGCCTCCGTCAGGGATCGCCGCCGCTTGGGTACCTCACCCGGAGGCCGGGACCCACCCGATCGCGAACAGGAGCACCTCATGGACATCACGTACGTCATCCTCCACCAGCACGGCGAGCAGCGACGGATGTTCGCGATGCTCGACGAGTGGCCGCGCGAGGACACCGAGGGGCTCGCCGCCGTCTGGAAGCGGCTGGAGATCCTGCTGGAGACGCACGCCGAGGCCGAGGAGCGGTTCTTCTACCCACGGCTGCTCGAGGTGGGCACGGGCCACGCGGACGCCGACAGCCCGCAGGACGAGGTCGAGGACTCGGTCGGCGACCACAACGAGATCCGGGACGCGATCCGCAGCGTCGGCCGGGCCGAGCCGGGCAGCTCGGAGTGGTGGGACGCGGTCACCGAGTGCCGGATCCACAACGACGACCACATGGCCGAGGAGGAGCGCCGCGACCTCGCCGACTTCCGGCTGCACGCCTCCCGGGACCTGCGGCACGAGATCGCGATCGAGTTCCTGCGGTTCGAGGCGCAGCGGGCGGCCGAGGGCGTGCCGCCGCAGGACAAGGACCCGGAGGAGTACATCAGCCAGAACAGCTGAGCACGCCGTCCCGGAGGTGGTCGAGGAACGGCCGGTCGGGCTCGAGCCAGTCGACGCTGTCGAGCTCGGCGGCGCCGAGCCAGCGGAGGGCGTCGTGCTCGTGCGGGCGCGGCTCACCGGCGACCAGCTCGGCCACCGCGACGGTGAGCACGTGCCGGTCGCCGATCGCGACCTCGCCGGGCAGCCAACCGGTCAGCGCGACGGTGCAGCCGAGCTCCTCGGCGATCTCCCGGACCAGAGCCGCCTCCGGGGTCTCACCGGGCTCGACCTTCCCACCGGGGAACTCCCAGCGCCCGGCCGCCTCGGCGGGGAAGGTGCGCCGCGCGGACAGCACCCGGCCGTCCCGGACGATCGCCGCGCCGACGACCGAGCTCACTCGATGCCCAGGACGGTGCGCAACCCGGCGTCCACCTCGTCCATCTCCGCGTGCGTCAGGTGTCCCACCAGGTCACCCAGGCGCTGGGGGTCCACGGCGGCCGTCTGCTCGACGAGCACCCGGGTCCGGTCACCGCCCAGCTCGACCTCGGGGCGGAAGCTCGCCGGGCGAGCACTTCGGGAGGTCGGGGCCACCAACCACGTCGAGAGCGGCAGCGCGTCGGACTGCACGACGACGGCGTACCGCCGGCCGCGCTGCTCGTGCCCATGCGAGCCGCGCGGCGCCCGGAGCTCGAAGACGTCACCACGCACGCAGCGACTCCATGTCCTCGAGCACGGCGCGCGCCTCCGCACGGTCCCCCTCGTCGGCGGCCAGCGCCTCGGCCTCCGCGCGGAGCCGGGCGGCCCGCTCGCGACGCGCCGCCTCGAGGATCGCCTCGCGAATCGCCCGCGAGCGGTCCCGTCCTCCTTCGACGAGGGCGGACAGCGCGGCGTCGACCTCGGGATCGGTGCGGAAGGTGATCGTCGCCATGCGATCCACGGTAACACTCCCTGTCTTACAGATCCGTGTGACACCTACGGTCGACTAGGGTCCCCTGGATGTACTTGTCCCGCACCGCCGACCTGGAAGCCGAGATCGACGCGCTCGCGGCGCGGTACGGCGAGCGGGTCGGCCTAGACGCCGTCCTGGGCGACCTGGACCGGCGGCTGCGCCGTACCCTCGCGCCGGGCCTGGCCGTGCACCGCGCGTGGGCCTGGGACCGCCGGGACCGCGCCGACGACCGGTGGTGGCCGCAGGGCATCTCCGTGACCGGGCGGCGGGTGGCGGTCTCGTGGTACGCGAAGCACGGCGGCGCCCGGATCTCGTTCCTCGACCTCGACCGGCGGCGGTACCGGCACGTCCCGCTGGTGCTGCCGACGGCTGGCGACCACGAACCGCTGCGCGTGCACGCCGGTGGCGTCGCCTGGCACGGCACGCAGCTGTACGTCGCGGCCACCCGCGCAGGCCTGTGGGTCTGCGACACCGACGACCTGCTGCGCGGGCCGGACGGCTACCTCCTGCCGGTGCGGTACCGGCTCGAGGCGTCCGAGCCGTTCCGGTTCTCCTTCGTCGGCCACGACGGCGAGCGCCTGGTCGTCGGCGAGTACGACAACACCGGCGGCACGCGACGGCTCGGCCACGTCGCGCTCGACGGCGGCCCGATGGAGGTGCACGAGGCCGGCGTGCGGCGGGCCCAGGGCGTCGTCCGCGTCGGCGGCCGGTGGTACGTCACCGCGTCGCACGGGCCCTGGAAGCCGGGCTCGATCTGGAGCGGGCCGGCGGGCGACCTGCGTGAGCACCGCTGGGCGGTGCCGATGGGCTGCGAGGACCTCGCCCACGACCCGGCCACCGACCTGCTGTGGACGGTCACCGAGCACCCGCACCGCCGGTGGGTGGTCGCCGTCCGGCGCCGTCGGCTCGGTGGTTGAGGAAGGCGCTCTGGCGCCTGTCTCGAAACCAGGACGGTCCAGACAGGCGAAAAGCGCCACCGTGGCGGTGGCGCTTCCTTACCCGGGGTGTCGAACCGGATGCCCTAGGGTGAGACAGGCGGTCCGGACCATTCTCGCGCAGCGGCAAACAGAGAATGGCCCGGACCGCGTCTGTGTGTCCCGACTTGTTGCTTCAGTTGTGCACGGGGGTTGCGGGAGCAGCGCCCCCGGGGGAGCCGGCTCCGGGACAGTCACTCAGCTGTCCCGAAGCCGACCCGTGGAGACCTAGCAGGTCACTTGATGTAGATGCTGTTGTGCGCAGCCTTCGTCGTCTCGGTCTCGGCGACGCGGACGACGTACTTCGTCGTCTTGTTGCCGTTCTTGTCCGCGAGGACGAACGCGAAGTTGCCACGCTCGTTCAGCTTGTGGCTCGCGACCTGCTTGCCGTTCACGAACACCTTGGCGACGAGGCCGGAGGCGAAGGACTTCGCGTTGGCGAAGACCCGGTCGTCACCGTTGGCCAGGTTCTTGCCCCGGACCTTCAGCGCGATGTAGCGCTGCTTCGGACCCGCGAAGGTGATCGAGTCCGACACGGTCGTGACCTGCTGACCGTCGGTGATCACCGCGTTGACGTTCGCGGTGCCCTCCGAGTTGCCGATGACCGTGTAGAAGGCCTGGCCGTTGGCGTTGGTGAACCGCTCGACGTCCGAGGTCTGGTCGCCCGGACCGTTGACGACGAACCGGACGGACAGACCCGGGATCGGGTTGCCCTCCTGGTCGACCGCGGTGACGGTCTCGGTGACGGCAGAGCCGACCGGGACCCGACCCTCGGGGTTCGAGGTGATGGTGAACGTCGACGCGGCGAAGTCCACCGCGTAGAACTCGGCGTCGGCCGAGCCCGTGACGACCTCGTTGTTCGGGGCGAACACCGGAGCACCGTTGCCCGTGGCGGTGGTGTACCGGTAGGTGTCGGTCGTCCACGAACCGGTGACGGTGTAGGTGCCGGCACGGCTCGAGGTGACGGTGAACTCACCGCGGTTGTCGAAGTCCGACTTGACCTGACCGACGTTGTTGACGCCGTTGACGTCGGCGTCGGGGTCGTCGGTCGTGATGGTCACGTCCTCGCCGCCAACGAGGTTCCCGAACTGGTCGGTCGTGAAGACGTCGTAGCGGATCTCGCCGTTGACCGGGGCCGGGTCGGTCGGACCGGTCTGGCGGTCGGCCGGGGACTCGACGATCTTGACCTCGCCACCGTTGATCGGGTTCGAGGACGTCCAGTTGGCGGTCTGCGACTTCGTCGCAGCACCGTCGGTGGCGGCGATGGTCGAGGTGACCGCGCCGTCGTCGTCGAAGCCCGTGTCACGGCCGATCGCGACGAGGACGGTCGCCTCGCCGGAACCGTCGGTGGTGACGGTCAGCTTCTGGCCGTTGTCGGTGCCCAGCTGCTTGTAGGCGCCGGCGTCGGCGCCCGAGGCCGGGGTCCCGGCCGGGGTGCCGTCGGTGAAGTAGCCGTGGTCGAGCGTCAGCGTGACCTGGCTGTTGGTCACCGGGTGCGACTCGTCGGCGCCCGTGGCCGGGTCGTCGGCGGTCTTGACGGTGAGCTTGTAGGCCTGGATGTCACCGGGCTGGAACAGGCCGTCCGAGTTGACGTCCACGTCGCTGAGCGGAACCGCCACGAAGGTGACCGTGGCCGGGGTGACGTCGGCCACGAACTGCACGCCGAGCGTCGCCGGACCCTCGTCCGGGTCGTCACCGTCGGTGGTGCCCGGGACGGTGTTGGCCGTCAGGGTGCCGGTCTCGTCGGTCGCCGGGGTGTTCGCCGGGTCCTTCACCGTCACGGTGAAGGTGCCGTCCGCGCCGGTGGTGACGGTGCGGGTGGTGCCGGTGGTGCCGTTGGCGAGGACGATGCCGGAGTTCTCCGCACCGCCGCCGTTGGCGTAGTCGACCTTGACGCTGCGGCCCGGGAGACCGGTGCCGTCGGGCAGGGTCAGCGAACCGGTGGCGTCGACCGAGGTGCCGCGCTGGGCCTGGGTCGGGTTGCCGTTCGTCCACTTGAGAGTGGAGTCGCCGGCCTTGACCGTGAGGACCTCGGACTCGGCGATGGCGCCGTTGCCGAGACCGTCGGCGTCCACACTGGCGTGCAGCACGTAGGTGCCGTTGGGGTCGGTCTGGCCGGTCGGGAAGACGATGTTGGCCTTGCCATTGACGTCGGTGACCGCGGTGCTGGTCGCCGTGCCGGCCGGGAAGCGCTGGGTGGCCGGCGAACCGTCGAACGGGGTCTCGACCCAGTAGTACCGGACCGTACGAACGCCACCGATGTTGTTGCCCTGCTGGTCCTTGACCTGCACCGTGATGTCGTCCGTGCCGACGCCGTCCGAGTCGTTCTCGTCGATGTCGAACGCGGAACCGTCACGCGAGGTGGCGGCCAGCGTGGTCGGAGCGGCCGCGTACTGCGTGACCGTGACGGTGTCCGACTTCTTGTCGCCCAGCTCGGGCTCGTAGGGGTTCGAGTCGTCGGCGTTGGCGTAGTAGTACGCGGAGCCGGCGTTCTGCGAGAAGGTCGCCTCACCGTTGGCGTCGGTGTACTCCGCCGGGCCGCCGTTGGAGCTGAAGACCTGGGCGCCCGCGATCGGCATGCCGTTCTGGTCGGTGACCTTGACCGTCACGGTGGCGGCGGAGCCCGCCGGGACGTTGGTCCGGTCGGCGGTGGCGGTGACCGTCGTGATGGCCTGCTTGTAGAGACCGAAGGCCTCCGCGTCGTCGGTCGTCTCGGTGGCCCGGACGAGGAGCTCGTCGTTGGCACCGTAGTCGTAGCCGGTGATGTCCATGACGCCGGTCCAGGTGCCGTGGGTCGGGCTGGTGCCGGTGGTGGTGGAGGTGCCGGTGCCGCCGGCCGCGAAGGCGTGGGCGGACGGGTCCCAGAACTCGAGGGCCGGGGCCGACGTGATGCTGGAGCCGGTGCCGGACACGATCACGTTCTGGTCGGTCTGACCCTCGGTGGTGTACTGCTGCTGGAAGACGCCGACACCGGTGCCGTCGGTGATGTTCACCGTCGGGTCGTTGTTGTCCACGTCGACCAGGGTGGTGGCGCTGTCGACCACGGTGGTGCCGTCGGCAGCGAGGCCCTGAGCGCGGAGGGTGACGCCGGTCGCGCCGGCGAGGCCGTTCGCGGCCCACTCGGTCGAGAACGCGCCGTTGTCGTTGCGCGAGACGGTGTCGATGGTGGTGAAGTCGACGCCGTTGAGCGAGTAGCTGTAACGGACCGTCGAGATGTTGGCGCCCGCGATCGACTCGAGGCGGACGGTGGTGTTCTGGCCGTCGTTCTGCGTGGAGACGGTGGCCGTCCCCGGCGCGGCGAGCTCGAGCGTGTTCGCGTCGGTCACCGAGCTGTTCAGAGAGACGGCCGAAGCCGAAGTGGCGAGGAACGGAACGCCCGTCACCGCCAGGGCGGAGACGGCGGCAGTCGCCAGTCCCCGCTTCATGCCGCTGCTGATCATGCTGATTTTCCTTCCGGAGTGAGTGAGCGGGGAGAGTGTCCCCCGGCTCCTTTACATGAGGCCCGAGCCTCGTGCGGGCACTCGTACACGGATCCCGAGCGCCGAGGTAGAAACTAGGGCTGTTGCCTGGGTCACGGCGTTGTTGTTGCAGCCGCCTCGGAAACCTGCAATAAATGGTCACAGGTGTCACACCTGTGGTGGGGAGGGGCGCCGCCAGATCGGGGGATCATGTCAGTGGAGAGCACCCCGCCGCCAGGCCGGCGGCGCGGGCGGCCGCAGCGGCTTCCCGAGGACCCGCACCCGCTCGCCAGCGGCGTGGTCGGGTGCGACCAGCGCATCGCCTGGCTGCTGACGGTGTCCCGGGTCCTCGGCCCGGACCCCGAGCTCGCCCGGCGGGACGGCTTCATCGCCGCGCTCAAGGCGCGCGGGATCCCGGTGGACGCCTCCCGGGTCAGCCGGTGGGCGTCCGGCCTCCAGCCGCTGCCCAACCGGGTCGCGGCGACGTACGAGGACGTGCTCGGGCTCACCGAGGGCTCCCTGGTCGCGGTCGCGGGCGGACTGCGCCGCACGTTCGGCACCGGCCCGTCCCCGCGGGACAGCGCCGCACGCGAGGAGGAGCTGTCCGACGCCGAGCTGGACCAGCTCATGCAGCTCACGGAGTCGGGCGGAGGCACCGGCGCCGACTGGCTGCGCCTGGCCGACCACTTCAACCGGTTCGACCGGGTGTTCCTGCGCGAGGCGGAGTGGACGGCGCTGTGCCGCCGCCTGGTCACCGAGCTCGGCTCCGCCGTCGGCACCGCCTACGTACGCCGGTACGAGGCCGCCGCCGCCTTCATCCGGCACCCCAACGCCCGCCGACACCTGATCATGGCCGTCGGCCAGTTCGTCACCCACCCCGACACCCAGGTCGTCGCGCCCGTGCTCAACCTGCTCAGCGAGGTGCCGGACTCGGCGGCCGCGGCGTTGACGCTGCGCATGCTGGGGGCCGACAGCGACAACAAGTACCTGCGCCGGGCGGCGTCGTCGGTCGCGGCCACCAAGCTCGCGCGCGGGCACTTCGACGAGGCCGCCCTCCCCCGGCTCGAGTCGCACGTGCTGGGCGCGCTGCGCCGCGGCGAGTCGCTCGACGGGCGCCTGGACGCCTTCGACCTCGCCGTGCGGCTCCCGGGCGAGTCGTGGCAGCGGGTGGCGCCCGGCCTCCGGACCCGCCGCGCCTTCCAGCTGGTCGAGCAGGCGCGCGCAGGCGACGAGATGATCCCCGCGGCGCGTGCCGCATCGGTGGTCGCCGAGCTCGCCCCCGCGGTCCAGCACGAGACGCAGTCGCACCAGGCGCAGGAGCCGGACCAGATGCTCCGGCGGCTGCTGCGCGAGGCGCTGTTCCACTCCCACAAGCCCCGGCGGCACCACGCGGCGCTGCTGGTGGCCGCGTCGCCGTACGCGCCGGCCGCGGCCCACCACCTGCTGCAGCTGGCCTGCGACCCCAACGACCTGCTCGCCGCACGCGCCTGGACCGTGCTGATGCGGGTCGGCGACCACAGCCTGTGCGACGCGGTGGTGCGCCGAGCCGTGGAGGACGAGCGTCCGTCGGTGCGCGCGCGGGCCCTGGTGAACGTCGGCCTCGACGGCGACCTCACGCCCGAGCACACCGGCGCCGTCGCCCAGCGCTACGACGCCGCCCGCTCGATCGAGCGACACGCCACGCTGTTCGCCCTGGGCATGGCCGGCGCACCGGAGCTGCCCGACTTCGCCAAGTCGGACGACGCGGAGACGGCCCGCGCCGCGCAGTGGTGGCTCGACCAGGGGCCGGCCATCCACGACCGCGACGTCAGCTGACGGGCCGCGGCTGGCGCGCGAGCTGGCGGCTCTGCGCGACCAGGCGGCCGGCCGAGTCCCAGACCTCGCAGTCCTCCTCGAACATGCCGCCGGCCATGTTGCGGGTCGCGTGCCGGACCTTGAGCCAGCCCGGGGCCGGCCGCGCGCGCACGTGCGCGGTGAGCTCGAGGGTCGGAGCCCACCCGGGCATGCCGAGGTCGAAGGTGACCGGCGGCAGCGCGTCCACGACCATGAGGAGGGACACCGGGTCGGGCTCGCGGTCGTCGACCAGCCGGAACCACGCGCTCAGCACGCCGTCGCCGCTGGGCTGCCCGACCGCCCATCCGATGTGGTCGGGGTGGAACCGCATGTCGAACCGGTCCATGAGCGGCGCGATCGCCCGCACCTCGGGCGGCGCCATGGTGTTCGGCACGCACTGGTCCGGCGGCGGCAGGTCCGGCTCCTCGGCCGTGGTCCGGACGTCGTCGCCGAGCCGGTCGAGGTCGGCGTACGTCGCCAGCGCGGCGATGCGCGTCTCCTCGCCCTGGCGCAGGTCCACCGCCGCCGTCGCGACGCTGCCTCCCTCGCGGCGCACGTCGACGTGCACGGTCGCCTTGCCGGGCTCGGCCGCGGACAGGTAGTACGCCGAGATCGCGATCGGGTCCGGCTTCGACGGGAAGGTCTGCCGCACCGCGTTGCCGGCCACCGCCAGCAGGTAGCCGCCGTTGAGGCCGCCGCCCACGCTCCAGCCTGCGTCGAGCTCGGCGACCCACGTGGTCTCGTCCTGGTGGCTGAGCGCGATGTGCTCGTCGAACTCGTGCGTCACGCCGCGACTCTAGAGTGGCCGCCATGACGGAGCGGCACCCCCGGTGGGTCTACGAGGCGGGCGACGAGCCCGATCCTCGGTTCTCCCTCGCGAACGAGCGGACCTTCCTCGCCTGGGTGCGCACGGCGCTCGCCCTGCTGGCCGGTGGCGTGGCGCTGCACGCGCTGAACCTTCCCGAGACGACGTGGGTGCGGACGATGCTGGCGGTCCTGCTCGTCGTCCTGGGCGGTCTGGTCACGCTCCTGGCGATGGTGCGGTGGGCCCGCGTCGAGCGGGCCATGCGCACCCGGTCGCCGCTGCCGGCGTTCAGCCTCGGCTACCTGCTGACCGGTGCCGTCGTGGTCGGCGCGCTGCTGCTCGCCGTGGCGTTCCTCTAGCCCTTGCCCTTCCCCTGGGCACCCTTGCCGCAGGTGAAGGTCGCGGCGACGTGCGGCCCGGGACCGTCCACGCCCGTCGTGTCGGCGTCGACGGCCGCCTCGGTGCCGTTGCCCGCCGCGTCGACGCCGTTGTCGGCGCCGGTCGTGTAGGTCGCACCGTCGACGGTGAGGTTCGCGCTGGTCGGGACGTCGTCCTTGCCGGCGTAGACGGTGATCTGGTTCTTGCCGTCCGCGCCGTGGTACATCGTCGGCCCGGCCTCGTTCGACGACCGGCCCTCGCCCTGCCACGACGCCGTGACGGCACCGGTCACGGTCACGTCGACCGTGCAGGTGCGCTCGAACGGCTGGTCGTCGGCCGATGGCGAGTCGGAAGCGGACGGCGAGTCGTTGCTCTCGGGGTCGTCGCTGCCGCTGCAGGCGGCGAGCGAGGTCGCGGCGAGGAGGGCGGTCACGGCCAGCATGAGTCGTCGGGATCGCATGCCGGCGAGTCAAGCACGCGGTCCGAACCACCCGTCCCCGGGGGCAACCGGATTCCGTCCTCGCACGTCTCTCCACTAGGGTCGGGCACTCCGCCTCGATCCCCGACGTTCTCGGAAAGACCTACCAACGTGCGCCGTCGACCGACTCGGAAGGCCCTCGCCGCAGTGCTCGGCGTGGTCCTCGCCGGCGTCTGCGCGGGCCTGCCGGTGAGCGCCGCGCACGACGGCGCCGACGACCGCCGAACGGGCACGTCCTCGGCGCCGTACCGCTTCGTGGCGGCCCCGGACATCTTCAACCAGGACATCGGCGACGTGCGCGGCCAGGTCGGCTGGCAGCCGGGTGACCCGAACTCGTGGACGCCGCTCTTCGCGCAGGCGTACGACACCGCGCCCGACGGCGGCCCGCGGTTCACCGACCGGCCGGTCGGGACGCAGTGGGAGGACACGGCGTACGCCGCCCAGCTCAGCCCCGACGTCCTCCTCGTCTCGCTCGACGTCTTCCACGTGACCCGGGCCCACGTGCGCACCGAGGTCGTCGGCGGCCAGCTCGCCTGGCTGCAGCGCGTCCTCGCCGACGCCCGGTCGCGCGGCGTGCCGTGGGTGATCGTCCAGGGGCACGTGCCGGTCCTGACACCCGTCCGGATCCGCAACAGCTCCGGGCTGACCCTCGAGGACGGGGAGCGCTCACCGCTGTGGCGCACCCTGTCGCGGTACGGCGTCGACCTCTACCTGTGCGGCGAGGTGCACGACACCTCGATGCGGCAGGCCGGCGGCGTCACCCAGATCGCCAGCGGCACGCCCATCTACCTGCGCAAGGCCAGCTACCTGACCGCCGACGTGTACGCCGACCGCATCGACCTGACCGTGCACGAGTTCGAGGGCGTGCGGCTGAGCGCGCACCCGATCTGGCAGGGCAGCAGCCGCAAGACGCAGGGCGACATCGCCTACCCGACCGCCAGCAGCGTGGTCGGCACGATGACGCTGACCGCCGACGGGCGGGCGGTCGCGGCCACCGGCAAGCTGGCGCCGTACCCGGGTTAGTCAGGCCAGCGCCTGCGCCGCGCGAGCGAGGTCGTCGACGCCGCGGGCGAGCTCGTCGGGACAGTCGGTGGCGAGGTCGAGGTGGAACCCGTACAGCGCAGAGTCGACCAGCGTGACGACCCTGGCCACCCGGCGCGGCGTGGCGCCGCTCCGCACGAAGTAGTCGCGGAGCGCCGCCGCCCAGCGCGCGTTGCTGGCCCGGGCCTCGCTGAGGTAGGGCTCGCTGCCGAACAGGCCCGTCGCGGCCGCCTGCACGTAGACGTCGAGGCAGCTGTCGAGCGGCGCCTCGCCGTACGCGTCCCAGAGCCGGTTGACCGCCGACCGCACCGACGGGGCCGCCGGTAGCGCCTCGATGCAGGCCATCGCGCGCTCGCTGGCCCGGACGACGACCGCGGAGACGAGCGCGTCCCGGCTGCCGAAGTGATAGATCAGCATCCGGTCACTGGTGCCGATGGCCGCCGCCAGCGGCCGCAGCGTGAGGCCGATCAGGCCGTGCTCGAGAACGTGGTCGGTGACCTGGTCCAGCAGCTCCTCGCGGCGACCCATGCGACCTAGCGTAGCGAGTGCTACAGTTGTAGCGACTGCTACATGAGGAGGACGTGTGCTGGCCGGCGTGCTGCTGATGGTCGCCATCGGCATCGAGGTCGTCTCGACGGCGCTGCTGCCCAAGGCGGACGGCTTCACCAACCCGTTCTGGAGCGGCGTCGTGCTGCTCGGGTACGCCGTCTCGATCTGGCTGCTCATGGTGGTCGTGCGCACCGTGCCGGTGTCGGTCGCCTACGCGATCTGGTCCGGCGTCGGCACCGCGATCGTCGCCGTGGTCGGCTACCTCTTCCTCAGCGAGCAGCTCGGCTGGGTCAAGGTCGTCTCGCTGGCGATGATCGTCGTCGGCGTGATCGGCCTCAACCTGGCCGGTGCGCACTGAGAGGTGGCCAGAAGTCTCGACTCGACCGTCAGAGGGCGCGGGCGGCGGCGCGGCCGGCGGTACGGCCCGAGAAGAGGCAGCCGCCGAGGAAGGTGCCCTCGAGCGCGTTGTAGCCCATCATCCCGCCGCCGCCGAAGCCGTTGACCTCGCCGGCGGCGTACAGGCCGGGCAGCGGCTCGCCGGAGGAGGTCAGGCACCGGCCGGAGAGATCGGTCTCCAGCCCTCCGAGGGTCTTGCGGGTCAGGATGTTGAGGCGTACGGCGATGAGCGGGCCGGCCTTCGGGTCCAGCAGCTTGTGCGGGGTGGCGACCCGGATCAGCTTGTCGCCGCGGTACTTGCGGGCGGCGTGGATCGCGGTGATCTGCGCGTCCTTGCTGAAGTCGTTGTCGATCTCGCGGTCGCGCTGCTCGATCAGGTCGCGCAGCTCGGCCTCGACGATGAGGGGCTCGTCGCCGATCCGGTTCATGCCGCGCACCAGCTCGGTGAGCGTGTCGGCGACCACGAAGTCCTCCCCGTGCCGCTTGAACGCCTCGATCGGACCGGGCGCACCGGACTTCACCCGCGACAGCAGCAGCTTGACGTCCTTGCCGGTGAGGTCGGGGTTCTGCTCCGATCCGGAGAGCGCGAACTCCTTCTCGATGATCTTCTGGGTCAGCACGAACCACGAGTAGTCGTAACCGGTCGTGCGCAGGTGGGTGAGCGTGCCGAGGGTGTCGAAGCCCGGGAAGTTCGGCGCGGGCAGCCGCTTGCCGGTCGCGTCCAGCCAGAGCGAGGACGGGCCGGGGAGGATCCGGATCCCGTGGTTGTCCCAGATCGGGTCCCAGTTGCGCACGCCCTCGACGTAGTGCCACATCCGGTCCGGGTTGATGAGCCGGGCACCCGCGGTCTCGGTGATGCCGAGCATCCGGCCGTCCACGTGCGCCGGCACGCCGGCGACCATCGTCCGCGGCGGCGTGCCGAGCCGCTTCGGCCAGGTCTTGCGCACCAGGTCGTGGTTGCCGCCGATGCCGCCGCTGGTGACGATCACGGCCTGCCCGCGCAGCTCGAAGTCCGCGACCTCGGCCCGGCTGCTCGCCTTGCCGCGCTCGACCGAGCTCGGCTCGAGGACCTTCCCGCGTACGCCGACGACCGTGCCGCGCTCGACGACCAGGTCGTCGACGCGGTGCCGGAAGGCGAACCGCAGGCGCCCGGCGGACGCGTGCTCGCGGCAGCGCCGCTCGAAGGGCGCGACCACGCCGGGGCCGGTGCCCCAGGTGAGGTGGAAGCGCGGCACCGAGTTGCCGTGCCCGTCCGCCCGGCCGTCGCCGCGCTCGGCCCACCCGACGATCGGGAACACCCGGTGCCCCATCTCGCGCAGCCAGGCGCGCTTCTCGCCGGCGGCGAAGTCGACGTACGCCTCGGCCCACCGGCGCGGCCAGCGGTCCTCCTCGCGGTCGAACTGCGCGCTGCCCAGCCAGTCCTGCATCGCGAGCTCGCGGGAGTCCTTGATGCCCATCCGGCGCTGCTCGGGGCTGTCGACGAGGAACAGGCCGCCCAGGCTCCAGAACGCCTGTCCGCCCAGCGACTGCTCCGGCTCCTGGTCGAGCAGGACGACCCGCTTGCCGGCGTCGGCGACCTCGGCCGCGGCGGTGAGGCCGGCGAGCCCGGCGCCGACGACGATGACATCGGTCTCCACGGGCGGAGATCCTCGCACGCCGTCACGATCCGGACTTTCGGACGTCTCAGGTCTGGACCACTTTCAACAATCTGCTGCCAACAACCATCACATTCGTCACACTGCTATCTGCTGGTGCGACTTGGGAGGGTCGCTGACGCACAGGCTCGGGAAGGAAACAGCACATGGGGAGGGAGACCGTCGCTCCGACACGGTCTGCCCTGAGGGTGCTCGTCGTCACGGCGGACACCGCGGGCGGCGCCGCGTCGACGGCCGTCCAGACGGCAGCCGACGAGCTGCTGGTGACCCGCGCGCTCACCCTCCCGTCCGCGCTCGCCACGCTCGCGACCGACGCCTTCGACTGCGTCCTGGTGGACACCGCGGCGCCGGACCTGGCCGCGGTCGAGATGACCCGCGCCGTCCGGGCCCGCTCCGGTACGGCGGTGCTCGTGGTCGCCCACGCCGACCCGGCGCTGCGGTCGGACAGCCTCGACGACCTCGCCGACCTCGTGCTCGACCCGGACGACCTGCGCGGTGACTGGCTCCGGCTGGTCCGGATGCACGCCCGGATCACGGCCGCGGAGGCCACCACGGCCCGCCTGACCGGGATCGTCGACTCCGTCGCCGACGCGGTCTACACGGTCAGCTCGGCGGGTCTCGTCACGTCGTGGAACCGCGCCGCGGAGACCCTGTACGGCTACCGGGCCGGAGAGATCATCGGGCGCGACGTGGCCGTGCTCGCGCCGCCGGCGTCCGACGAGCCCCGCCGGCTGCTCCGGGTCGCCCACGAGGGCGAGCCCGTCCGCGGCCACGACACGGTGCGACGGATGCGCGACGGCCGGCTGGCCGAGGTCAGCCTCGACGTCAGCCCGCACCCGGACGGCGTGGTCGTGGTCGCCCGCGACATCAGCGGCCGACGCGAGCTCGAGGCCGAGCTGGTCCGGCAGACCATGCACGACTCCCTGACCGGCCTGCCGAACCGCGACTACCTCACCTTCCGCCTCTCCCAGACCCTCGACGACGCGCGGCGCCGGGGCGCGCCGGTCGCGGTCCTCGTGGCCGACCTCGACCAGTTCCGCGCGGTCGACGACCTGCACGGCCACCTGGTCGGCGACCGGGTGCTCGTCGAGGTCGCCGAGCGGCTGCGCGCGCTGACCCGACCGATCGACATCGTCGCCCGCGTCGGAGGCGACGAGTTCGTGATCGTCTCCCCCGGCACCGACGTCGCCGCCGCCGCGAAGCTGGCCCGGACCATCATCGACGTGATCGCCGAGCCGATCGACGTCGAGCACCGCGCGCTGCGCGTCGGCGCCAGCGTCGGCATCGCGGTCTCCCCGCCGCTGGACGGCGACGCCGCCACCATGCTCAAGCACGCCGACGTGGCCATGTACGAGGCCAAGGCCCGCGGCCGCTCCCGCAGCCAGGTCTTCGACGCGACGTTCGCGCAGCAGGCCGGCGAGCAGCGCCGGCTCGCGGCCGAGCTGCGCGAGGCGCTGGCCCAGGACCTGCTCGACGTCCACTACCAGCCGGTGTTCGACCTGGTCCGCAACCGGATGGTCGGCGTCGAGGCGCTCACCCGCTGGCAGCACCCCGTCGGGGGCGCCGTGTCACCGGCGACGTTCGTGCCGCTGGCCGAGGCGCACGGCTTCATCGCCGACCTGGACCGGTGGGTGCTCGACCGCGCCTGCCTCGACATCGCCACGGCCCTCGACACCGGCGACCTGCCGCCCGACGTCCGCGTCGCGGTGAACCTGTCCGCCCGCTCGCTCGACGACAGCGCGCTGGTTGCGACCGTCGCCGACGCCGTGCACCGGTCCGGTCTGCCGGCCGAGGCGCTCGTGCTCGAGGTGACCGAGACCGCCGTCCTCCAGAACCGGGACGCGGCCCGCGCGTCGCTGGAGGGGCTCCGGGCGCTGGGCGCCGGCGTGCACCTCGACGACTTCGGCACCGGCTACTCGTCGCTGAGCTTCCTGCGCGAGCTCCCGGTGACCGGCGTGAAGATCGACCGGTCCTTCGTGCGCGACGCCGTCGACCGCCCCGAGGACCTGGCGATCACCGAGGCGATCGTGCGGCTCGCCCGCGGCCTCGGGCTGGAGACGGTCGCCGAGGGCATCGAGACCGTCGAGCAGCGCGACCTGCTGCGCCGGCTCGGCTGCTCGACGGCGCAGGGCTTCTGGTGGAGCGGCGCCGTACCGATCTACGAGCTGCCCGGCGCCGGGCTGTCGCGCGTCGCGAAGCGGCACGAGCCGCGGCCGGTCGCCGCGCCGCGACGGTGGAGCGTCGCGCGGCGCCCAGTCGAGCCGGCCGGTGCCCAGACCGCCTGCTGCCTGCGCGGAGGCCTCGAGGACGGCCAGGGCTGGGTCGTGGTCACCAGCCCGAGCCGGCGCGCCGAGTTCGCCCGCGCCCTGGGCTCGCTGCACACCGAGGCCGTCGCGCGCGGGCAGCTGGTCGAGCTGGACGCCTACGAGACGCTGCGGACGGTGACCGGCGCGGACGGCCGGCTGGACACCGCCCGGTTCGAGCAGGTGGTCGGCGGAGCGCTGCGCCGCGCCGGCGCGGTCGCCGACCAGGTCGGCATCCACGCCGAGCTGGGCCACGTCACCCAGCCGCTGCTCAGCCTGCGCGTCTCGACGGACCTCCGCCGCCGCCTGCACGCCGAGTCCGACCTCACCCTCGACTACGGCGACCACCCGGCCGACTGCGCCACCCACGGAGCGCCCGCGGTCGAGCGGCTGGGCGACGTCTCCGCTTCCTAGTCCGCCGTCACCGTCATACGGACGGCCCCCGCCGGGTACACCCCCGGCATGTGGTCCGGACGCCGACACCGCACACGCCGCACCTACCGGGAGCAGTTCGAGCGCTCCGCGGTGCCCCAGGCGGTGTGCGACGGGCGGGCCCGGCTCGTCGCGGTGAACGCCGCGCTGGCGCGGCTGCTCGGCCGGCGCGCCGCCGTCCTCACCGGGCGGCCGGTCAGCGAGCTCAGCCACCCGACCGACCCGGGCGACGCGGACGTCGCCCTCGCCCGCCTGCTCGCAGGCGAGGTGACGACGACCCAGGCGGAGCGCATCCTCGAGGGACCGGGTGGCCGGCCGCTGCCCACCCTGGCGAGCGTGACCGCGCTGACCGACGGGGCGAGCGTCGTGTACCAGGACCTCTCCCGGCTCCGCGCCACGCAGCTCGAGGCCAGCCGCCTCGAGGAGGAGCTCCGCGACGCCGCCCTCCACGACGCCCTGACCGGGCTCGCCAACCGGGCCCTGCTCTTCGACCGGCTCGGGCACGCGCTGACCCGCGAGACCACGTCGACGGCCGTGCTGGTCGTCGACCTCGACCACTTCCGCGGGATCAACGACGAGCGCGGGAACGCGATCGGCGACGAGGTGCTCGTCGCGGTCGCGGACCGGCTGCGCGCCGCCGTCCGACCGTCCGACACCATCGGCCGGCTGGGGGGTGACGAGTTCGTGGTGGTGTGCGAGGACGCCGACCCGGCGGCCGGGCAGGAGATCGCCCACCGCGTGCTCGCCGCCCTCGGTCCGGCGGTGCCCACGACGGCCGGCAGCGTGCGCGTCGGCGCGTCGATCGGCGTCGCGGTCACACCGACGGCGGTGGGCGGCTCGCTGCTCCGGCACGCCGAGACCGCGACGTACGCCGCCAAGGCCGCGGGACGGGGGCGGGTGCAGCTGTTCGACGCGGGCGTGGCGGAGCTGGCCCGGCAGCGGTTCGAGCTGGGCGTCGAGCTGGCCCGAGCGGTCGAGGCGGACGAGCTCCACCTGCACTACCAGCCGATCATCGACCTCGGGACCGGCGCGGTCGTCGGCGCCGAGGCGCTGGCGCGCTGGGACCACCCGCGCCTCGGTCCGGTGCCCCCGGACCGGTTCGTCGCGGTCGCGGAGGCGGAGGGCCTCACCGCGGCGCTCGACCGGTGGGTGGTGTGCCGCGCCCTCGGCGAGGCGGCGCGGCTGCTGCCGCCGACGGCGTACGTCGCCGTGAACCTCTCCGCCCGCACGCTCACCGACGGCCAGCTGCGGGACTGGATCCGCGACGCGGCGGGCCGCGCGGGGCTGCCCCCGGAGCGCGTGGTCCTCGAGGTGACCGAGAGCGCCACGATGGCCGACCCGCACACCTCGGCGCGGGTGCTGGAGGACCTGTGCGGGAACGGCTTCCGGATCGCGATCGACGACTTCGGGACCGGCCACAGCTCGCTGGCGTACCTGCGGCGGCTGCCCGTCGCGTTGCTCAAGGTCGACCGCAGCTTCGTCGCCGAGCTCACCACCGACCCCGGTGCCCGCGCGATCACGGCCTCCGTCGTGGACCTGGCCCGGACGATCGGGCTCACCGTGGTCGCCGAAGGCGTGGAGACCGTCGAGCAACGCGCCGTCCTGCAGGCGCTCGGCGCGACCAGCGGTCAGGGCTGGCTGTGGAGCCGCGCGGTGGCGCCGGCGGAGGCCGGCGACACGTTCAGCCGCCGGTACGACGTCTGAGGCTCGCTGCCTACGCGACGCCGACCCGGCCGCCGCCGGCCTGCTTGGCCCGGTACATCGCCTCGTCGGCGCGGCGGACGACCTCCTCGAACGGGTACGGCGGGGTGAGCGCGATGCCGACGCTGACGCTGACCTGGTGCTCGGTGCCGTCGACCACGATCGGCGGCGCGAACGCGGCGATGATGCGGTCGGCGACCACCCCGGCCTCGTCGCCGCCGGTGTCCTCGCAGATGACCGCGAACTCGTCGCCGCCGAGCCGGCTCACGGTGTCGGTGGAGCGGATCGACGCGAGCAGCCGCGAGCCGATCTCGCGCAGCAGGCTGTCGCCGGCCTCGTGCCCGAACCCGTCGTTGACCCGCTTGAACCGGTCGACGTCGAGGAACAGCACGGCGGTGCCGCTACCGGGGCTGCGCTCGTGGCGGGCCGCGGCGGTCTCGAGCCGGTCGGTGAACAGGTAGCGGTTCGGCAGCCCGGTCAGCGGGTCGTGCAGCGCCCGGCTGCGCAGCACGGACTCGGCGTGCCGGGCGTCGGTGACGTCGGCGACCGAGACCAGCGAGCCGAGCCGGTCGTTGCGGCTGTTCAGCGGCCGGCGGGACACCCGCAGGGTGCGCTCCACGCCGTCGGGACGCCGATAGACCACCTCGTGCACCTCGAGCCCGGACTCGGCGTCGACCCGGGTCTCGGGGTGCAGGCCGAGCAGCCGCACCGGGTCCTCCCCGTACAGCCGGTCGACGGGGCCGCCGAGCACGTGCGCCGCGGTCTCGTTCGCGAAGATGACCAGCCCGTCCGGCGCGGTGGCCAGGATGCCCTCCTGCGTGCTCTCGACCATCGCGCGGTGCAGCGCCTCGGAGAGCCGCAGCTCCTCCTCGCCGCGGACCCGCTCGGTGACGTCGCGCAGGTCCGCGACGTACCCCTGGACGTCGGGGTCGGCGAGGCGGTTGGTCGCGGTCACCAGCACCGAGCGCCAGTGCCCCTCGGCGTCGCGGACCCGGACGACGACGTCCTGGCTGCGGCGCGGGTCCTGCTGGAGCCGGTCGAGCAGCCCGATGACGATGTCGGCGTCCGCGGGGTGGACGTACTGCGATACCTGGTGCTGGAGCAGGTCGTCGCGGCCGTAGCCGAGCATCCGGCTGACCGCGCTCGCCACGAAGGTGATCGTCAGCTCGGCGTCGAGCACCATCGCGGTGTCCCAGGCGCGCAGGCTGAGCACCTCGCTCAGCTCGAGCTGGGTGGGGTCCTCGGCACCGGCCCAGGCGGCGATGGCGTACGGCGTGCCGCTGCCGTCGCGCAGCAGGCTCGCGTCGAGCAGCAGCGGCAGGTCCCGGCCGTCGGCGTCGCGGAACAGCCCGCGGTAGCTGATCGAGTCGACCTCGCCGCCCTGCAGCCGGGCCAGCCGGGCGACGACCTGCTCGCTGTCGACGGGGTGCACGAGGTCGAGCAGGTCGCAGTCGGCGAACCAGGCCTCGCCGTGGCCGAACAGCTCGCACCAGGCGGGGTTGACCGACTCCAGGTGACCCTCGAGGTCGAGGATCGCCTGCGGCGTGGTGGCCTGGTCGAAGTGCGCGCGCGACATCTCGAGGGCCTGGGTGAGCTCACGCTGCTCGCTGAGCTGGGCGGTGACGTCGCGGAGCACGACGATCACGCCGGTGATGCCGTCCGGCCCGTGCACCGGGCCGAGGGTGAGCTGGGCCTTGACCGTCGAGCCGTCGCGGCGGACCCCGGCCTCGACGAAGGGCTCGACCCGCTCGCCGGCGAGCAGCCGCTGGATCGCGCCCTCGAGCAGCGTGCCGCCGCCCCCCGGGAACACGACGGCGACGTCGTTGCCGGCCAGGTCCTGCGGCGCCCAGCCGAGCACGGCCTCGGTCGCCGGGCTCGCCCACTGCACGGAACCGTCGGCGTCGAGCGAGAGGATGCAGTCGTGCAGGGTGGCAGCGATGCTGGCGAGCAGCTGCCCCTGATCGATCTCGCGCATGATCCCCCCGAGAGCCGTCCCCTGGGCGCTCATGCTAGGTGGTCCCCCATGATCTCGTCATCGGCACGATCGGGTGGTGACTTGATAGTCACCCGAGGCCCACGAGCGCCAGGTACGCCGAGGCGAGGGGCCCGCCCCCGAACATACCGAGAGCGGCTCCGGTGAGCAGGAAAGGTCCGTGCGGAACCCGCGACTTCGCGCCGGCCGAGCCGGCCGCGATCAGCGCGACGCCGACGACGGCGCCCACGACGAAGCCCGCCCCGAGGCCGACCAGCGCCGGGCCCCAGCCCAGCCAGCCGAGCACCAGGCCGAGCACGGGCGCCAGTGCCACGTCGCCGAGGCCCATCCCGCGACCGGCGGTGACCAGCCAGATCCCGCCGTACACGGCGAGCCAGGTGGCGGCCGCGGCGAGCGCGACCGGGACCGGGCCGGCGCCGTGGCGGACCACGTCGATGCCGAGCGCGAGGACCGCCCCGATCGCCATGGCGCCGGTGATGGCGAACGGCAGCCGGCGGTGGTCGAGGTCGATCATGAACAGCGCGACGCCCGCGGCCGCGACGACGAGCCCGGCGGCGGCGTACGGCGTCCCGCCGAACCGCCACGCGACGACGACGAACAGCACGCCGGTGGCCAGCTCGACCAGCGGGTAGCGGGCCGAGATCGGAGCGGCGCAGTCGCGGCACCGCCCGTGGAGCGCCAGCCAGGAGAGCACCGGGACGTTGTCGTAGGGCCGCACGGGGTGGGCGCACGCCGGGCACGCCGAGCCCGGCGAGACGAGCGACAGCCCGGCCGGCACCCGGTGGATCACGACGTTGAGGAACGACCCGACGAGCAGGCCGAGGAGGCCCGCCAGGGTCAGGAGGACCGGGGTCACGGCGTCTCGACCGGCTCGAGGACCAGGTGGAGGGCGGCGTGCTCGGCCGAGCCGACCGCGCTGGCGAAGCGTTCGCGCCCGGCCTGCTCGGCGACCAGGTCCCAGCGCAGGTCGACGGTCGCGAGCGTGTGGTCGCCGCTGCGGAGCGCGGCCAGCACGAGGTAGGCCTCGAACGCCGCGGCGTCGGCCTGGCGGCCCAGCCGCGCGGCGGCCTGGTCCTCGCCGCCGACGCCGAGCAGGGTCGCCATCGTGGCGCAGTCCGCGGCGGCGGTCCGCAGCTCGGCGGCGAGCTCCGCCGGGGTGCGGCCGTCCAGCCGCTCGGCGGTGCGACCCGTGGCGGGGTCCCGGGGCTCGACGTGGTCGAGGTGCTCGAGGTCGCCGAGCCGGTCGGACAGCAGACCGTGCACGGACTCGTCGAACGTCGTCACCATCGCCTCGCGGGCGGCGTCGAGCAGCGCGCGGGCGGTCACCGGCCCGTCGGGCAGCGTGCGGGCGAGCTCCTCGACCGACGCCGCGACCGAGTCGCCGATCGAGGCCAGCTGGGCTCCCGGGTCGGGCGCGTGGCCGAGCCCGTTCTCCCAGAGCAGCTCCTCGAGGGTGTGCACGTCGGCCGCCCACGCGGCCAGCTGGGCCATCCGCAGGTCGCCGGCCTCGGCGTACCGTTGCGACAGGCCGGTGAAGTCCGTGACGCTCATGCCGCGGACCTCCGGAGCCGGCGCCGGGTCCGCCGCGTCTCGGCGGGCGCGGGCGGCGGGACCGGCAGCACGACCTCCTCGGCGACGGCGACAGCGACAGCGACGTCGACGGCCTCGTCGGCGAGCACCGGCTCCGCGACGGGCTCCCGCTCGGGCCTCGGCTCCGGGAGCACCGGAGCGACGACGGCGGGGCGGCGCGCCGGCGCCGGCAGGACCACCCGGCCGGACGGGTCCGCGTCGAGGCGGGCGACCGCGGCAGCGACCCTCACGACCACCGCGCGGGCGTCGGCGTCGGCGGGCGTACGGCGGGCGACCGCCTCCACCGCGACCCGCACCTGGGCGCGGTACGCCGCCAGCTCGGGCTGCTCGACCGTCGACTCGGCCGCGCGCTGGAGCGCCTCCTCGAGGACCCGCACCTGCACCCGGAGGGCGCGGACGTCGGGGTGCACGTCGTCGGGATGCACCTCGTCGGCGTCCGCGGCGATCGGCTCGACACTCGCGGGCTCGTCCACCGGCCCCGCGGCACGCCGCTTGCGCCGCAGCACGACCAGCAGGGCGACCATCGACAACAGCACCAGGCCGAGCCCGGCGACGTACATCGGAAGGTTGACGCTCATGGGCCCTCCTGGGTCGTGGTGCTCGAGACGTCGACGGTCTTGCCGGGGTCCGGGACCGGCGGCATCACGAACATGTCTCCGGTGATCGAGGTGGTGTAGGCGCCGTTCTCGGCGTCGCCCGCCAGCGAGACCGAGGTGATCAGGTAGGCCCGCTCCATGTGCTCGAGGTTCACCAGCAGCTGCCGGGTCTGGTCGTAGCTGCCGGTCACCGAGACGGTCACGGTCTGCCGGGCCAGCTGGCCGCCGGACGGCGCCGGCGTACCCGCCTGGGCGCTGCCGGCGGTGCCGTCCGCCGTTCCGCCGGCGGTGCCGCCGACGGTGCCGTCCGCGGTGCCGTCCGCGGTGCCGACGACCGGCGGGGTCGGCGTCAGCGTCGTGACGCCCTGGGCCCCGATGCCGGCGTCGACCGCGGCGGCGGTGACGATCTCGAAGAGGCCCGGCTGGTCGGCCGTCGGGGGGAACTTCGCCGCGAGGACGCGTGCGGTGCGCCGGGTGGCGCCGAGGTCCTGCTGCTGCTTCGTCAGCAGCGCGAGCTGGGTGGTCAGCAGGGCGTTCTGGTCCTGGACGGCCGTCACCTCGTCGCGCGCCTCGGCGAGGTGGGCGGACTGCGGACCGACGCCGAACGTCCAGCCGAGGGCGGCGACGGCGAGCAGGCCGAGCGCCCCGGTGACCTTGGTGGCGGTGGGGGTGCCGAGGTCCATCAGGAGTCACCGCCCTCGTCGGCGTACCGGCCGCTGTAGACCTTCTCGGAGAGCCCGACGGACCCGCTGAACGCCACCTGGTCGGAGTCGCCGGTCGTCGTGGTCGAGATGAACGGCTCGACGAACAGCCGGGAGCGGCCGAGCGCGACGACCATGTCGCCGACCTCCGCACGGCTCCCCGCCGTCCCGGCGAGCTGCACGCAGCCGACGGCCACGCGGGTGTTGAACGGGTCGGGCCCCGGGCAGGCGCTGGTCGCGTCCGCGGCGGCGCCCGGGACCGGCGGCGGCGCGAGGGTCACGTCCACGGTGACCAGGCGGGCTCCCGGCGGCGTCGCGTCCTGGATGCCGGTCAGCACGTCGGAGAAGAACACCTCGTTCGCCATCGCCTCGTCGACCGTGCGCTGCTGCACGGCGACCCCGTTCACGAAGGCCCGCACCGGCGCGAGCACCTGGGTCTGCGCGGTGAGCCGGCTGGTCTCGGCCTGCTCGACGGCCGCGAGCTTGTGAGCCTCGCCGACCCGCATCCGGAGGACCGCCCCGTAGGCACCGAGCCCCACCACCAGCACCAGGCCGGCCGCGATGAAGCGGCGGCGCAGCCGGCGGGCGGCCATCCGGTCGAACTCGGACTGCGAGAGCAGGTTGACCGACGGCATCGTCGGCACGATCGCGGGGGCACGTCGCCTCATCGCCATCACCGCGCCGCCCCCGCGCAGAGGCCGGCCGGTACGGCGAGCGCGGCCGGGTCCAGGCCGGCGACGTGGGCGCGGCCGGGCGTGCGCAACGTGCGGGCGACGTCGAGCCGCTCGACCGGGAGGTCGAGGCGCGCCGCGAGGTGCTCGGCGAACCCGGAGAGCAGCGACCCGGAGCCGGCCAGCAGCACCCGGCCGACCGGGCTGTCGCCGCTGTCGGCCGCGGAGTCGCGGTAGAAGTCGAGCGTGGTGCCGATCTCGCCGGCCAGCTGCGTGGCCGCGAGGGCGACCACCTGCTGCGCGGCGTGGTCGAGACCGTCGGTGCGCGGCGCGACGGTCGCGAGCTGGCTCGGCTCCAGGTGGGCGTGGCCGGGGAGCCCGACGTACACCTTGGTGCGCTCGGCGTCGTCCCACGTCCAGTCGTAGCGCTCCTGGACGGCGTGGGTGACGGTGTCGCCGCCGACGCCGGGGATCATCCGGACGTAGCGCGGGACGCCGCCGGTGTGCACGACGACCGACACCACGTCGGCCCCGATGTCGACGAGCGCCTCGGTCACGTCGGCGTCGTCGAGGGCCGGGGTGCGGGCGCGCAGCAGCGCGAACGGGAGCAGGTCGACGCCGAGCGTGCGCAGGCCGGCGCCGCGGGCGGCCGCGACGAACGCGTCGACGACCTCGCGGGCGGCCGCGACCAGCAGGATCCGGGCCACGCGGCGCGGCTCGCCGTCCTCGCCGGGCACCTGGAGGTCGTCGAGCAGGTGGTAGTCGAGGTTCGCCTCGTCGACCGAGAACGGCAGCACGTCCTGGACCTGGTAGCGCAGCGCCTTGCGGAAGTCCGCGGGCGGCATCCAGTCGAGGTCCATCTGCCGCACCAGGACGCCGGAGTTCGCGATGCCGATCACGACCTCCCGGGTGCTGAACCTGCCCTTGCTCCAGAGCTGGCGGAGCGCCTGGGTCAGGGCGGGCCCGTCGACGACGGTGCCGTTGCGGACGACCCCCGGGGCGAGCGGGACGCGGTGGTGACGGCGCACGGTGGCCCGTCGACGGCCGGGGACGAACTCGGCGGCCCGGACACCGGAGCTGCCGATGTCGAGTCCGACCAGGGTGCGTGCCATGTGGTGTTCTCCGAGAGGTCTGCGTGGGAGCGGGCGCAGTGCGACACCGGTGTTGTCGGACCCGGAAGGCCCCGACTTGAGGGTCACCCCGAGAATTTCCGCGGTGGTCCAGATGCGGCGGAGTGGTCCACTCGGACGCCTTCGGGAAGCGTGGTACACAAGGTCGCGTGACCACCTCTCGGGAGACCGCGGCGACCCTGCAGATCGCGCCGTTCCTCCACGCCGTGGTCGTCAACCACGGCTCCGACCTCCACCTCAAGGTGGGCAGCCCGCCGCGGGTGCGGATCTCCGGCTCCCTGGTGCCGCTCGAGGTCGAGCCGCTGACCGCCGCGGGCGTCGAGGCGCTGGTGCGAGAGACGATGCCGGCCGACGTCGAGGCGACGTTCGACAACACCAACGAGGCCGACTACGCGCTCTCGGTCCCCGGCATCGGGCGGTTCCGGGTGAACGCGTTCCGCTCGCGCGGCGCCGTCGGCTGCGTGCTGCGGCTGGTCGGCGACGAGCCGCAGCCGCTGGCCGCGCTCGGGATGCCCGACGTGATCCGCCGGCTGGCGCTGGAGCCGCGGGGGCTGGTGCTGGTCACCGGCCCGACCGGCTCCGGCAAGACCACGACGCTCGCGGCCATGGTCGACGCCGTCAACGAGACCCGGCCGGTGCACATCCTCACCATCGAGGACCCGATCGAGGTCATCCACCGCGACAAGGTCGCCAGCGTGAACCAGCGCGAGCTGGGTACAGACACCGCGGACTGGGGGGTCGCGCTGCGGGCTGCGATGCGGCAGGACCCGGACGTGATCCTGATCGGCGAGATGCGCGACGCGGACACCGTCCGCGCGGCGCTGTCGGCGGCCGAGACCGGCCACTTCGTGATGTCGACGCTGCACACCACCGACGCGAAGGAGACCGTGAACCGGGTGATCGACTTCTTCCCGCCGTTCGAGCAGAAGCAGGTGCGGCTCGCCCTGGCCGCCTCGCTGCGCGGCATCGTGTGCCAGCGGCTGGTGCCCCGCGCCGACGGCACCGGCCGGGTCGTCGCGATGGAGGTCGCGGTGAACACCCCGCGGCTGGCCGAGGCGATCGCGGACCCCGAGCGCACCGACACCGTGCCCGACATCGTCGCCGACGGCGGCTACTCGGGCATGCAGACCTTCGACCAGCACCTGGTCCGCCTGGTGCTCGACGGGATCGTCTCGGTCCCGGACGCGAAGATCGTCAGCAGCAACACCCACGACTTCGGCGTGATGCTCAAGCGCGCCGGCGTGGACCCCGCTCTGGTCGACGCGGAGCCGGCCCGATGACGGCCGTGCCGGAGTCGATGCAGCCGGAGACCGCGGACATCCACGCGCTGGCCCTCCCGGCGCTCCGCGAGTACCGGCAGCGCCTGGAGGCCGAGGAGGACCGGGTGTCCTACTGGCGCCGCCTGGTCCACGCGCGCCTCGACCTGCTCGCCGCGGAGTCCGCGAGCGACCACGCGCTCACGCTGACCGACCTGGTCCGGGTGCTCGGCGACACGGGCACCGGCCAGACCCGGCAGGCGCTGGTGAGCGTGCGCGCCGGGGAGCCGTTGCCCGAGCTCCCCGAGCTGACGGAGATGTGGGCGACCGACGTGGACCCGCACGACGACGGGCAGGTGGCCGACGCCGTCGACCGGCTGACGCGGGCGGAGCGGCAGCTCACGGCGTACCGGCGCGCGCTCCACCAGCGGATCGACGAGGCGACCGCCGAGCTGATCGCGCGCTACCGCGAGGACCCGCGGGCCGCCCTCGCGATCATCCCGGAGGACTGAGCATGCGCGCGCGCCGGTCGGGCGACACCGTTCGCGCCCTCGTCGAGGGTGGCCTGGTCACCCGGGACCAGGTCGAGGAGGCCACCCGTACGGCGGGCGAGCGGTCCCAGACGGTCCTCGAGGTGCTGCTGGACAGCGGCTGGGTGGACCGCTCGGCGGTGGTCCGCACCGCCGCGGTCTCGGCGGGGCTGGACTACGTGGAGCTGTCGGACTTCACCGTCGACATGGCCGCGGTCAGCATGCTGCCCGCGGAGTTCGCCCGCCGCGCCGGCGTGCTGCCGCTGGCCAGCGAGGACGGCGAGCTGGTGGTGGCGGTCAGCATCCGGCAGGCCGGCGACATCGAGCTCAAGGACGACCTGAGCCGGCTGACCCGCAGCCGGATCCGGTTCGCGATCGCCAACCGCGCGGACATCGAGGCGCGGATCAACCAGGTGTACCGGGCCGAGGGCGAGCTGCACGACCTGACCTCCGACCTCACCCCCGAGGAGGAGGGCGAGGACCTCGCCAGCCTCACCGAGGTCACCGACGAGGCGCCGGTGGTCCGGTTCGTGAACCTGCTCATCAACCAGGCGATCAACGACCGCGCCTCCGACATCCACATCGAGCCGACCGAGCGGGACATGCGGGTCCGCTACCGGATCGACGGGGTGCTGCACGACGCCCACCGGTCGCCGAAGAACATCCAGAACGGCGTGATCTCGCGGCTGAAGATCATGGCCGACATGAACATCGCCGAGCGGCGGGTCCCGCAGGACGGCCGGATGTCGGTGAACCACCAGGGCCGCCGGGTCGACCTGCGGATCGCGACGCTGCCGACGGTGTGGGGCGAGAAGATCGTCGCCCGGATCCTCGACACCTCCAACACCCAGCTGGGGCTGGACGACCTCGGCTTCAGCGACGACAACTTCGACCGCTACCGGGCGTCGTACACCAAGCCCTACGGGATGATCCTGGCCACCGGGCCGACCGGCTCCGGCAAGTCCACGACGCTCTACGCGACGCTGAACATCCTCAACCGGTCCGACGTCAACGTGATCACGGTCGAGGACCCGGTCGAATACCGGCTGCCCGGGATCAACCAGGTGCAGACCAACCCCAAGGCGGGGCTCACCTTCGCCTCCGCGCTGCGGTCGATCCTGCGGTCGGACCCCGACATCGTGCTGATCGGCGAGATCCGGGACCACGAGACCGCGCAGATCGCCGTCGAGGCGGCGCTCACCGGCCACCTGGTGCTCTCCACGCTGCACACCAACGACGCGCCCTCGGCGGTCAGCCGGCTCATCGAGATGGGGATCGAGCCGTTCCTGGTCGGGTCGGCGCTCGACGCCGTACTCGCGCAGCGGCTGTGCCGCTCGCTCTGCGAGCGTTGCAAGGAGGCCTACGTCCCCGACGCGGCCGAGCTCCAGCGCGTCGGCTTCGACTGGGACCCCGAGGCCGGCCTGCCGACGATCTACCGTGCGGTCGGCTGCTCCGCCTGCTCGCAGACCGGCTTCCGCGGCCGGATGGCCCTGCACGAGGTGATGACCGTCACCGAGGACATCTCGCGGCTCGCGGTCTCGCGCGCCTCGACCGACGAGATCGCTCGGGTCGCCCGCGACCAGGGCATGACCACGCTGAAGAACGACGGCTGGCGCAAGGTGCTGCAGGGGCGGACGTCGATCGAGGAGATCCTCCGAGTGGTGGCGTAGGGGGCGCGACACGTCGGGTTTCACCGGCTGACCGGAGAAACCCGACCGACACGCCGGGGACTCACGGCGTGTCGGTCGGGTTTCCCACGACAGGTTCGAGCTCCAGCGACTGGTGAGACGGACGGGACCGCTGGTACTCCGACGGCGGGGCGGCCGGGTAGCGGGGCGCGACACGTCGGGTTTCACCGGCTGACCGGAGAAACCCGACGGACACGCCGGCGCACATCGGCGTGTCGGTCGGGTTTCCCACGACAGGTTCGAGTTCCAGCGACTGGTGAGACGGACGGGACCGCTGGTACTCCGACGGCGGGGCGGCCGCGTAGCGGGGCGCGACACGTCGGGTTTCACCGGCTGACCGGAGAAACCCGACGGACACGCCGGCGCGCATCGGCGTGTCGGTCGGGTTTCGGCGGACAGGTAGGGCGCGGGGAGCTTGATCGGCGGGGCGCCGGCTCCGGTGGGGTGTCTCGCGTCACGCCCTCAAGTCGGGCAGCGGAGACTCCGAAGTTCCAGTCGTGACCGACGCCCCCACCTTCGGCCTCCCCCTGGCCACCCCCGTCCCCCGGCCCGTGCCGGCGGCCGCGCCGGTGGCACCCCTCGCGGCCGCGCCCGCACCGGCATCGCACCCGGCCCCCGCCCCGGCGACCGCCGACGGGTCCGCGCCCGCCGGCCGCATCGACCTCGACGAGCTCCTCCTGCACGTGCTGCGCGAGGGCGGCTCCGACCTGCACCTGACCGCAGGTGCACCCCCGACCGTGCGGCTCCGCGGAGAGATGCAGGCGATCGAGGGCCAGCCCGAGCTCTCCGGCGACCAGCTCCGCGCCGCGCTGTACGGCGTGCTGACCGAGCGCCAGCGCAAGGTGTTCGAGGAGGAGCTCGAGCTCGACTTCGCCTACCAGGTGCCGGGCCACGCCCGGTTCCGGGTCAACGTGTTCCAGCAGCGCGAGCACCTCGGCGCCGTCATGCGGCTGATCCCGTGGGAGATCGTGCCGCTCGAGGACCTCGGCATGCCGGAGGCGGTCGTGCGGTTCACGACGCTCAAGCGCGGCCTGGTGCTGGTCACCGGACCGACCGGGTCCGGCAAGTCGACCACGCTGGCCGCGGTCATCGACCGCATCAACCGCAGCCGACGCGGCCACATCGTCACGATCGAGGACCCGATCGAGTTCCTGCACGAGCACCGCGGCTGCATCGTCAACCAGCGCGAGGTCGGCAGCGACACCCACGACTTCCGGGCCGCGCTCAAGCACGTGCTGCGCCAGGACCCGGACGTGATCCTGGTCGGCGAGCTCCGCGACCTCGAGACCATCTCGGTGGCGCTCACCGCCGCCGAGACCGGGCACCTGGTCTTCGCCACCCTGCACACGCAGTCGGCCCAGGACACCATCACCCGCGTCGTCGACGTCTTCCCCGCCGACCAGCAGCAGCAGGTGCGCACCCAGCTCGCCGCCGCCCTCCAGGGCGTCGTCTGCCAGACGCTGGTCAAGACCGTGGACGGCACCGGCCGGGTGGCCGGGGTCGAGGTGATGGTCTGCAACCCCGGCATCCGCGCGATGATCCGCGACGACAAGCTCCAGCAGATCCAGGGCGCGCTGCAGGCCGGCGCCCGCGACGGCATGCAGACGCTGAACGCGCACCTGGCCGGGCTGGTGAGGAGCGGCCGGATCACCTACGAGGCGGGCCTCGAGCACTGCACCGACCGCAACGACTTCGAGACCCTCGTCGGCTCGAGCGTCACCCGCGCGACGTCCGAGTGGCGGTGACCGTGTCCACCGCCACCCAGTACAGCTACAAGGTCCGCGACGCCCACGGGAAGTTCAGCGAGGGCAAGGTCGAGGCGGTGTCCGAGGCCGCGGTCGCCGACCGGCTCCGCTCGATGGGGTACGTGCCGCTCGAGGTCCGGCCCGCGAACACCGGCATGCAGCGCGAGATCCACCTCGGCTTCAAGAAGCGGGTCAAGACCAAGGACCTCGCGGTGTTCGCCCGCCAGTTCGCGACGATGATCGACGCCGGGCTGACCATGCTCCGCGCCCTGACCATCATGGCCGAGCAGGTGGACAACCCCGAGCTCCGCAGGGTGCTGCGCGGGGTGAAGCAGGACGTCGAGGCCGGCCACAGCCTCTCCGCGGCGTTCGAGCGGGAGCCCCAGGTCTTCCCGCCGCTGATGATCAGCATGGTCCGTGCCGGCGAGGCCGGCGGCTTCCTGGACACCTCGATGCGGCAGATCGCCGACAACTTCGAGGCCGACGTGAAGCTGCGCTCGAAGATCAAGGCCGCGCTGACGTACCCGGCCGTGGTCTTCGTCCTCGCGATCCTGATGTGCATCGCGCTGCTGACGTTCGTCGTCCCGGTCTTCGAGTCGATGTTCGAGAACCTCGGGGGCACCCTGCCGCTGCCGACCCGGATCCTCGTGGTCCTCTCGCACGCGATGAAGTTCCTGGTCCCCCTGTTCGTCGTCCTCGGGATCGCCGCGACCTGGGCGTGGCGGAAGTACGGCAGGACCGAGCGGGTCCGGAACGTCGTGGACCCGCTCAAGCTGCGGCTGCCGGTGTTCGGCAAGCTGTTCCAGAAGCTCGCGCTGGCCCGGTTCTCCCGCAACCTGAGCACGTTGCTCGGCTCCGGCGTCCCGATCCTGCAGTCCCTCGACATCGTCGGCGAGACCTCCGGCTCGGTGGTGATCACCCGGGCGCTCACCGACGTCCGGGAGTCGGTGCGGCGGGGCGAGTCGATGGCCGGTCCGCTGTCCGAGCACGGCGTGTTCCCGGCGATGGTCGTGCAGATGATCTCCTCGGGCGAGGAGTCCGGAGCGGTCGACCAGATGCTCGCCAAGATCGCGGAGTTCTACGACGCCGAGGTCGAGTCCACGACCGAGGCCCTGACCGCCCTGATCGAGCCGCTGATGATCGCCTTCCTGGGCGGCCTGGTCGGGTCGATGATCGTGGCGCTCTACCTGCCGATGTTCAAGATCTACGACATGATCGGGTGACCGACGTGGAGCAGGCGAGTTCTCGGGACGCCGGCATGACCCTCATCGAGGTCATCGTGGCGCTCGGCCTGTTCGCCGTCATGAGCACCGCCGTCCTGTCCGTGCTCACCTCGGCCATCCACGCCACCACCGACGACAAGTCGCGGATCGAGGCGGTCAACCTCGCGTCGCGCGAGCTCGAGATCGTGCGCGACACGTTCTCCTCGGTGACCCGCGGCCCGGACAAGGTGGTCCAGAACGTCGTCGTCAACGCGAACCCGCTGCCGGGCGGCACGGCGGGCCAGCCGATCGTCGTCGACGGCGTCCCGTACACCGTGACCCGGACCGCCCGCTGGGAACAGATCGGCGCGGCGGACGCCCAGCTGTCGCCGTGCGACCAGGGCTCCTCCAGCGAGCTGGTCGTGCTGCACGTCTCCGTGGACGTGACGTGGCCCGCGCTCGGGTCCCGGCCACCGGTCACGATGGACACGATCATGACCCCGCCCAAGGGGACCTACTCGACGCTGGACGGCCACCTCGGGCTGCGGGTGCTCGACAGCGAGGGCCACCCTCGGCCGAACGTCACCGTGACCGCGGTCAACGGCGGCCTGAGCGCCATGGGCGTGACCGCCGCCGACGGCTGCGTGCTCCTCGCCCACCTCCCGGCCGGCGACTGGACGCTGACGGCGTCCAACCCGAACTTCGTGAACCGCGCGGGCGACCCGACGGCGAGCATCGTCGCGCACCTGCAGGCGGGTCAGCTCTGGCGCGGGTCGATCGAGTACGACGCCGCGGCCGCGATCACGGCGACCATCGGCGCGCCGTCCGGCTTCGACGTCCCTGCCGACGTCACCGCGCTGCCGATGACCCTCGGCAACAGCGCGCTCCAGCCGATCGGCGTCAAGACCGTGCCCGGCACCGGGTCGACCCGGCTCATCGAGCACCTGTGGCCCTATCCCGACGGGTACGGCGTGTGGCTCGGCGGCTGCGAGGACGGCAACCCGTCGGTGACCGGCGACGGCCTTCCGGTCGCGGTGACCCGAGGCACCACCACCGTCGCCTCGGTCCAGCTGGGGGGTGTCGAGATCCACACCGCGCCCGGGACCCAGCTCACCGCCGTCCACGCCGCGGACCGCTCGTGCACGGCACCCCTGACCATCCAGCTCGGCACGGCCCAGGCCGCGGCCCCCGACCCCAGCCCGAGCGCGACCGCGGAGACCACGACCGGGGCGACGGACGGACCGGTCCCCGGCCCCAGCGCGGCCGCGACCGACACGGCCTCGCCGACCGCCTCGCCGACGGACTCGCCCACCGCCTCGCCGACCGAGGTCGCGAGCGGGCCCGCGGACCCGGGGGGCGTGCTGCGCGTCGCGCTCCCCTACGGCACGTGGACCATCGGCGACGCCACCGTCCGCATCGGACCCGGCAACCCCATGGTGTTGCTGCTGTGACCGCGCGACGCCGGCCCCCGACAGCCAGCGACGAGGGCATGTCCGTGGTGGAGATGCTGGTCGCCTGCGGCCTGTTCGTCGTGCTCACGACGATGATCTCGGCCATCGCGATCCTGAGCCTGCGCACCGCCACCGGCATGGAGGCCCGCCTCGACAACTCGATCCAGGGCAACGCCGGCATGGCGGCGGCGGGGAAGATCCTGCGCACCGCGGTGCTGCCCGACCAGCTCGACAACCAGGCGTGCACGAACTGCGCCGATACCGCGATCGTGCAGGCGAGCACCACGCTCATCACGTTCTACGCGAACCTCGACAACACCGGCCAGGGGCCGAGCCTGGTCACCCTCGAGGTGCTCCAGGACCCGCACACGCCGGGCAGCGGCATCCTGCGGCAGACCCGGATCCCGCCGACTCCCGTCGCGGGCGGCGGCTACCGCTTCTGCACCCGCGCGACCGACGCGACGTGCACGGTGGACCCCGACGTCCGGACCCTCGCCCGCGGACTGGTCTGGCCGACGGCCGCCGTCTTCGGCTACTACGACTTCGACGGGGCCCTGATCACCGGCACGACGCTGACCACCGACAACCTGCCCCGGATCTCCAGCATCGACGTGGTCGTCCGGACGCGCACCCAGCCCGGGCGGACCGACGTGCCCACCGTCACGACCGTGCAGCGGGTACGCCTCCCCAACGCCGACATCAACCTCCTGGTGCAGCCGACATGACCCGCCCACCACGAGCCCGGTCCCGGGACGAGGGCTCCGCCCTGATCATGGTGATGGGTGCGATGACGGTCGCGGTCCTCATGGTCTCGGTGGCGCTCAGCTACGCGATGCAGACGAGCGGGACGGCCCAGCACGCCACGGCCTGGAACCAGGCCTTCGCGGCGGCCGAGGCGGGCGTCGACGACTTCCTCGCGCGGCTCAACAAGGACGACAACTACTGGCAGGACACGCCCGCGAAGGGCCACGTACACCTGGGCGACGTGCACTGGGACGCCCGGTGGGACTGCGCCAACGACGCGCTCCAGCGCGCGTTCGACGTACCGCACGCCCCCTGCGGCTGGGGAGCGGGCACCGAGCCCGGCTGGGCTCCGGTCAACGGATCGCCGACGTCGCGGTTCCACTACGACGTGGACGTCAGCAGCACGCCGGTGAACGGCACGATCGGCCTGGTCTCCACCGGACGGGTGGGCACCGTGACCCGCACCATCCAGGTCACCCTGCGCCGCGGCGGCTTCGGCGAGTTCCTGTACGCCACCACCTACGAGACGACCGACCCCGCGGACTACGCCGACCCCGTCGCCAAGTACGCGCAGTGCGCGAAGTACTACTGGGCCGGCCGGAGGGGCTGCGAGGACATCACGTTCATCGGCGGCGACAAGCTCAACGGCCCGGTGCACTCCAACGACTCGATCCTGATGACCGACGGGTCGGGCACCAGCCCCAAGGGGCCCTGGTTCACCGGCACCGTGACGACCTCCGATCCGTCGTGCAAGCCCGTGCAAGGCGTCCCGCGCGACCCGAAGTACTGCTTCCGCAACGGCAACTCGACCGGCACGGCCAGCCCGCGGTTCGACAAGGGCATCGCGTACCGCAGCGAGGTGGACCTGCCCGAAAGCACCGGCGACCTGCGCCAGTACGTCGCGGCGCCGGATCCGATGCCGCCGGGCTGGAGCACCGCGGGCTGCCTGTACACGGGCGCGACCCGGATCCAGTTCAAGCAGACCGCCACCGGGGCCGGGACCATGAAGGTGTGGAGCCCCGGTTCGACCGGGGCGAACGTCGGGGCCCCGGGCTGCGGTGATCCCAGCAAGCCGTGGCCGCAGGACAACCTGACGGTGCCGCCGAACGGCCTGATCTACGTGCAGAGCACGCCGACCGCGCAGACCTTCCCGGCCGCGGGTGCCTGCGCTCCCGGTGTCTTCGGCACGGTGTCCGGCGGCGCGAGCCTGCCGAGCGCCACCGACTACAACCAGACGCTGGCGGCGGCCGACTGCCGGCTCGGCACGGCCTACGTGGACGGCACCCTGAAGGGCCGGGTGACGGTGTCGGCCCAGAACGACATCGTGATCACCGGCAACCTGACCTACCAGGGCGGCGAGAACGGCACCGACGCGCTCGGCCTGATCGCCGACAACAGCGTGCAGATCTACCACCCGGTGAGCTCGGTCGAGCACTGCACCACGCAGACGACCTGGGACCGGAGCACGCGGAAGTGGGTGACGACCAAGACGTGCACCTACACCCGCGGCACCAGCAACCTCCCGGGGTCGATCACGAACCCGGTCGTGAACGCGTCCATCCTCACCCTCAACCACAGCTTCGAGGTCCAGCAGTTCGACGTCGGCGGGAACGGTTGCGTGCCCGGCCCGTCCTGCCTCGGCAAGCTGCGGGTCTTCGGCTCGATCGCACAGAAGTTCCGCGGCGCCGTCGGCCGCGGGAGCGCCGGCTACCTCAAGGACTACAACTACGACAGCCGGCTCCGGTACGCCCCGCCGCCGTACTTCCTGGACCCGGTGCGCTCGTCCTGGGGCCAGAAGACCTTCGGCGAGATCGCCCCCCTCTACGGAGGGTGAAGAAGTCGGCAAAAAAGTTGCCGATTTCCCTCAAGTACGGCGGTTTCGCCGACCGATGTTCCCCGTGGCAAGAGCGTCGGGCCCCCCGGAGTCCGGGGTGACCGCGCTCCCCGCGATTCGCACGACCCCCACCCCCCAGGAGAACCCCATGCTTGCTCGGATGCAGAAGTCCCTGAAGGAGAAGGACCAGGGCTTCACCCTGATCGAGCTCCTCGTCGTCATCGTCATCATCGGCATCCTCGCCGCCATCGCCATCCCGATCTTCCTCAACCAGCAGAAGAAGGGCGTCGACGCCGGCGTCAAGTCCGACCTCAAGCAGCTCGCCAACCTCCAGGAGAGCTACTACGTGGACAAGGCCGCCTACTTCGCCGCCGCCGACACCGTCACGAACGGCGTCGCATCCGGCCTCGAGTCCGCGGCCGACGGGGCGAACGTGAAGCCGTTCGGAGACTTCAAGCGCAGCAACGACAAGAGCGCCTACACGGTCGTGTTGGGTGCGTCTGGTGTCGGTGGCTACTGCATCACCGGCTACAACCCGGATGGCACCACCTCGGACGCCGCCGGGAAGCGGTTCTACTACGACTCCGTCAACGGTGGTCTCTCCACCTCCAACAAGCAGGGCGGCGCCTGCGCCGACACTCTCTGATCCACCCCCGTACCCGTGTCGGGCGGCTTGTCCCCCCAAGCCGCCCGGCACGGCCGCTTCCTGAACCACCGCGACACAGCCACCCGGAGGACCCGATGAAGATCGTGAACGGCGACCAGGCGCCGGTCCTGGAGCACACGGAGGCCGTCGGCCTGCTCCAGGAGATGGCGGCCGTGGTCCGCACGATCTTCGCGGTCGACGTGGCCCCGTACGCGGCCCAGGAGGCGCCGCAGGAGATCCACCCCACGACGGCGGGCGCCGGTGGCGTCCCGGGCTCGGGCGGGGCGGCACCCGCGCCCGCCGTCGTACCCTCCGCTTCCCCCGCACCTCCCGCGACTCCCCTGGCGGCCCCGCCGGCGTCCATCCCCGTGCCGGGGGTGACGCTCCTCCAGGAGATCGCCTTCCTCGACGACTGACCGATGGTCCGTCGACTCGGTGCAGCGCTCGCCGTCCTCGCGGCCCTGACGCTGGCACCCCTCTCCCCCGCGACCGCGGCTCCCGTCCACCGGGCGGCGGCGCAGGACGCCGTCGATGCCGCCCGCGCGGCGTACGACGACGCCCGTGCCCGCGTCACCACCCTCAGCGAGCAGAGTGAGCGGGTCACCGCGACCGCGGAGACCGCCGAGGCCGAGGCCACCCGGCTCCGCGAGCGGGTCGGCGACGACGACGGCGGCCTGACCGACGCGATCGGCGCGCTGCTCGGGCACACCTCCGACCTGGACCGGGCCGCCGAGGCCGCCGCGGACGCCGAGTCCGCCCGCGCATTAGCCGACATGGTGCAGGCCGCGCTCGCCGACCAGATCGCCGCCGCCGAGCAGGCCCGGCAGGCCTGGGAGCGTGCCGAGCGCCGCCGGGTGCGGGCCGAGGCGGCGTTCACCGCCGGGGAGTACGCCGACGCGGCGATCCGCCGCGCCCACTTCCTGCCGGCGTACGACGCCACGGGCGCCGAGGACCGGCGCAACCAACGCGCGCTGCGTGCGTGGCACGACTACCTGCGCGGTCTCGCCCGGGCCGCGGTCGTGCCGCCGGCCGTGGCCGACCTCGCCGACCCCACCCACCTCCCGCGCGGCCTGCGACCCGCCCGCGACGCGCGCAACGACCTCGCCCCCGGCATCGCGACCGCAGGCCCCACCACGGTGGTGTCCGCGGAGGCGGTCCGCGCGGTGACCGAGGCGTTCCGCCGGGTCGGGCTCCCGGAGGTGCCGGGGGCCATCGCGCCGTCCGCGTACGCCTGCGGCGGCCTGGTCGCCGGTGCCTGGGCCGGACCCGAGCTCGCGCCTCCGGCCGACGCCGCCGGGCAGTACCGGGAGCTGCGCGGCGTCCCCACCTCGTCGGTGCAGCCGGGCGACGTGGTCGTCCTCGGCAGCCGCCGTGCGGGGCTGGCCGAGACCGGCGTGTACGTCGGGGGCCACCAGGTCGTGCTCGCCGACCCGGCCACCGGCGTGGCCGCCGTCCGCCCGCTCACCGGCGACGTGCTCGGCGTCCGGCGGGTCGGCATCGGCGCCGGCCGCCACGCCCCCGCCCCCGCCGGCGGCGGCTGTGGGGCCGCGATCGCCACCGACACCGCCACGTCCGGGCCGTTCGGGTTCCCGGTCGCGCTGGGCAGCTACCACCTGACCGCCGGGTTCGGGGACGCCGGCTCGCGCTGGTCGTCCGGCGAGCACACCGGCCTCGACTTCGCCGCTCCGGTCGGCACGCCGGTCGTCGCGGTCGGCGCCGGCACGGTCACCGTGGAGCACCCCGCCTGGGCCGGCAACCTGGTCCGCATCGACCACGGCGGCGGCGTCGAGACGCTGTACGCGCACCTGTCCCGCGTGGACGTCACCGACGGGCAGGCGGTCGCCGCCGGGGAGCAGGTCGGCCTGGTCGGCGAGGAGGGCAACACCAGCGGACCGCACGTGCACCTCGAGGTGCGCCTGGACGGCGCGCCGTACGACCCCGCCCCGGTGCTGGGCATCACCGCCGGTCCGCCGTGCCCGGCCACCGTCGACGGGCTGGTGCTGCTGCGCTGCGACGCGGCCGTCGCGTTCCGGCTGCTGGGCGCCGAGTACGCCGCCCAGCTCGGCACGCCGCCGTGCGTGGTCCAGGGCGACGACGTCGCGCTCGACCTGTGCGGCGGCGCCGAGCGGGCCGGCAGCGCCGAGAGCGCGTGGCTGCTCGCGCATGCGCCGGCGTACGGCTGGGCGCATCCCGCCACCCGGGCGGAGCCGTGGCACTTCGAGTACTCCGGAGGCTAGGTTGGGCCAGATGGAGACCGACCACTCTGTCGACACCCTCTGGCAGCGCTACAAGCAGGAGGGCGATCGCGACGCGCGCGACCGCCTGGTCGTCCACTACTCGCCGCTGGTGAAGTTCGTGGCCGGTCGTGTCCGCTCCGGCCTCCCCTCCTCGGTCGACCAGAACGACCTGGTCTCCGACGGCGTGCTCGGGCTGATGGACGCGGTCGACAAGTTCGAGCCCGAGCGCGGGCTGCAGTTCCAGACGTACGCCGTCACCCGGATCCGCGGCGCGATCGTCGACGGGCTCCGGTCGACCGACTGGGTGCCGCGCTCCATCCGCGAGAAGATCCGCGACGTCGACGCCGCGACCACCCGGCTCGAGGCCGAGCTGGGCCGGCCGCCGAAGGACAAGGAGCTCGCCGCCGAGCTCGGCCTGACCGTGGGCGAGCTGCGCAAGGTCTACTCCCAGACCGCGCACACCAGCGTGGTCAGCTTCGAGACCGTCGTCGACGAGGAGGCGCCGCGTGCGACCGTCGCCCAGCCCGGCGGCGACGACAACCTGCCGCCCGGCTTCCTGGCGGCCGTGCGTGAGCTGGCCGAGCGCGACCAGATCGTGGTCGCCCTCTACTACTGGGAGCGGCTCACCCTCGCCGAGATCGGCCAGGTGCTCGGCGTGACCGAGTCCCGGGTCAGCCAGCTGCACAGCCGGGCGACCATGGCCCTGCGCCGCAAGCTGGTGCAGAACCTCAACTGAGCGCGGCCGCCGTCGGTTCGCAGCGACCGTCCCGGCCCATCCCGTGCCGAGCCTCCAGTCGGCCACGACCGCGCAATTGCTCGACGAGACTGCCGTACCCGCGAGTAGCGGCAGGCTGACCGTTCAATTGCGCGCCCAGACTGCCCGGAGACCACGCCGAGCCTCCGGTCGGCCACGACCGCGCAATTGCTCGACGAGACTGCCGTACCCGCGGGTAGCGGCAGGCTGATCGTTCAATTGCGCGCCCAGCCTGCCCGGAGACTGCCCGAAGACTGCCCGAAGGCCGAGACTGCCCGGAGGCCGAGCTCCCTAGCTGAGCGCGGCCCGCTGCGAGGCGACGACCGCCTCCATCGCCGGCCGGGAGCCCTTGCTGAAGTGCGGGAAGCTGACGAACCCGTGCGGCATCCGGTGGAAGTCCTCCACCGTCACGTGGTTGCCGGCGTCGGCGAGTGCCTGGGCGTACCGGACCCCGCTGTCGTGCAGCGGGTCCAGGCCCGCGACCACGACGACCGCCGGCGGCAGGTGGGACAGGTCGGCCGCCCGGATCGGCGAGAGCCGGTAGTCGGTGAGATCGGCCCCGTCGGGCACGTAGTGCCCGTGGAAGACCTCCATGTCGGAGTTCGACAGCACGATCCCGCGGACGTTGCCGACGTACGACGGGTCCTGCTCGATCGCGTCGGTCATGTCGGTCACCGGGTAGATCAGCGCCTGGTGCGCGACGGCCGGGCCGCCCTCGTCGCGGGCGATGATCGCGACGACCGTCGCGAGGTTGCCGCCGGCACTGTCGCCCATCACGCCGATCCGGGACGGGTCGCCGCCGAGGTCACCGGCGTGGGCGGCCGTCCAGAGCAGGGCGTCGTAGCAGTCCTCGACGCCGGCCGGGAACGGGTGGGTCGGCGCGAGCCGGTAGTCCACCGACACCACCACGGCGTCCAGCTCGCGGGCCACGATCCCGCAGGCCCAGTCCTGCTGCCGCGCGCTGCCGAGCACGAAGCCGCCGCCGTGGAAGTTCAGCACCACCGGGCGGGGCGCGCGCGACCAGGACTCCGGCGTGTAGATCCGGAGCGGCAGCTCGCCGTGCCGCGCGGGGAAGGTCGTGGTGCGGACGTCGACGCCCTTCGCGAGCCGGCCGAGGAAGAGGCCCGCCACGCCGCCGTCCGGGATGGCCGTGCGCTGCGCCCGCTCCAGCTGCTCGGGGGTCATCCGCGCGACCGAGAACGACGGGGTCGCCTTCATGATCCGGTCGAGAACCCGCACGCCGGGGTGCAGGTGGGCGTCGCCCGTGCCGATCATGTAAACGGAGTGTAGATGTGGGCTACGCTCCGGCAGACGAGACCGTGGGGGTGATCGCGCCGTGAGCCGACGATCGGCTGTCCTCGCTGCCTTCTGGGCGGCCGAGCTGGCGTTGGTCGTCGTCCACCTGGTCTCGCCGCTCACCTCGTTCGGCGACATCACGTACCTCGTGGGCGTGTGGCTCGGGCCGGCGCTCGCGATCTACGGCGTGGCCACGGCACCCGCCGTCCGGCGCCTCGTGCCGATCCTGGTCGGCGCCGGCGTGACGGCCTCGGCCGTCGGCGACCTGATCTGGTCGATCGAGTACTGGACCGGTCCGGAGCCCGAGGTCTCCGCCGCCGACGTGCCCTACCTGCTCAGCTACCTCGGGCTCGGCGCCGCGGTGGTCGTCGTCACGACCGTGCGTCGCGGCCGCAGCTGGCGGGTCGACGTCGACGCCGTCATCGACGCCCTCACCGTCATCGTCGTCAGCGTGCTGCTGTTCTGGACGTTCTCGATCCACGACATCGCCGCCGACCAGAGCGCCTCGCCGTTCGTCCGGCTCGTCTGGGCCACCTACCCGGTGCTGGACGCGGTCCTGCTCGCCCTCGTGCTGCGCGCCATGTTGAGCCGCACCTCCCGCGAGGCGATCGGCATCCCGTTCGCGGCCGGCGTCGGCTGCTGGCTCGCCTCCGACATCGGCTACCTCGTCCTCGAGGCCGACGGCCTCGTCGCCGCGGTCCTCGACGTCGGCTGGATGCTCGGCAGCCTCCTGCTGGCGAGCGCCACGCTGCGCGCAGCCGCGCCGCCGGAGGACGTCGACGCCGAGGACGCCCCGGCGCATCCCCTCCGCAAGCTCGGCATCGCGATCGGCCCCCTGCTCGTGCCGCCGGTGCTGCTGCTGACCAACGCCGTCCTGAGCCGCGACCCGAAGGCCGTGGCCGTGCTGGTGAGCATGTTCGCGCTCGTCGCGCTGGCGTTCGTGCGGACCGCCCGGCTGCTGAGGTCGGAGGCACGCGCCCGGGCGGAGCTGGCCGCGGCGCGCGACGCGGCGCTGGAGGGATCGCGCGCGAAGTCGGCGTTCCTGGCCACCATGAGCCACGAGATCCGGACGCCGATGAACGGGGTCATCGGCCTCACCGACCTGCTGCTCACCACCCAGCTGGACGAGCGCCAGCGGCAGTACGCCGACGGCGTCCAGACCGCCGGCCGTGCGCTGCTCTCGATCATCAACGACATCCTCGACTTCTCGAAGGTGGAGGCCGGCCGGGTCGAGCTCGAGGAGATCGACTTCGACCTGGTTCGGCTGGTCGAGGACGTCGCCGAGCTGGTCGCCGAGCCGGCGCGCGAGAAGGGGCTGGAGCTGCTGGCCTACTGCTCCCCCGAGGTCCCCGCGGCGCTGCGCGGCGACCCCGCTCGGATCCGGCAGGTCCTGCTCAACCTGGCCGGCAACGCGGTGAAGTTCACGCCCTCCGGCGAGGTCGTCGTCCGGGCTCAGCTCGAGAGCCGCCCGGACGCCCGCCTCGTGGTGCGGTTCGAGGTCGTCGACACCGGTGTCGGGGTGCCCGAGGAGCACCGGGCGTACCTGTTCGAGCCGTTCTCCCAGGCCGACACCTCGACCACCCGCGAGTACGGCGGCACCGGGCTCGGCCTGGCGATCAGCCGGCAGCTGGTCGAGGCGATGGGCGGGGAGATGGGGGTCACGAGCACCGTCGGGCAGGGCAGCACGTTCTGGGCGACCGTGCCGCTGCAGGCCGCCGTCGATCCCGCGAGCCTGCCGCCGTCCACGACCGAGGGCCTCGACGGGCTCCGGGTCCTGGTGGTCGACGACAACCACACCAACCGGGTGATCCTGCACGACCAGCTCGCGGCCTGGGGCATGACCGTCGACACGGTCGACGGCGGCCCGGCCGCGCTCGCCGCGCTGCTCGCCGCCGTCCGGGAGAGGCGGCCCTACGACCTGGGCGTGCTCGACCTGTGCATGCCCGGGATGGACGGGCTCGAGCTCGGCCGGCGCATCGCGGCCTCCCCCGAGCTGGCCGGAACCCCGCTGGTGCTGCTCACCTCCGGACCGGACATCGGGCTCACCGAGGCGCAGGCGGCCGGCATCGGCGCGGCGCTCACCAAGCCGGTGGCCCTCAGCCGGCTGCGCACCACCCTCGGCGGGCTGGTCGCGGTGCAGGCCGCCCGGCCGCGCGCGGCCGCCGCGGAGCCCACGCCGTCGCCCTGCCGGGGCCGCGTCCTCGTGGTCGAGGACGGCGAGATCAACCAGCTGGTCGCGACCGGCATCCTCGAGAGCCTCGGCTACCAGGCCGAGTGCGCCGACGACGGGTACGGCGCCCTCGAGGCGCTGGCGAGCACCGCGTACGACGCGGTGCTGATGGACGTGCAGATGCCGAACATGGACGGCTACGAGGCGACCGCGGAGATCCGGCGCCGCGAGGGCACCGATCGGCACACGCCGATCATCGCGATGACCGCGAGCGCCATCGAGGGCGACCGGGAACGGTGCCTGGCCGCGGGCATGGACGACTACGTGTCCAAGCCCGTCGACCGGGCGTCCGTCGACGCCGCCCTCGCGCGGTGGGTGGCCACCAGCTAGGAGCGGCCGGGCAGCACCTTCGAGACCGCGTCGCGGGCGTGGTCGACGAGCGAGGCGATCGGGCCGACGGCGTACTGCGCCACCGGCGAGCCGGCCGTCGACGGGTGCGGCCGGGTCGGCGCGATCGTCTCGACGACCCGGAACATCCGGCCCATGCCGAGACGCTGCTCCTCGCTGCACGACTTCTCGAGCAGCGGGAACTCGTCGCTCTCCTCGGCCTCGGCGTGCGCGTCGACCGACGCCTCGAGCGAGGCCAGCAGCCGGTCGAAGTCGGCGTCCGACACGTCCAGGCCGTCGAGCTCGTCGAGCACCTCGGTGGCCTCGGCCTCCTCCGCGTTGCGGGCGTCGGCGACGTCCTTGCCGCCGGCGTCGGTCACGATCGGCCGGACGATCATCTCCTCGGCGGTCTCGTGGGCCACCAGCAGCGCGCGCAGCTCGGCGAACAGCTCGGCGCGCTCGTCGCCGGCGGCCTCCTTGACCTCCGCGAACAGGTCCCGGATCCGGGCGTGCTGGGCGTACAGGATGCCCAGCACGTCACCCTCGGCGTAGTTCTGCGCCTTCTTGCGGTCCTCGGTTGCGTCACCCATGGCCCCCAGGTAACCGGGCTACCGCCGCCGCATTCCTGCCCCCACCGCCGTCGTGGTCGCCGTGGTGCCGGCCCGTGTCTAGCCGAGCATCCTCCGCCGCTGCTCGACCGCTGTCGGCACCACGCGGCGGCGGCGCAGCGCGCCGGGCGCGCGGCGCAGGCCCCGCAGGGTGCCGAGCCGCTCCGCGGGACCGGCAGCCACGCCCCGGCGGGCGGTGTCCCACACGGCGGGCCAGGGCAGCCGCATCACCGCGGTGAGCAGCTCGTTGCGCGCCAGCAGCGCGCGGCGGCCGTCCTGCGGGCCCCGTCGCGCGGACGGGTGGTGGTGCGCGACGACGTCGTCGGCGTACGCCAGGCCCCAGCCTGCGGCGGCCAGGTCGAGCGCGAGCCGCTGCTCCTCGCCGCCGAACTCGACGACACCGTCGAAGCCGCCGGCGAGCAGGAACGGCTCCCGGCGCACCACGGCGCCGCACGCGACGAAGCCGAGCACCGGCGGTCCCGGGAGGTCGGGCTCGGCGGGCAGCGGTGACCGCGCCATCTCGGTGCTCATGGGGTCGAGCCGCTCCTCCGGGCCGACGAGGATCCGGGCGGCGACCAGCGCCAGCCGCGGGTGGTCGTCGAGGAGCTCGGCGGCGCAGGCGAGCGCACCGGGTGCCCACCACGAGTCGTCGTCGGCGAACGCGACGTACGGCGTGCGCGCCTCCACGACGCCCAGGTTGCGCGCGACCGCGCCGATGTTCTCCGACAGCGTGAGGACCCGGACGTCGGGAAACGCGGCCCGGACCAGCTCCGGCGTCCCGTCGGTCGAGCCGTTGTCGACGAGGACCACCGGCGGCCGGTGGTGCGGCAGCGACCGCGTCAGGTCGTCCCAGCGGTCCCTCGTCACGACGACGGTCGTCACCTGGTCGGTCACCGGGCCTCCGCGAGCAGGGCGTCCCAGTCCCGCAGGAACCGCTTCAGGCCGAACCGGTCGAGCGCGTGCTGCCGGGCGGCGCGGCCGGCTGCGGCCGCACGGTGCGGGTCGCCGACGAAGGCGGCGACCGCCTCGAGGAGGACGTCGCGCCGGGTCGTCACCACGCCGGCGTCCGGCGGGACCGCGAACGGCGCCTCGGTCGCCCCGATCGCGACCACCGGCATGCCGAGCAGCATGGCCTCGATCAGCGACAGCCCCAGCGACGTCCACCGCGCGGTGTGCACGTAGACCCGCCGCCGGGGCAGCTCCGCGTGCATCGCATCCTGGGGCAGGTCCTCGAACGCCGTGAGCCGCGGGGTGCGGTCGAGCAGCGACACCCGCATGCCGAACACGTCCACCGGCGCCACGGAGGCGATCGGCGCGAGCAGGTCGGTGCCGACGAACCGGCCGCGGCGCACCGGGTCGTTGACGACGACGGCGGCGTGCGGGAGCTCACCGGTGTAGCGATGGCCCGGGTCGACGACGCCGTGCTCGACGATCGTGGTCGGCGCCGAGCCGCAGTCCCAGAACAGCTCGTTGAACCCGGTCACGTGGGCGACCGGGATCGCCCGCTGCCCGGCCATCGGGTGGCGGGTGTCCGGGACGTCGCCGGCGGGCGTGTTGTGCTCGACGTAGACCGCGGGCAGGTCCCGGCCGGGGCGGCGGCCCAGCCACCGCTCGGCGAGCTCCGGCTCGTGGGGCCGCTGGAGCACCACGACGTCGACGTCCAGGTCCCGCATCTGCTCCGGGGTCACCTCGCGGACGCTCGCCGGCCAGTCCCAGGTCCGGGCGCGGCCCAGGCCGTCGGGCCCGCGATCGGGCGTGACCGGCAGGAGGTAGTCGTGGCCGCCCTGGACGAACGACGTGGTCCAGGAGCCGTGCACGTGCCACAGCAGCACGCGCATCAGGCGCTCCTGCCGAGCGCGCGGAAGTCCCACCCGGCCCCGACCCACTTCTCCGGGTCGAGCACCAGGCGGGCGTCCAGGACGGTACGCCGGCAGACCAGCTCGCCGACCTCGTACGGGTCGAGCGCGGCGAACTGCGGCCACTCGGTGAGGACCAGCACCAGGTCGGCGCCGCGACAGGTGGTCGCGACGTCGTCGACCACCGTCAGCTCCGGGCACGCCCGGCGGACGTTCGCGCCGGCGAACGGGTCGTGCAGCCGCACCGTCGCGCCGCTGCGGTGCAGCCGGCCGGCGACGTCGAGCGCGGGCGAGTCGCGGATGTCGTCCGACTCCGCCTTGAACGCCCCGCCCAGGATCGCGACGGTGCCGCCGCCGGCGGGGAGCAGCGACCGGGCGAGCTCGGCGGTCCGGGACCGCTGGTGCAGGTTGACCCGGTCGACGGCGTCGAACAGGGCGGCCGACTCCCCCACCCCGAGCTCGCGGGCCCGGGCGACGAACGCCCGGGTGTCCTTGGGCAGGCAGCCGCCGCCGTACCCCAGACCCGGTGCCAGGAAGTCGCGTCCGATGCGGGGGTCGGCGCCGAGGATCGTGGTGAGGTCGCCGACGTCGGCGCCGGACGCCTCGCACACCTCGGCGAGCAGGTTGACCGTCGAGATCCGGGTCGCCAGCATCGCGTTCGCCGACACCTTCGCGAGCTCGGCGGTGGCCAGGTCGGTGCGGATGACCGGAACCCCGGCGGCCACCAGGTCGGCGTACACGAGCAGCAGGGTGCGGTGGTCGTCGTCGTCGTCGACGCCGAGCACCAGCCGGTCGGGGCGCAGCGTGTCGCGCACCGCGCGGCCCTCGCGCAGGAACTCCGGGTTCCAGGCGACGCGCGCGCCCAGGCGGTCGCGGAGCCGGGCGCCGGTGCCGACCGGCACCGTCGACTTGCCCACGACCAGCGAGTGCTCGCCGAGGTACGGCGCGAGCGCGTCCGCGACCGACCAGAGCGCCGAGAGGTCGGCGCCGTCGCCGTCGCCCACCTGGGGCGTGCCGACGCAGAGGAAGTGCACGTCGGCGCCGGCGACGTCGGCCAGGTCGTCGGTGAACCGCAGCCGACCGGCCGCGACGCCCTCGGCGATGAGCTCGTCGAGGCCCGCCTCGTGGAACGGCGCCCGTCCCCCGCGCAGCACCTCGAGGCGGCCCGGATCGCGGTCGACACCGACCACCTCGTGGCCCGCGGCAGCCAGGCAGGCGGCGTGGGTCGCGCCGAGGTAGCCGGTGCCGAGGACGGAGATCAGCATGCGCCCCGGTTCCCGCGGCGGCCCCACTCATGCGGAGCGCCGGGGCGCGTTTGGGAAGCGTCGACCGGGACACCGGACTGCCATTCCGAACCCGTCCGGAAGGAGTCCACGGTGGCGAAGGTCCTGGGCATCAACGCTCTCTTCCACGACCCGGCGGCCGCCCTCGTCGTCGACGGCGAGACCGTCGCCGCCGCCGAGGAGGAGCGCTTCTCGCGCCGCAAGCACGGCCACCGGCCGGTGCCGTTCGCGGCCTGGGAGCTGCCCGAGCTGGCGGCGCGCTGGTGCCTGGCCGAGGCCGGGCTGGACGTCGCGGACCTGGACGCCGTCACCTACTCCTTCGACCCCGGGCTCGCGGAGCCGGCCGACGAGCTCGGCCTCGACGACCCGTGGGACCACCTGCGCCAGACCTATGCGCGCGAGGCGCGCGGCTTCCTCGGGACCGCGCTGCCCGGGCTCGACCCGGCGGCCGTCCGGCACGTGCCGCACCACGTCGCGCACGGCGCCTCCAGCGCGCTCGCCTCACCCTTCGTCGGCGGCGACGTGGACGTGCTCGTGCTCGACGGCCGCGGCGAGTGCGGCAGCCACCTGGCCGGCACCTACCGCGGCCCCGACCTCACCGTGCACGCCGCGCAGCGGCTGCCCCACTCGCTCGGCCTCCTCTACGAGGACCTGACCGCGCACCTCGGCTTCCTGCGCTCGTCGGACGAGTACAAGGTGATGGCGATGGCGTCGTACGGCACGCCCCGCTTCCTCGGCGAGCTGCGCGAGCGCGTGCACCACGACGGAGCGGGCGGCTTCCGCACGCTGCCGGTCGACTGGCAGGCGCTGGCCAAGCGGCTGCGGCCCGGCGAGGAGTGGACCGAGGACCACGCCGACCTCGCCGCCAGCGTGCAGGCGCGGCTCGAGGAGGTGCTCGTCGAGCTGGCCTCGTGGCTGCGCGAGCGCTCCGGCGGCACCCGGCTCGCGATGGCCGGCGGCGTGGCGCTCAACTGCGTCGCCAACACGCGGGTCCTGGAGCGCAGCGGGTACGACGAGGTCTGGGTGCAGCCCGCGGCCGGCGACGCCGGCACCGCACTGGGCGGCGCCCTCCACGTGGCCGGACAGCTCGGCGACGAGCTGCGCCCGATGCCCGGCGCCGACCTCGGCCGCGGCTGGACCGACGACGAGGTCGAGGCCTACCTGCGCACCGCCCAGGTGCCCTACGAGCGCCCGGCCGACGTGGCGGAGGAGGTCGCCGAGTGCCTGGCCGCCGACGGCGTCGTCGCCTGGTTCCAGGGGCGGAGCGAGTTCGGGCCCCGGGCCCTCGGCCACCGGTCGCTGCTCGCCCACCCCGGCCGGCGCGAGAACCTCGAGCGGCTCAACGACGTCAAGGGCCGGGAGCAGTTCCGGCCGGTCGCGCCGATGGTGCTCGCCGACCGCGCGCCGACCGTGTTCTCGCGAGGACCGCTGCCCTCGCCGTACATGCTCTTCGTGCACGACGTCGCCCCGGAGTGGCGCGACCGGATCCCGGCCGTCGTGCACGTCGACGGCACCGCGCGGGTCCAGACGGTCGACCGCGCCGACGAGCCGCTGGTCGCCCGGATGCTCGAGGGCTTCGAGCGCCGCACCGGGCTCCCGGTCGTGGTCAACACCAGCCTCAACACCGCGGGACGGCCGATGGTCGACGACCCGCGCGACGCCCTGGAGTGCTTCGGATCGGCACCGGTGACGCTGCTGGCGATCGGGCCCTTCCTCGTCCGGAGGCGGGGCCGGCCATGACCCCGGTCCCCACGTCCATCGTCGTGCCGACGGTGGGCCGCGCCAGTCTCTCCGCGTTGGGTGCCGCACTGGCGCAGCAGACGCGGGCCGTCGACGTGCCGGTGGTCGTCGTGGACGACCGGCCCGGTGGCGCGGACCTGGATCTGGACGCCCACGGCCTCGACCTGCGCGTCGTCCGGTCCGGCGGCGGCGGCCCGGCGCGGGCACGCAACGTCGGCTGGCGGCACACCCGGTCGGAGTGGGTCTCGTTCCTCGACGACGACGTGCTGCCCGACCCGGACTGGTTCGAGGTGCTCGCCGGCGACCTCGAGCTCGCCGGCGCCGCGGTCGGCAGCGCCGGACGGGTCCGGGTCCCGCTGCCCGCGGACCGGCGGCCCACCGACTGGGAGCGGGGGACCGCCGGGCTCGAGCACGCCCGCTGGATCACCGCCGACCTGACCTACCGGCGCGATGCGTTGTCGGCGGTGGGCGGGTTCGACGAGCGCTTCCCGCGGGCGTTCCGCGAGGACGCCGACCTGGCGCTGCGGCTGGGCGCGGACCGGGGCACCGTGGTCGCGGGGGCCCGCGGGGTGACGCACCCGGTGCGCCCCGCCGACGACTGGGCGAGCCTGCGCCAGCAGGCCGGGAACGCCGACGACCGGCTGATGCGCACGCTCCACGGCCCGGACTGGTGGACCCGCGCCCAGGCGCCGCGCGGCCGGATCCGCCGCCACGCCGCCACCACGGCGGCCGGCCTGCTGGCCCTGGCCGGTCTGGCGACCCGTCGCCGGGCCCTCGCCGCCCTCGGCGCCGCCGGGTGGCTCGCGGGCACCGCCGAGCTCGCCTGGGCCCGGATCGCCCCCGGCCCCCGCGACGCCGCGGAGGTACGCCGGATGCTGCTCACCAGCGCCGCGATCCCGGCCGCGGCGTGCTGGCACGCGCTGCGCGGCGAGCTCGCCCACCGGCGGGCGGCGCCGTGGCGCGGTCTCCCGGACCTGGTCCTGCTCGACCGGGACGGCACCCTCGTCCACGACGTCCCGTACAACGGCGACCCGGAGCTCGTCGCCCCCGTCCCGGGCGCGCGGGCCGCGCTGAACGCGCTGCGCGAACGCGGGGTGCGCCTGGCGGTGGTGACCAACCAGTCCGCGATCGGGACCGGCCGCCTCGACCGCGGCCAGGTGGACGCGGTCAACGCCAGGGTCGAGGAGCTGCTCGGCCCGTTCGAGGCGTTCTACGTGTGCCCGCACGCCCCCGGTCAGGGCTGCTCGTGCCGCAAGCCCGCGCCCGGCCTCGTCAAGCAGGCCTGCGGCGAGCTCGGCGTGGACCCGGCCCGGTGCGTCCTGGTCGGCGACATCGGCTCCGACATCGCGGCGGCGGAGGCGGCCGGCGTCCCGGCGTACCTGGTGCCCACCCCGCAGACCCGGCCGGAGGAGATCGCGGCGGCGCCACGGGTCGCGGCGAGCCTGGCCGAAGCCGTGGAGACGATCCTGCGGGGCGACGGGTGATGCGCACCCTCGCGGTCCGTCTCGACAGCCTGGGCGACGTGCTCGTCACGGGCCCGGCGATCCGGGCCCTCGCCGCCGGGTCCGCGTCCCTCACCCTGCTGTGCGGGCCCCGGGGCCGGGCGGCCGCCGAGCTGCTGCCGGGCGTCGACGACCTGCTCTGCTGGCGCAGCCCGTGGATCGACCCCGAGCCCGACGCGGTCGACCCCGGCGACGTGCGCGCCCTGATCGCCGACCTGGCCGGGAGACGCTTCGACCGGGCGGTGGTCTTCACGTCCTTCCACCAGTCGCCGCTGCCGACCGCGCTGGTGTGCCGGATGGCCGGCATCCCCTGGGTCGGCGCGATCAGCGAGGACTACCCCGGCTCGCTGCTGGACGTCCGGCACCGGGTCGGCGACGACCTGCCGGAGCCGGAGCGCGCGCTGTCGCTGGCTGCGGCCTGCGGCGCTTCGCTGCCCGGGTCCGACGACGGCCGGCTGGCCGTGCGGCCCGGCGCGGTGCCGCCGACCGAGCTCGGTGAGGACTACGTCGTGCTCCACCCCGGCACCTCGGTGCCGGCCCGGGCCTGGCCGGCCGCGGGCTACCGCCGCACGGCCGAGCGGCTCGAGGACGACGGCCACCGCGTCGTCGTCACCGGTGCGCCGCAGGAGCAGGAGCTCACGGCGTACGTCGCGGGCCGCTCCGGCGCCTGCGACCTCGGCGGCCGCACCGACCTGGCCGGCCTCGCCGGCGTCCTCGCGGGTGCCCGCGCGGTCGTCGTCGGCAACACCGGGCCGGCCCACCTGGCGGCGGCCGTCGGCACGCCGATCGTCTCGCTGTTCGCGCCGACCGTGCCCCGCACGCGCTGGGCGCCGTACGGCGTCCCGCTCGTCGTGCTCGGCGACCAGGACGCCCCCTGCCGCGACACCCGCGCCACCCGGTGCCCGGTGCCCGGCCATCCCTGTCTCGCGTCGGTCACTCCGGACGACGTGGTCGCGGCCGTCGCGACGCTGAGCGGGCCCGCCCTCCGGCGGCCCGCATGACCACAAGGAGGACCCGATGAGACTGGCCCTGGTCTCCGAGCACGCGAACCCCCTCGCCGCCCTCGGCGGCGCCGACGCGGGCGGACAGAACGTGCACGTCGCGGCCCTGGCGGCGGGGCTGGCGCGGCGCGGCCACGACGTCACCGTCTTCACCCGGCGCGACACCCCGTCCGGACCGGACCGGATCGAGACGCCCGACGGGTACGCCGTCGAGCTGGTCGCCGCCGGGCCGCGTGCGGAGGTGCCGAAGGACGAGCTGCTGCCGCACGTCGCCGAGCTCGGCGACCGCCTCCGCGAGCGCTGGCGGCACGCGCCGCCCGACCTCGTGCACGCGCACTTCTGGATGAGCGGGCTGGCCTCGCTGCGGGCGACCCGCGGCACGTCGGTGCCGGTCGCGCAGACCTTCCACGCGCTCGGATCGGTGAAGCGCCGCCAGCAGGGGCTGGCCGACACCAGCCCCCGCAGCCGGATCGACCACGAGCGTCGACTCTGCCGCGACGTCGACCACGTGATCGCCACCTGCTCCGACGAGGTGGCCGAGCTGCGCTCGCTGGGGCTGGCCCCGGGGCGCGCGAGCGTGATCCCCTGCGGGGTCGACACGGACCTGTTCCGGCCCGCCGACCGCCGTGACCCCGGCGGCCCGGCCCGGCTGCTCGTCCTCGGCCGCGTGGTCGTGCGCAAGGGGATCGGCAACGTCGTGGAGGCGCTGACGCAGCTGCCGGGAGTCGAGCTCGTCGTCGCCGGCGGCCCGGCGGCCGACGCTCTGGACGCCGACCCCCACGTGCACCGGTTGCGCGAGGTGGCCGCCGACGCCGGGGTCGCCGACCGGGTCCGCTTCCGCGGCGGCGTCCGCCGCGACGAGGTGCCCGGGCTGATCACCGACAGCGACGTGGTCGTGACCGTGCCGTGGTACGAGCCGTTCGGCATCGTGCCGCTCGAGGCGATGGCCTGCGGCCGCCCGGTGGTGGGCGCCGCGGTCGGCGGCCTCCTGGACACCGTCGTGCCCGGCCGCACCGGCGAGCTGGTGCCACCCCGGGACCCGGACGCGCTCGCCGCGGCCGTGCGCGGGCTCCTGGACGACCCGGAGCGCCGCGCGGCGTACGGGGCGGCGGGCCGCGAGCGCGCGGTCACCCGCTACGACTGGCGGCAGGTGGTCGACCAGACCGACGCCGCCTACCACGCCCTGGCGAGCAGCACCGACCGAGCGACGGAGGTGGCCCGATGACCGCGGCGCCGCAACACCTGCACACGCCCTGCGACCACGTGCACCTGGCCGAGCTCCGCAACGCGCTCGACGGCTTCGCGTCGTGCGTGGACGTCGCCGACGAGTGGGGCGTGCGGCTGGCCGCGGTGCTCGACCGCGGCGGCCGGCTGCTGGCCGCGGGCAACGGCGGCAGCGCGGCCCAGGCGCAGCACCTCACCGCGGAGCTGGTCGGCCGCTACCGCGAGGACCGGCCGCCGTTCTCCGCCATCTGCCTCACCGCGGAGACGTCCAGCCTCACCGCGATCTGCAACGACTACCCCGCGAGCGAGCTCTTCGCGCGGCAGGTCGAGGCGCACGGCCGCCCCGGTGACGTGCTCGTGCTGATGTCGACGAGCGGCACGAGCGAGAACGTCGTCGCCGCGGCCCGCCGCGGCCGCGAGTGCGGGCTGGAGGTCTGGGCGATGACCGGGCCGGCGCCGAACCCGCTGGCGAGCGCGTCCACCGAGAGTTGCGCGGTGGAGGCGCCGTACACCGCGACCGTGCAGGAGCTGCACCTGGTCGCCCTGCACATCCTCTGCGCGGCCCTGGACCGCACCCTGGACGTCGGGGTCTCGCGGACCCACCGGCTGCGAGGAGCCTGACGTGGCCCGACCGCTCGTCGTCGTCGGCGACGCCCTGCTCGACGCGGACCTCTGCGGCCGCGCGGGCCGGCTCGCGCCGGACGCCCCGGTGCCGGTCCTCGACAACCTCCAGGAGCACCAGCGCCCCGGCGGCGCGGCGCTGGCGGCCGCACTCGCCGCGCGCGACGGAGCCGACGTCGTCCTCGTGGCCGCCGTCGGCGACGACGAGGCGGGTACGGCGCTGCGCCGGCTGGTCGCCGACGCCGGCGTCGAGCTGGTCGCGCTGCCGCTGCACGGCGAGACCCCGGTGAAGCGCCGGGTCCGCGTCGCCGGGCAGTCGCTCCTGCGCCTGGACTCCGGCGGCGGCACGCCGGGCGCCCCCGCGCTCGGCGCGCTCGACGTCCTCGGCGACGCGTCCGCCGTGCTCGTCTCCGACTACGGACGCGGGACCACCGCCCTGCCGGCCGTGCGCGACGCGCTGGCCCGGACGCCGCACGTCGTGTGGGACCCGCACCCGCGGGGAGCCGACCCGGTGCCCGGCGTCCGGCTGGCCACCCCGAACCGCGAGGAGGCCGCGCTGCTCGCGGGCCGCCGCCGCGGCGCCTCGCCGCGCTCGGGCCTCGGCGCGGTCGACG